>DATKIP010000093.1:0-300000 GCA_035544015.1 Candidatus Saccharimonadia bacterium
GGGCGCCGTTGAGACCCACGAAGCCGCCCTGCGCCAAGCCCCGGTCGAAAAAGCCCGCAACGACGCCTACAACGCCACCCACGCCCGCGTCAAAGCCGCCGCCATTGCCGCCGGCCGAGACATCAAAGACGCCGAAAAGGAGGCCGCCGAGGCTGGCACGCGAGCCGGCAACGCCGCCTACGCCGCCAAAGAGAAGAAGGTCAAGGACACCCTCGAGACCGGCACCCCGGCCGAAGTCGCCGCCATGCGCGCCGAAATGGAGCAGTCGGCCATTACCGCCCAAGGCACCGCCGCCTACGAGTCGGCCGTCGACCAAGCCGTCGCCGCCGATGCCAAAGTCGCGGCCTTAAACCAAGCCGCCGCCTCCCCCAACCGCCTCGAGGCCGCCCAGCGCCTGGCTGTGAGCACCGAGTCCCAAGTGGCGTCCATCGCCGCCCAGCAAGGCGCCGACCGCGAGCGCTACGAGCTCACCCGCCCCGGCCAGGCGCTCAACCGGAGTTTCCAGCAGGCGGAGGCCGCCAGCCGCAACAAGGCCCGCAGTCAAATCATCGCCACTCGCGCCACCGAGGCAGCCAACGACGACTTCATCGTCTACGATTACGAGCTCGACAAAGACAACAACCGCATCCCCATCTATGAAATCGATACATCCACCGGCAAGCCGGCACTTGATCCCAGCGGTCCCAACGGCTTTAAAATTAAGGGCTACAAAGTAAAGGGCGAAATCCGCGACCGCATCAAGAGCCACGAAATCAACCCCACCACCATACCTCAGCTCGAAGAATTGGTGGAAAAATCCCTCACCGGCACCGAGTTTCGGCCCGATGTCGCCATTGCGGCGATGGATCGCCTCCACTACACCAACGCCGGCCGTGAGGCCCTGCGCCGCATCCAATACCGCGTCTTTGGCCGCACGGCCGACAAAGCCGTAGACGGTAGTCGCTTCGACGGCCTCGCCAGCGAAATTTGGGAACAGGGCATAGCCAATGTTCCCTATTCACAGGCCCCGGACCTCCATTCGGGAACCTCCGGCGCCTACGACGGCATCTCGGCCGAAGACTACGCCGTCGCCGGCTGGACCAGCAAGCGCGACTACCACGACGAGGTGCTCAGGCAGTACGGCAGCAATCCGGAACTCACCCAGGCCGCCATCGATAACGCTATGCAAATGCTCACCAACCAAAAACTCAGCAGTAAACTCGACGCCGACAACTGGCAAGAAATGTACCGCTTCATGCAAGATCCGCGGGTGGCCACCGCCGTCAAGGATTACCAAGGCGAAGATGCGCAAGGCAACAAGATAGAGGGCGTTGATGTACTCGAACGAGTCTACAAGGAGGGCAACAAGCAAAAAGCCGCCACCAAGACCCGCATCCAGCTTGTCACCGATGCCGAAGTGAAAGACTACAATGCCAGATTCACCCCCTGGCCGCCCAAGCGCATCCACGACTGGGTGAATGGCATCAGCGAAGATCAGGCCCGCACCTACAATGCCGCTCACCCCGGCGCCCACAAGCAGGCCGGCGATGACCCCCCATGGCAGCGCGGTCCAGGACCCCGCCGCCTCGATCGTTCCATCGACGAAATTCGCAAAATCCTGGAGACGGCCGGTCGCAAGGTGGCGTAAAATTGGCTACCGGCTGCCTAGTAAACCCGTCCCATTTGTGCTACTGTAGTTGAGCTATGCTACGTAAATTCGCCTTGCGCGTGCTCGTAAACTTCCTGGGCCTATGGGCCGCCGCCGAACTCATGAGCGGCAGCATCGACTACAACGACAAACTCCGCGTTCTCGTGGTAGCAGCGCTCATTTTCTCGATCGTCAACGCCGTTCTCCGGCCCTTGGTTGTCATTTTGTCACTTCCCGCTATTGTGCTCACGCTCGGCCTCTTTACCCTGGTCGTCAATGCCTTCATGCTGTACCTCGTCACCAAGATTTATCCCGCCTTCCATCTGCGGTCGTTCTGGACGGCGGTGGTCGCCACTGTTATTATCTGGATCGTGAACTATCTCTTAACCGAATTGCTGGAACCCAAGCATGCGCAACCTGTTTAATGCCATCACCATCATTTCCGCCATCTTCCTCACGCTGTTCATTCTCATTCAGTCCCGTGGCCAGAGCCTAGGGGCTACCTTTGGCGGTGACACCAATTTCTATCGTTCCCGCCGGGGCGCCGAGGCGGTGGTCTTTAACGCCACCATCGTATTCGGCGTGGTATTTGTGCTGTCGGTGGTTCTGAGCATTCTCCTCAAAAAGTAATGTTTAGTTATGTACGGTTCCGGTATCGGCGGGCCCTGCGCCGCTTGCGCCGAACAGTCCGCACCAGCCACAAACTGACCGCGGCCTACATCGAGCGCCACCTCTGGGGTAAATGGCATCAGCTGCGCGTAGTGCGCCGATTTTTGCTGCTGTGGTGGCTGGTGGCGGCCATCGGTCTGGTAGGTTTGCTCCAACAATTGGGCGCCATCGCTCAGATCGCTCAGATCGCGGTGTCGCTACCAGGAGGAACCTACAGCGAAGCCGCCGTGGGCACGGTTCAGACCCTCAACCCCGTGTTGCCCGAATCCACTACCACCGGCGACATCAACCGCCTCATATTTAGCGGTCTCACGCGCTACAACTCCCGGCGGCAGCTCATTCCCGATCTCGCCACCGCCTGGGAGGTCTCCAGCGACGGCAAGAGCTACACCTTTCACCTCCGCCACGGTGTCAAATGGCACGACGGCGTGCCCTTCACCTCGGCTGACGTCGCCTTTACGCTCGCAGCCATCCAAAATCCCGACTCGCGCTCGCCGCTGGCTTCATCGTGGGACGGCGTGAAGGTAGACGTCAAAGACGACTTTACCGTCACCTTTACCCTTCCCCAAGCCCTAAATTCGTTTCTCGACTCCACCACCGTTGGTATTGTGCCTCGTCATTTGCTCGAGTCTGTAGAGCCCTCGCTGCTGCGCGAGGCCGCCTTCAACCAGAATCCTGTGGGCACCGGCCCCTTCAAAATCAAAACTTTTGCCCCCTCGGCCAAAATCATCGAGCTCGCCGCCAATCCCAAATATTACTTGGGAAAGCCCAAAATAGACGAATTCCAATTTAAACTATATGACACTCCCGCCAAAACGCTCCAGGCGTATGCCCAGCGCCAGGTGACCTCGCCGGGCCGGATTTACCCCGAGCTGGCCGCCGAGGCTGGCCGCCAAACTGGTCTATCCGAGTACAACCTGACGTTACCCGACGCCCAGACTCTCTTTTTTGCTACCGCCGACCCCATTTTGGGCGACAAAGATCTGCGGCAAATCCTTTCCCGCTCCATCGACCGCGAGCTTGTGCTCGATGCCGCTACCGGCGCCCAGGGCACCATCGTGACCCAGCCGCTGCTGCCCGGCCAGCTGGGCTACACCAACAAATACGCGCCGGCCACACTCAGCCCCGCCGCCGCCCGCCAAGCGCTCGATGCCGCCGGCTGGACCCAAACCGGCGGTTCGCGCGCGACTCGCCAAAAAACCGGCACCAAACTCAGCCTCAAACTCGTCACCCTTAGCGGCGGCGAGCTGGAGCAGGCCGCCCGCGAGATCAAACGGCAGTGGGCTGAGCTAGGCATTGAACTCCAGGTGGTGGCTGCCAGCCGCGAGCAGCTTCAGCAAACCTACATGCGCCCGCGCAACTTCCAGCTGCTGCTCTACGGCATGAACCTCGGCTCCGACCCCGATGTCTACTCATTTTGGCACTCCAGTCAGGCCAAAGACCCCGGCATCAACCTCTCGGCCTACACCTCGGCCGACGCCGATCGCGCGCTCGAGGCCGGCCGCATCAAGAGCGACCCCCAAGTGCGCCAGGGCAAATACGATGCCTTCCTTAAGGCCTGGAATACCGACGTCCCCGCCGTCGTGCTCTACGAATCCGGCTACACCTATGCTACCAGCAATACGGTCGCTGGCCTCACCGCCCACCGACTCGTCGTCCCAGCCGACCGCTTTTACGGCGTCGAGCGTTGGACCGTCCGCCAACGCTTCACCCCGGCGCGCTAACCCTTCCGCCCAGGGGCAAATTATGCTAATGTAGTCCAGTTACAAACCCACTCGCGCGAGTGGTGGAATGGTAGACACGCTAGATTCAGGTTCTAGTGCCGGCAACGGTGTGGAGGTTCGACTCCTCTCTCGCGCACCAAGGTCTGATCCAATTTATTCCGTGAATAGAAAAGCCCCAGAAATTCTGGGGCTTTTCTATAACCCTGACGCCAGCGGCGCCCTTGCGCTAGCCGCAATTACCCCATGGACTGGTGTAGCTTGTGCCACCATGGTAGCCAAAGAATCGCACGCATTTACCCTTGCCATACTGCTTAACTGGACCGGCATAGTATTTGTAGTCGCCGGTGTCATAGGCCCAGCTTGAACCACTCGTTTGCAACCCTGCCGTGGTACGGGTTGGGGTGCCGACTTGTGTCGTCTTAATAGTAACCACACAATTATATGAGCCGTTGTAAAGTTGATAAACTACAGCGCCACTAAGTGCATGTGAACGTTGTACGGTGTAGCCAGAACCACAAACCCCTTGAGGCGTGTAGGGATTGGCCGCGGCTTGTGCCGGTCCCGCCAACAAGGCAGCGGGGAGAACAGACATGAGGGCGCTTATACCCAAAGTCCTTAGCTTGGTAAATGCGCGTATCTTCATGGATACCTCCTTTTTTATATTTGCAAAGAGTATGGCAAAACTTGCAGCAAATCATAGTGACTATCTCCAAAAATCTGGCACATCTCACCGAGGCTTGATGTTCGGGTGAGTCCATTCTGATACAATTTAATCATGGCACGCATCCAAGACATGGTTTGGCAGTCGCTCGCCTGGCCCAGCACCGTGGTGCACCGGCAGGTCGTCACCGCTCAGGCGATCGAGGAACACGGCATTGCCGCCGGCAAGACCGATCAGGGCGCCGTGTTCGCATACGAGTATAAATTGCTGCTCACGCCCGCGTGGGAGATCAAGAGCGCCAATATCACGTCGCTTTTGGATGAACGAACCATAGCCCTGCATCACGACGCCGGCACCTGGCGTGACGCCGCGGGCAAAACGCTTCATGAATTCGACGGCATACCCTACATCGATCTCTCTTTTTCGCCCTTCACCAACACGCTGCCCATCAAGCGCGCCCCATTTGTGGACGACGAAGAACTCACCATCGACACGCTCTACTTCGACGAAAACAGCTTCTCGCTCACAAAAGTGCAGCAGCGCTACCGCCGGCTCGGCCCCAAAAAATATCGCTACCAAGACGTCGAAACGCCCGATTTCACCGCCAATATCGATGTAGACGACGACGGACTCGTCACCGATTACCAACACCTCTTCGCCCGAATGCGCTAAGCTTGTCCTCAGATGCTTTTGGTTCTATCGTAATAAGGTTTTATTGAATTGAAAGGAGCCCTCGTGGCCACGTTCCTTGCCCGATGGCGTTCCGCCTTGCCGACCCGTCGATTCCCGGCTGGCAAATTAGTCGCCTCCACCGCCATGCTGTCGCTCCTGCCCACGCTCGCCAGCTTCTTGGGCAACCGCTACCAAGTGTCGGTGCAAGACCTATTCCTGCCGGTAATCGTCGACCTCCTTACGGCTGCCCTGGTGGTGGCCGTATTTTACCGCTCGTGGCGCAAAGACGCGCTGGCCGCCGGTCTCGCGGCTGGGCTTTTGGTGCTAGTGCTGGTTTCAAATTACGACGGCCGCCTGAGCACGATCTCCCCGATCTTTGACGCCGTTTCACCGTTTGTGGGCGTCGGGTGGGTCTACAGCTTGGTGTTTATGGTGCTACTCGGTGCATTGGCAGCGGCGATCGGGCGTCTCGCGAGTCGCCTCGTGCGGCTGCGCGGTTGGTCTTCGCGCGAAATCGTTCGCGCCGCCACCATCGCGGTGAGCGTCACATTCGCCATCCAGGTCGCAACCGTCGTCCAGGAGTTCGCCGTTGAATGGCCACAATTCTTCTACAAAGCCCCGGCCTTAACCACCACAGCAGCCGCCACCCCCGCCAGCCCCAAGCCCGATATTTACTACATTGTGCTCGATCGCTACGCCAGCCAAGACGTGCTAGCGAGCCAGTTTGGCTTCAACAACGACGAATTCATCCAATTTCTCAAAGACAACCACTACTACGTCAACCCGTCCGCTCACAACAATTACCCGTACACCACCATGTCGATAGCCTCCACGATGAGCGCCGACTACAACACATCCATCGTGCAGCAATTCGAAAACTCCACGAAACAAACGGTCATTCCCTTCAATGAAACCATCCGCCAAGCCCCCGTGGCGCAGACCCTGCAAAAGCTGGGCTATAGCTACAATCTCGTCGGCAATTGGTACGAGACCTCAAATGAATCCCCTGTCGCCGATCATACCTACCAGCAAACCGGCATTTTCACGCTACTCGGCCACACGTTTACTCTCGATAATTTCCCCAAGATCATCCTGAGCCAGAGCATCTTCAGCCGGTTTATTCAAGCTAGCCCCAGTATCGGGCAGTTTCAGGCCCTGCGTTACACCAATTTGGGCGATGTCGACATGGCGCACTACCAGCTCCAAACACTCAAGGATCTCGCGGCCGCACCTCCCGGCGGGCGCTTCATTTTTGCGCACATTTTGGTCCCCCACGACCCTTACAACTTTAATGCCGACGGCTCAATCTCCACCACTACCAACAGCGACAACATAGGCGCACCGGTGAAGCAGAAATATCTCGGCCAGGTGCAATACATTAATGGCCAAATGAAGACCATTTTGAGCAACATCCAATCCGCCAGCCGAGGTCAGGCCGTAGTCGTACTGCAATCGGATGAGGGGCCGTACCCCGCGCAGCTCAACGACGAAGATTTCGATGCCAACGATCTGGACGGACTCCTGCAGGCCGGCGACATGCGGCAGTGGTCCGACGCCAACCTGCAGATGAAGTTTGGAAATTTGGCCGCCTACCACATCCCGGCCGCCGATTGGACTCGCGACACCGACGCGGCCGACTCCGTAAACATCTTTCGGCTGATTCTCAATTCATATTTTGGCGCCGGCATGTCATATTTGCCCGATTGCTATTACGCGTATCCCAATGGTCGGGACAAACCACTCAGCTTCACCAGCATCACCACCCGCTTGACCGGCGCGGCCGAGGATAGCCGCTGCGGCGCCAATGGCGGCCTGAAGCCTTAGCTGGTATCATTTTGGCTGATGGTAAGTTTTTCCGGAGATGAACTCCTCACGCTAATCTTTCAGGTGGTGCTGGCCGCGTTATCGATCACACTAATGTACTTCGCGTTAAGGACGGGAAGATCCCTCGCTGTCTACAAGATCAACCTCGGTTTGTTGATAGTTGTCCTATTCGGTTTCGCAGTGCTCGCTCCCGATGATTTTAGTCTGAATGAATGGCCGGCGATACTCGCCTTTATGGCTGTAATTGTATCGCTGTTCGCCATCCTTGTAGGTAGGCGCCGCAAACGTGGAAGCCAACGGCCTTAAATGCTGAAGGATAATAAATAATGTCCGACGGCTTCACATTACCGGTTGCGTTTGCGCTTATTGCGGGCGTACTTGTACCGACGCTATCAATAATTCTCGTATTCGTTTCGATACTTTTCAAACGAGTATGGCCGTACGCAGTATGCCAAGGCGCACTAGTCGTTGCATTAACATACTTGGCCGTATATTGGATGCAAACGGATATTGATCCGTGGAATAAGTATTGGTCAAACGTCTTTGTTTTGGTTGGTTGGATTGCGGTGCTACTAGCAACCGGCATATTTTTTGCCAGAAGGAATCGCCAAACTCGGCATTAGCAGCATGGGAGCAAACTTCACCAATCTCGAATCAGCCCTCTTGCTGGCTATGATTTCCCTGCCTGCACTATCGATGTTGCTAGTGATCGTCGCCCTATTCATCAAGAAGACGCTCTGGCCCTTCGCGGGCACTGCTGGCGTGGTTTTATTGGTGCTTGTATGCTTGGCTTCGCCATGGCAGCAGGATTTTTCAGTAAGTAGCCTCGCATGGCATCAATACTGGACCGCTTGGCCAGTGCAACTGGGCTGGGTGGCTATTGTGCTGTCGATAGCGATAATACTTCGGAGAAAGCCTCGAGCACAGAGATAGTTGAAACAGGATATGGATATCGGTACGTACACATTTATTATTTGGCTCTTGCTGCCTGGGTTGTCGATTCTCTCGATCTATTGCGCCACAATCAGCCAGGTTAAGCTCGTCCCTTACTTTGTCACGGTTGGGCTAACCCTCATTACGCTTATAGGCTTGGGGATGCAGGATGGTTTCGGCCTAGACTATTGGCAGGCCGGGACAACGGTGCTTGGCTGGCTGTCGGTAGGAATTTCAAGTGTTATGGTGCTCGCAAAGAAGTTCCGCGTGCCGCGAAAATGACCCAGAATTTCACTGACCTCGATTGGCTGCTGTACTTTACCACATGGATCTTTTTGCCAGCACTCTCCGCTGCGATGGTGTACTTCGCCTTAAAACCGGGAAAATCGCTTGGTGCTTACAAAATAAATCTCGGTCTCGTAGCGATCATATTGCTGGCGCTAATACCTGCGCTAGATTCAGCCATCGGCTACTGGAACGCGGGCTCGCCAAAACTTGCGCTGCTAGCCATCGGACTGTCTTTGGCTATATTGCTCATAAGAAAGTTCCGCACACGGCACTAATCGCATAGAATCGACCCAAACTGAAGCCGCGGAGGGTTAGATCGTCGGGGTCCAACCCTCCGCCGCAGCCGCTAGTCAGCCTCGGCTGGCCTCGCCGTTACTCGGATGGCGGTTCCGCCGGGAAGCGTTTGATGTAGGTATACGCTCGCTCCCAGGGTAGGTATGGAAAATACTCCGGTGGTCGGTGGTTGTTCTTGAGGGCGTAGCTCGGCAGACCCTCCTCCACTACTATCCGCTCGTACTCCCAGCCAGGGTGTTTTTGCCGATACGCCGCACCGTATACTTCGAGTAGTTCTTCCTCGCGGGTCCAGCCGTTGAAGTCAAACACCCACACCCCATTGCTGGCGTACATATGGTGACCTGGCTGCTCTCCCCTGGGCTTGATATGGATGAGCTTGTAGCCTTCCCCGGTATGCAGCTCCAAGAACATATGCGCCAGAATATGGCATGCCCCGGCCGCAAAGAAAGCCCTATCCTCCCGCTTCCAGGCCAAAAATGGGTCCCGGTACTCTTCGGGAGTACGCTCGTACACGATTCCGGGTTGGTACACGATGTTCCCTCCTTGGTTGGCTGTGAGTTCTCACAAAATAATGTTAGCATAGTCTTGCCAAACATAAACCGAACATATATCATAGACCCATGAAGCAATTCGGCCTCAATCTCGATGATATGATCCAGTTCTCTCAGCTCATGCTGCGGCTGCAGGCTGTCGTGCGGGCCATCCATGTGCCCGGCCGCGACATTAAGGAAAATGACGTCGAGCATAGCTATCATTTGGCGATGATGGGCTGGTATCTCAATATCTCCGGCCGGCTTGGCTACAACACCGACAGCCTGGTGCGCTATGCGCTCATTCACGACCTGGCCGAAGCCTACGCCGGCGACGTCAGTGCCCTCGATGCCGCCGGACGCGTGGGCAAACGGGAGCGCGAAGCCGCCGCCCTCGAGCGGATCGACGCGGAATTTCCGCTCGCCGAAGAGATTATTGCCGCCGTCCACCGCTACGAAACCCTGGCCGACGACGAGGCCAGGTTCATCTACGCCCTCGATAAGCTCATGCCCATGGTCATGGTGTATCTGGCCGACGGCCGTACCTGGCGCGAGGAACACCAGGGTTTCAGCGTGATGCACGAGTGCCAGGCACCCAAAATCGCCGTATCTGAGCCGGTCAGCCAGCTCTATGAGCAGCTGCGCCTGATGCTCGTGCATCGCCCTCAGCTCTTCGGCGCGGCCGCTTAGCCGTAAGCATTTTGTAATTTTGCGGCGGCCACCGTATCATAAGGACATGAAGCAGGCCTACCTCAAAGAACTCGCCAGCCGCCTCCTCGGCAGTGTCACCGATACCGCCGACGCCCTCGAGCATTTTTCCACCGACCAAAGCATTTTTACGGCTACCCCCACAGCGGTCATTTATCCGCAAAACACCGCCGACGTGCGCAAAACCGTGCAATTTTCCGCCGAGCGCGCTGCCGCCGGCCGGCCCTTGCCGCTCGTGCCACGCGGCAAGGGCAGCGATCAGAGTGGGGGAGCAGTGGGGGAGGGCTTGCAGGTAGTGTTTCCCGCGCACCTGAACAAATTGCTGCGACTCGACCGCGACGCCGTTACCGTGCAGCCCGGCATTCTGTTTCAGACCATGCAGCAAACCCTCTACACCCACGGCCGGTTCGTGGCCCAGCAGCCGGCCGGCGCCGAATACTCCACGGTCGGCGGCCTTGTGGCCACCGGCTCGGCCGGGCAGTCCGCGGTCAAGTACGGCTCCCTGCGCGAGGCCGTGCGAGGCCTGAAGGTGGTGCTAGCCGACAGCTCGCTCATCGAGACCAGCCGCATCAGCGCCCGCGAGCTCAATCGTCGCAAGGGCTTCACCACCCTCGAAGGCGAAATCTACCGCCGTGTCGACAGCCTGCTGCTCGACGGCGCCGACCTCATCAAACGCCATCACCTCACCGGCGTGCCCAACACCGCCGGCTACGATCTCTGGTCGGTGCGCCGCCCCAATGGCTCGTTTGACCTCACGCCGCTGTTTATCGGCTCGCAGGGCACGCTCGGTATCATCACCGAAATCACGCTGGCCACGCTGCCCTACGCTCCTCGCACCACGCTAGCCGTGGGCTTTTTCGCCACCGTGGCCGGCGCCGGCGAGGCCGTAGCCCGTCTGCGCAGCCTCGGCCCCTGCGCCATCGAGCTGGTCGACCGCCATGTGCTCGATTACTACCGCGAACTCCGCCCCGATGACCTCACTGGCCTCGTCCCCGACCCCACGCCGGCCATCACCCTGCTCGTCGAATTCGACAACCACTCGCAGCTGGCCCAAAAAATCCGTAGCACCCGCGCCGAGCGCATAATGCGCCGTCACGGTGCCACGGTGCGAATCTCGACCGACCCGGTCGAGCAAGTCGCGCTCTGGAAGATTCGCCGCAGCACCGTCGCCACCTGGCTGTCGCATGGTTCCAAGCACGCGCTGCCGTTTATCGAAGACGCCGCGGTGCCGGTGGAGAAGTTGCCCCAATTCATCGACAAAACCTACAAACTCCTGCGGCAGCACGACCTCGAGCCCGCGCTCTGGGGCCACGCCGGCAGCGGCAACCTGCGCCTCCAGCCTCGTCTCGACCTCTCCAAGAAAAAAGACGTCGACAAACTCTTCACCCTCGCCCGCGAATACGCCGAACTCGTCATATCGCTCGGCGGCACGCCCTCGGCGTCCCATGGCGACAACCTGTTGCGCGCTACCTTCCTGCCCAAGCTCTATGGCGAAGAATTATACGAAATTTTGGCTTCAGTAAAGCATATATTCGACCCCCAAGATATCTTCAACCCAGCCCAGCTCACCGGCGCCACCGAAGACTACGCCCGCGCCCATCTGCGCACCCATTTCACCGCCAGTCAGCTGCACGATTACCACGTTTACACCTAGCTCGTATTAATCACAAGGAGACCCCGCCGTGCTCGTATCAAACTTACTCCGCCGTCACAAAACCCCCGCCCCCACCTTCGCCCCCGGTCTGTTTCTGGGCCTGCTCGTAGTCTTCACCCTGCTCGGCCAAAGCAAGCCGACCGTTGGCCTGGTAGGCATTGGCACCACGCTCATCGTCACGGGCACGCTCATCATCCTGAACCGCCAGCGCATCTGGGACGATTACCGCAAGGGCTATCGCAAAAGTAAAGGCCTCGCCGCCCTCTGGGCCAAACCCAACCCCGTGTATTACACCCTCAACGTGCTCTTTTTATGGCCGTTTATCGTCTTCTTGGGCATCGTTTGCCTGTGGGCCGCCTACATGCTAAGCTAACGCAGTTACAACCCAGCTCTGCGCGAGTGGTGGAATGGTATACACACTAGTCTGAGGGACTAGCGCCGCAAGGCTTGGAGGTTCGACTCCTCTCTCGCGCACCAAGGTCTAATCCAATTTATTACAGATAGGAATGCTTCCGAATTTCGGGGTATTTTTATTTTTTGCCAAGTCCACTTAGCTACAGCTCGCTATTCGCGGGAGCTGTAGCTGCCTTATATTCACGGCGGCCGCCAGTAACTGCCACGATTACGCTAAACGTAGCCAGCGCTAGTACGAGCAAAAGCGCAAAACGATACCGCCCCAGCCCAATGGCGGTGCTACTGGCAAACAAGGAAGCGACGACTGCCAGGATGATGCCGCTGCCAATCTGGAAAGCCGAGAGCACAATGCCCGATGCTAAACCGTGCTCAGACTCACGCGTTTGGGCCAGCCCCTTGATGTTGATCGATGGAAAAGCCATCGCAAAACCTAATCCTATAAATAGCTGAAGGATAGCCACCAATACCAGGTTCGGAACAGAATCGAGCAGTATAAACCACGCAAAGCCAAGCGTTTGCAAGAGTAACCCGGCAATAATTAACGGTATCGTGCCAATACGGAAGCTAAGCTTGGCGAATTTGGTGGCGCTCAGTGCTACAATGCTGCCTCCAAACGCAAACGACAATGCCGACTGGAATGGCGACCAACCGAGTACGTTTTGCAAATATAGTACGGCCACAAATTGAAACGCCACGTAGTTGCCTTGCATCAGGAAGGCCAGCAGTGACGCGTAGCTCAGGCCTGGTCGCCGGAAGATAGCTAGGGGTAGCAGCGGTGCAGCGGCACGCGTATGTTCGTGGTGCAAAAACAATCCGAGCAGCGCCAGTCCTGCGCCAAGCGGCCCAAGTGCGGCCATCGAAATCCAGCCATAGCTGGCAGCCTGGGCAGCACCAAACACGATTAACAGCAGCGCAACCGTGCCCATAACCGAGCCCGGCAAGTCAAACCGCTTACTTTTTTGGCTTGGCTTGTCGCGCTCTAGAGCCAAGGCGCCAATAGCTACTACTACCAGGGCAATAGGTGCCGGCAAAAGCATTGTGTAACGCCAGCTGAGGTTGCCTACCAGCCCCCCAATAACCATGCCGAGCGCAAAGCCTGCCGCCCCGGTAGACGAAAATACACCCAAGGCATGGGTACGCTTAGCTGGCTCCTGATGCAGACCCAGTAGCAGCGACAGCGCCGCTGGGCCGGTAAAGCCGGCGCAGATGCCCTTGATAATGCGTGCCGCTATGAGCAGCCAAGGTTCGCTTGTCAGGCCGGCAACCAGGCTAGCCAAGGCAAACAACAACATGGAAAGCAAAAATACCCGCCGCCGTCCAAACAGATCCGCCACCCGGCCACCCAGAAGCAGGAATCCACCGTAGCCTAGGACGTAGCCAGATACAATCCATTGCAGGCTCTGAGCATCCATGCCCAAAGCGTGCTGAATTGCTGGTAGTACGACCGCAGTGCTTGATATGTCCATGCCATCCAAAAACTGTGCAATACAAAGCAGCGCCAAAATGCCGCCGGTCGACAGTGCCAGCTGAGGCTTAGCCAGAACAGTACTCATACTTTTATCCCTCATTTACATTTTACCCACCTACATATACGCAAAAGCTCTCTTTATTGCAAGAACTGACTAGTTTGTTATATACTAACCAATTAGAGAGTCATATATTTAATGAACAACCCTCAAAACTATAAGCCCGAGTACGCACTCGAATTAATCGGCGGCAAATGGAAGATGCCCATTTTATGGCGGCTCGACCGGCCCGAGCCCTGGCGCTACAGTGAGCTCAAGCGTGATCTGGGCAACGTTTCGCACAAAATGCTATCGCAGCAGCTCAAGGAACTAGAGCGCGACGGCTTTATCACGCGCTACGCCTACCCTGTCGTGCCGCCCAGGGTCGAATATGCACTCACAGATAAAGGACGCTTGACCTTGCCTGCGCTCCAGGCGCTTTGTCAGCTCAATGCAGCTTTGCAAGATAGAGAGTGTAACCCTATAGTCATCGCGCCTTCCGGTGAGGTTGTCCTCGGTTAATGCAAGGCCTGTCGCACGTCTTCTCCGAAGGCTTGGAGAAGTTGGGTATCTGGCCGGATGGCGTTTGCTTCAATAGACATCAATCTTTCAAAAGTAAAGCCCAAATCCGTCATTTTACGGCAGAACAATGTCAAACTTGCCTCTATCGAGTTCCACCTAACGTCGCATTGGCGCACCATTTTTGAATAACAGATAGGAAGGCTCTCAAGATGCGAGGCCTTTTTATTTTGAATCGCATTTCTAATCTGTTGCATTGGTTTGATATACTTTAAAAAATGCAAAGAATACTCATTGTTGGCGTCAGCGGGACCGGCAAGACACGGCTGGCTCGGCGCATGTCTATCAAGCTGCACATCCGGGCAGTTTTACTCGACACGATATTTTGGAAAGAGAACTGGCAAGAAGAAGATCCAAAGGTTGTCGAGTCAAAAATCCGCCGCGTTATTCAAAAGGATACATGGATTATCGAAGGCTACATTGAGCCATTGGGTGCTGAGCGGGTTAAAAGAGCGGGCAAAGTAATTTACTTGGATTATCCAGGTTATATTGCATTTTGGGGAGGCCTGAGGCGTTGGCGTGAATTTCGGGGCAAGACGCGCCCTGAAATGCCTGCGGGAAATATTGAAGCGTTTGGCTGGAAGTTCCTTATGACGCTACTTAGGCGTGACGAGCGACCGGAAATAGAGGCAGCCGTACGAGGGCACGAAGACAAAGTTATCCGCCTAAAATCTTGGCGGGCAACAGAGGCCTATCTTAATCAGGTGGCTTGAAGTCGAGATCCTTTAATTTTGATACAGCAACAAAATACTGGGCTCAATCTGGTTCCACCTAACGTCGCACTGGCGCACCATGGTCTGATCCAATTTATTCTTTTTGTAGTAATTCCATATCTGTTTTTTTTGGTAAAAGAACTCTTAGCTTCGCTTAGGTAGTTTGATAATACTCATCTTGGTACCGATGTAGCGAGAAATTGACATTCTCGTACCATTTTGATACCATTTTGGTACTATGACTACCAAGTTACAAATCCCGATCGATCAAGACGTTCGCGAAGGCTTTGAGCGCCGCGCACACAGCTTAGGCTTTGATTCTGCTCAAGCCTATCTCCGCGTGTGGATGAAGGCCGAAGCCGATGGGCGCAAGCTCGACTTTGATGGCAAAGCCGTGGTACTCAGTCCCGAAGCCAATGCCCGCTACGAGCAAATGATCGTTGATCTCGACGAAGAAAAAAAGTCAGGTAAGGCCAAGGAATTTACCTCTGTGGAAGACTTTATGAAAGACCTGTAGGGCGTGAAGCCTATACGCCGCCACCGTAAGTTTGAAAAGAACTTTCAAAGTCGCATTTCCCCGAATCCAAAGCTCAGAAAGCAATTCATAGCACGTTTAGAGTTATTCAAGGAGGGTGTTCGCGATTATCCCTTGGATGACCATCCACTTGCCGGGACGATGAAAGGGTTGCGTGCGTTTTCAATTGGCGGCGATTTGCGGGTCGTGTATCGAGAGACCGAAGAGCATTATGAATTTCTCGACGTCGGCTCGCATAATCAGGTATATTGAGTAGCTTCTTGTAGGGCAGCAAAAATGCTGTCGTAAATGGTGTTCCACCTAACGTCGCATTGGTGCACCGAGAGATTATTACAGATAAGAAAGCGCCCCAGGAATGGGCGCTTTTTTGTTTGATCTAAATTTCGCATCTGCTGCTATGATGAAAGCATGACTGAAGATTTTACAGACTTGCTAGCGGTTGGCGGTAAAGCAAACTCACTTGGCAAAGTGAACGAAGTTATAGCGCTTGTACTAAACGACCGAAACCGACTCGATGAATTGTATAGTCGTCTATTCAATGAAGACGCATGGATACGCATGCGCGCTGCAGATGCGCTCGAAAAAATCTGCCGCCAGCACCCCGACTGGCTCCTGCCGTATATAGACAAATTCGCCAGCGACCTAGCTACCAGTAGCCAACCGTCCATTCAATGGCATCTGGCGCAGATCTATCGTGCAGTTGACCTAACGACTGAGCAGAAACACTTCGCCATAAACTGGCTTAAGCATTTACTTGCTACCAAAGATGTCGACTGGATCGTTGCAGCAAATGCCATGGATACATTGGCTCAATTTACCAAAGACGGTTCTTGTTCCGTGGCCGATATCGTTCCATTGCTTAAGATTCAGCAAAACCATAAATCGAACGCGGTCATTAAGCGTGCCAACAAACTAATTACGGAGCTGCCAGCGAAATAGTTTGGGCTACCCGGCTAATAACGGGAGCTCGTTGCCCTTCTTGTCCACGATAATTTTATCAAAGCGCTCCTCTTTACCGTCCACGATAACTACGCCGCCGGCGGCCGCATCGCGCTTGATTTGGATAACGCGGCCCAAACTATCCGGCGCCGGCTCCCGGTGATCTGCCAGAAACCGCTCCAGCACCGGCAATCGGTGGGCCTTCTTCGCCTCTGCCGATGCCGCGTCTGCTTGGCTTAGAGCTCCCGGTTGGCCGCATTCGGCGTATCCACCCGTGAGCGAAGATACGCCCAAGACTACCTCAGCGGACGGGCTGGTGGTGTCCGCCCCGCAAAACATTATTGTCCCAAATTCAACACCAGCCCGGTTCACGAATACTTCGGCCAACGGCGCCATGACCAAGGCCGGTTCGCCCTCTGCGTTCGTACCGGTATAGGTGACCTGCGTGTTTGGCAGAGCCCAGGCAAATTCGTCGCCGCCCTGGCGAAACCCCCCTCTGTCTGGCGGGATCAGCTGCTTGCGACCACGTCCGGCCGGCTCCCCAGTTGCTGGTGCGGCGCCAACTGGTTCGCAATGCTCGTTGCACCATTTGGCTGCTCTCCTGAGCGAGTCGCCCGCCCGCTCCAGGAGGCTATCTCCGACGGTATGGCCCTCAATATTGTTCGGCAACGTCAGGTTGCCGAGATCAAAGACACACACTGCCATCCCTGCACCTTCTGGGCTCTCGAACCGAGCTCTCGCCCCCGCAAAGGCATGCGGATTTCCCAGCCCGGTAAGCTTGTCTACCTCGGCTTTTTTTCGCAGATCCTCAGAGTGCTGATCCGCGTCCCCAGTATCTTTCATGATGGCAGTGGTTAGTTGAGCGACGTAATCATTTAGATCTGCAATCTCCACCTTTGCTGAGGCAAGCAATTCCTTAAGCTCATCGGCAGTGAGTTCTCGTTCAGGAGCCTTTAGCTCACCGTGTTCGGCGGCTGCGGGCGCGGGTAGATCAAGGCCAGTAGACCACCCCTCAGCTCCCCGGCTAGACGAAAATGATTCGTCCGGTGGCCGGGACAATGATTCAGATTCAATCATAATAACCTTAAATACCGTAAAGCATCATAGCATTTTATATAGCTCGACTTTTGAGCATAGTGGCGCATTTTAGCTTGAGTTCGCCCTAATCTGGAACAAGGCAATTGAACTACCGTAGCGAAAGCGCTATGGTGACATCACTATGACTGCCTCCCTCACATCGGCACGCAGGCGCAGCAACGGCTTCACGCTGGTCGAACTCGTGATCGTGATTGCCATTTCCGGGAGCCTGTTGCTCATCGCCTTTCTCGGCCAGGGCCAGTTGCGCAACCAGGCGCGTTTCGATTCTAGTATCAATAAGGTGATGCAAGATATCGCCTACGCTCGCAATTTTTCCCTAGCCAACGTGAATGAGTACGGCCTCGGCAATAACCGCACGTCGCAGCTCGCCGGCGCCGTGCTCGAATTCGACAACAACCACCCCGACAACAAGCTCACCGAACTCGAACCCGTTTACGCCAACACTGATCCCGCTACGGGCGCTATCTCCCACTCCAATCTACCCGCCTCCGGCAGCTGCCCGGCCATGGCCGACAACGAATGTTTCGAAATCTTTTTCAACTCGCCCGACCCACTGCAGCTCACCACCGCCACCGCCGGCGAGATAGCCTTCCTCAATACCGACGCCGGCCTTACCGTGTGCAGCCACCTGGGCGGCGGCTTTATGACCATCGACACCATGTGCTCGTCGGCCAACCCGGCCTTTGGCCACCCCATCAATGTCGTGCTGCGCGGCCTCACCGGCCTCACCGCCACCATCCAGATCGACCCCAACACTGGCCTCGCCAAGCGGCTCTAAGCGAGCGCCGGGCTCCGCGCGGCTTGCCGCCCGCCCCGCATTTGCGTATAATTTCGGGGCTTGGGCAATTAGCTCAGTTGGTTAGAGCACCTCGTTTACACCGAGGGGGTCAAAGGTTCGAGTCCTTTATTGCCCACCAGTCTTAATCTGCGCTCAAAAAGTGTTCCAGAAATGGGTGCTTTTTGTTTTATCCCAAATTTACGCCGGCACAGCAAAAACGACTACTCGGAAGCAAGCCCTAACTTGTGGCTCCAGCCTACTGGATGGGGGTCCGATTCATAATACCTTGACAGTCATAGTAATGTGATATACACTGCTCTCATGACAGATAAAAAAATCTCATCAGATCTGCTCCGCGGACACACCGACACTATCATCCTCAAGCTGTTGATGGGTGGCGACAAATATGGCTACGAAATCACCAAACTCGTGCACGAATATTCAAATCAACTCTATGAGCTGAAAGAGGCTACCATGTATTCAAGCCTCAAGCGCCTCGAAAATGACGCCCACATCACCTCCTACTGGGGCGATGAGACGCAAGGCGGCCGGCGAAAATACTACCGCATCACCGGCAGCGGCCACGAGCTCTACCAAGCCAACCGGCGAAACTGGGATTATGCCAAACAAATTCTTGATAAGTTATTGTAAGAAGGAATCATGATGAAAAAGAAACTACAAGAATTTTTAGACAAAGCCTTCGCACCGTACGGTGAATTTCCGGCCCGAGCCGATGTGACGCACGAACTGCTCGCCAATCTCCAGGAGAAGTTTGATAACCTAAAAAGCCAAGGCAAGAGCGACGACGAAGCCTATCAGGCTACGGTTGACTCATTTGGCGATGTTGCCGAAATCATGGAGCATGTCCCGCACGACGAGGTAAAGCACCAGGCCGAGTCCAGCGTACATCGGGAATTCAAACACTCAGTATTGGTGCAGGCCGACCTCAGCAGCACCGAGTTGCCGGGAGCAGATTTTAGCGGCAGCGCCATCACAGAGGCCTCATTTGATGGATCGAACCTGGCGGAAGCCAAGTTTAAAGGCACTGCCCTCAAAGGTGCATCCTTCGCCGGCGCCAACCTCACGCATGCCATGTTTAATGGCAGCGATCTGCACAATGTGCGCTTTGACGGCGCCAACCTCGCGGGCACGCTACTCAAAGGCTCTGCCTTGCAGGGCGCGACCTTCGTAGGCGCCAATCTCACCAATACCGATTTTACCCAGTCCGATGTCACCGGCGTCTCCTTCGATGGCCAGACCCTCGAAGGCGTGAGCTTCAATAGCGCCTCGCTCAAGAAAACCTCGTTCAAGAACGCCGTATTGCGCAATGTGTCATTCCATCACACGGCCGTGAAGCACGCCATTTTCGATGGAGCAACCATGGACAAAATTTCGTACGCTATCTTGAAAGGCGCCAAAGCCACATTAAATAACATCACGGTAATATAAGGATAAGTATGGAAAAACGCCCCACAGCCATAACAGTCAATAACCTGCAAAAATCATATAAAAAAGTCATCGTACTGAGCGACGTTTCGTTCGTCGTCGAAAAGGGAACCATCTTTGCCCTGCTTGGCTCGAACGGCGCCGGCAAAACCACCACCATCAATATTCTCACGACCCTGCTGAATGCCGACGGCGGTACCGCCACAGTCAGCGGCCTTGATGTAGCCACCCAAGCCGATGAAGTCCGCAATCACATCAGCCTCACTGGGCAATTTGCGGCCGTCGACGAAGTGCTCACCGCCAGAGAAAATTTAGTTCTCATCGGTGAACTCCGCCATGTCGACGATCCGGCTCAAACCGCCGCAGATTTGCTGAAGCAATTTGACCTCGTCGACGCGGCCGATCGCCGCAGCGCCACCTTCTCGGGCGGCATGCGCCGGCGGCTCGACATCGCCATGAGCCTCATCGGCGACCCGTCGGTCATCTTCCTAGACGAGCCCACCACCGGACTCGACCCCCAGAGCCGCAACATGATGTGGGAGACCATAAAAACCCTAGCCAAGGGAGGCACCACCGTGTTCCTGACGACCCAATACCTTGAGGAGGCCGACCAGCTGGCGGACAAAATCGCCATTTTGAGCCAAGGCAAAATTGTCGCCGAAGGCACAGCTCAGGAGCTGAAAAAACTCCTGCCGCACGGCCACATCGAGCTCAGGTTTTCGAACCAGAAGCAGCACGACGCCGCCGCCAAGCTACTTGAGAGCTACGACCCAGCGCGAAACGACGATGCCCGCTCGCTTACGATTGCCACCGATGGCAGTGTGGCGCAGATCGCCCACCTCTTCAACCAGATTCAGGCCGCGCACATCGACGTTGCCGAATTTTCCCAAAAGCTACCCACGCTCGATGACGCCTTTTTGAAAATCATTAATGAAAACGAAAACGAGGAGAAGAACTAATGCACGCCCTGCACGATACCCTGGTGATGGCTAAGCGCAGTCTGCGCCACACCATCCGCAGTCTTGATACCATCATCACTGTGGCCGCCACCCCGATCGTTTTGATGCTGCTGTTTGTGTATGTGCTTGGCGGCTCGTTTGACACCGGTTCGGTTAAGTACATCAACTTTGTGACGCCAGGTATCATCATCCTGTGCGTCGTGAGTGGCATCGCCTATGCGGCGCTGCGGCTCAACAACGACATGACCAAAGGCATGATTAACCGCTTCCGGTGTATGCCGATCGCCCCGTCGTCCATCTTGGGCGGCCACGCCGTTTCATCTGTGCTGTCCAACCTCTTTTCGGTCGCGTTGGTGATGATTGTGGCGCTGCTCATTGGCTTCCGGTCCGGTGCCGGCCTCGCGCAGTGGCTGACATTTGGCGGCATCCTGCTACTCTTTACTGCCGCCACCACCTGGCTCGCGATTGTATTTGGCCTCCTTGCAAAAAGTGCTGAGGGCGCCGGAGCGTTTAGCTACATTCTGTTCACGATGATTTTCATCAGCTCGGCCTTCACCCCTACGGCCACCATGAACCCGGTAGTGCGCGCCTTTGCCGAGAACCAGCCCATGACACCCATCATCGAGACCATGCGCTCGCTCTTGGTGAATGGTACCGCCGGAAGCAGCGCCTGGATCGCCGTGGCGTGGTGCGCCGGCCTGCTGGTCGTTTCGTACTTCCTAGCGCTGCGCATCTACAAAACAAAGACCGTCTGAAAATTTTCACCGGGTTGACATCTCCAAACTCCTAATGGTAAAACCAAACTAGATAGTTGTGAGGTGGAGCCTAGTTTGAGTACTGCAGGTACCATGGTAGGTCTCAACGCTATCGAACAAAAACGGGCCCAAAAAGGCCCGTTTTTTGTATCAAATTAGCGCTTCCCAGCGCCATCTCCAAGCCGCTTGTGCTAAACTTCATCCTATGAGCACGCGTGTTAGCTGGGGGCATCTTGCTCCTGCTGGAAAGCCGCATCCCACCACCAAATGGAGCCTGCTCATGGTGCTGTTGGTGGTGGTTGTGCTTGGTGTACCCGCACGCGTGGCGGCGGCGCTACCCTCGGTGCAAAGCCCCACGGGCCCCCAGAGTGGGGGAGTGTTTATCGGCGCCTACACCTTTGGTACCTATATTTCGTGTTCCGGCGGCTTTAGTTTTTCCAGTTCCTACTCCAACTCACTCGACGGCACGCACAGCTTCGGCTTCTGGGGAGCGGCCGACGGCTCGCTGCTCGTGAGCATCGACGGCGGGGGACTGCAGCTCGTAACCTCGTGCGGCGATCCGCTCACGGGGCCCAACACCAATGTGGCCAACTACACCGTGAGCAAAAACACCGCCCCGCCACCCACCCCAACGCCGACCCCTACGCCCACCCCGACCCCCGGCGCCACCCCCACGCCGACGCCGCCGGCCGGCGGCGGACCTGGCGGCGGCTCCAGCGCCGGGGGAGCGAGCAGCCCGGCCGCCACGCCCCACGGCGCCGGGGCTTCGGCTGCCGGTGCCGCGGCGTCGCCGGTAGCGGCCAGCGCGTCCGGAGCCGCCGCCTCGCCCGCCGCCGGCCCGGCCGCCGCATCCGGCGCCAGCCCCGCCCCGAGGGCCGCCGGCCCGCCCGCCATCGTACCGGCGGCCCTGCGCGCCGGCATTCCGCAGCCCGATGCGCGTGTGCTGGCCTATGCCAACCTGGGCTTCGGCGGGCTGTTGCTCCTGGGCCTTGGCGCGCTGTTGTTGCGCTCGCGGCGGGCCCGCGAGGCCGTCGAAGCCGTCTGGCGTCGCAGCGCGGTCCGGCTGGAGCCGTACGTCTTCCGGCTGCATCACCTCACCCGCGGACGGCTGCGAGCGGCCGCGCGCGACGAACCCAAGCCGCCGGGCTTGAGCGGCCATCATCACAGCGGCAAACTCATAGCCCATCACCACACCTCGTACCCGGCGCTGGCCTTTCTGTTGCTGGCGTGTGGCGTACTCACCGCTGCCGCCTCGGTGTCGACGCAAGCCGCCGATTCGCAGCTCTCGCTGACCGTGTTGGGCCCGCCGCCCTCCACGCCCGCCACCATCGACCAGCCCGTCGACGGCGAGCACGTCAGCATCAACACCCAAACCACGCGGGGGAGTTGCCCCGCCGGACTCCTGGTCGAAATCTACCGCAACACTACGTTTGCCGGTAGTACCTCGTGTGATACTGGCGGCCTCTACAATCTCGTCGTCACGCTCGTCCCCGGCGCCAACGACCTCGTGGCTCGCGATGTCGACGCGCTCAGCCAGTACGGCCCCGATTCCGCGCTCGTGACGGTCTACTACGACGCCCCCGCCCCCACGCCTAGTCCTACGCCCACGCCGACCCCTACGACCCCGGGCGCCGCTCCGGCGGGCTCCGAAACCCCCACCCCCAAGCCCACCGCCACCCCCAAGCCCGCCCCGGCGCCCTCTCCCGCGCCGCTGCTGCTCGAGAGCGATACACACTTCTTCCAGGCTGCCGGCCCCGAGGTGGCAATGAATTGGCAACTCAAGCTAAGCGGCGGGGTAGCGCCCTACCGCCTCACCTGGAGTTGGGGCGACGGCTCCCAAGAAACCACCACAACCGCGGCCGCCGGCCTCGTTACGGGCACGCATCGATATGCGCAGGCCGGTACATACCACCCCACGGTACGCGTCGACGATGCCGCCGGCACCGAAGCCGTCATCACCATGCTGGCCCAGATCAACGGTACCGTTCCGTCCGGCATTCTCCGCCCATTTGAAGCCCCCGGCAACTTGGTGCTGGTGTGGCCCGGCCTGGCCGTCACGAGCATCCTCGTGATCAGTTTTTGGCTCGGCGAGCGACACCGGCTATCGGTCAGTCGTGCCTCTCTAGCGCCATAAATTTGACAAGCCCTCGCGTAATGGTTACGCTTAATCCAAAATAAAACCAAAACGACCGTGACAAAATCAAAACGCACCCGCCGCCATCATCAACGAGTTTTTCGCCGCCGCCTTCTCATCGTCGGTGCTTTTATCGTTGGGCTACTGTTGCTGCCTAATCTCGGGGCCCGCGCCGCCACCCTCACGAGTGCTTCGGTAGGTATCTCTGACCCCCGGCCCAGCGCCATCAGCGCTAGTTACACCTTTACGGCTTCGAGCGTCACCACCGGCGCGCCGGGCACCATTAAATGCATCAAAATGCTCTACTCCGACACCGCCGCCGGCAGCACCGTCCCTGCGGGCATGTCCACCAATGGCGGGGGCGTCACATTTGACACCGCCGGCTCCAATTACGTCCCCACCCCAGCGTCGTGGACCCTAAACAAGCCCGCCAACGGCACCCTCACGCTCACCAACGCCACCGGTGAAACCCCCGCTTCGGCCGCTGCGCGTAAAATCATCATCAACGGCATCACCAACTCATCCGCCGCCGATACCAAATTCTGGCTCAAATTCAACACCTACAACAACACCGACTGCGCCTCAAGCCCCGTCGACAACACCACCGTTTTGTTCATTCTCACCAACGCCTCCACCCTGTCGCTCACCGTTGACGACACGCTCAGCTTCACGGTCAACGCCGTCGGCGCCGCGGCGGCCTGCGACGGCGCCACTACCACGGCGGCCTCCACCGCCACCACCATTCCCTTTGGCACCGTCACCGCCGCCAGCAACGGCGTGGTCTGCCAAGACCTCCAGGCTGCCACCAACGCCACCGGCGGCTACACCATTTACGCCCGCTATACCGCCCAGCCCACCAACTCGTTGGCCCAGACCATCGCCAGCCACACCGGCACCAACCCCGCCCCGACCGCCTTTAGCGCCGCCGGCACCGAGGCCTACGGCTACACCACGGGCGACGCCACGCTGGGCACCGGTACCGCCAATCGCTTCACGAGCCCCACCCAAGAATGGGCCGGCCTCACCACCACCAACGCCGAGCTCGCCTACGAGCCCGCCGGCGTCACCGCCAGCACCTACCGCATCGGCCACCAAGTCGGCGTCTCTAGCACCACCCGCCCCGGCACCTACACCACCACCGTCATCTACACCTGTACGCCGACGTATTAGCATGGCGCTGACTCCCACGCCAAGAACCCCCAAGTTTGAACTAGAGAGCTACATAACAGATGATTCATCACAGTACATGGAAACCTACTGCGTTAAGCCTGAAAACCTTAACGAAACCGAACTCACTTGGTACTGCTTCTTAGGCGACATCCGCCTCAAAGACAACTTAGTTGATCTCTCCACGCGCCGGGAAGGGCTGCCGCTCTTGAACTTTGCCTTAGCCATGACTGAAATTGCAGAAGACCTTCGAAGTCATGCCAAAGCTACATATAACTTTACCGAGAACGCTGAGGAGATTAATTTTAGTAAAAACGGAAGCATGATCCAGATAACAGCAACTTACACGCATGGAACGGTTGAAGTTCCTCACCCGGAGTTCAGCAAGGCAGCAGATAAGTGTCTCTTAGATACTTACTCAGGCCTGACCGCGCGGTACCCAGGCCTAAAAAAGAACAATTTACTATCGCATATGTACAACCTAAAGCGCCTGAGCATCGAAGAGGAGAATTCGTAAGGCGAGAACGCTGGCAACCACTTTTCCCCTTGTACAAAGCATAACCACTATGAGACACTACCACCAACTCTGAAGGGAGTGTGTGAGTGAATCGTTTTCAACGAGCGGCTGCGGCGCTGGGTTTGCGCCTGCCGAAGCCGCCAAACCAGCCATTGCGCTATGTCGTAACTCTGGCCTTGTTGGCCTCGGTGCTCCAATCGGGCACCGCCATCGCGGCCGGCAGCCTCAGCAGCGCTTCGGTGGCGCTGAGCGACCCGCGGCCGAGCGCCACGAGCAGCTACACCTTCACCGGCTCATCGGTCGACGGCGCCACGGCCGTGAAATGCGTGAAGGCCGTGTGGGCCACGACCGCGGCAGGCGACACTGCGCCCACAGGCTTTAGCGGCACCGCCGGCACGGTCGCCGCCGCATCGTCCACGCTCATCAACTCGTCCGCCACCGGCTGGAGCCTGGCCCGCAGCGACGGCACCAGCTCCAGCGGCCAAAACAATGTCTTCCAATACACCAATGCCACCGGCGTCACGCCATCGACCACTACCGGCGCCACCTTCGTGCTAGCCGGCCTCGTTAATAGCTCGCTTGGCGACACCACCTACTACCTCCAGCTGCGCACCTTTGCTAATGCCGACTGCGCTTCAAGCCCGATCGACAACGCCACCATCCCGTTCATCAACACCGCCGGCTCCACCGTGTCTCTATCAGTCGACCAATCGCTCACGTTCACCGTCGACGCCGTTACCGCCAGCACGTCGTGCGACGGCACCACCACCACGCAGGGCTCCACTGCCACCACCATTCCGTTCGGTACCATCACTTCCTCGAGCAACGGCGTGGTCTGCCAAGACCTCCAGGCCGCCACCAACGCCGCCGGTGGTTACACCATTTACGCCCGCTACACCGCCGCCCCCACCAACGCGCTCGCCCAAACCATCGCCGACCACGCCGCCACCAACGCCAGCCCCACCACCTTTAGCGTCCCCGGCACCGAGGCCTACGGCTACACCTCGAGCGACAGCAGCCTCGGCACCGGTACCGCCGCCCGCTTCACCACTGGCGGCCAAAAGTGGGCGGCCATGACCACCACCAACGCCGAGCTCGCTTACGAGTCCGTCGGCGTCGCCACTACTACGTATCATATCGGCCATCAGGTGGGTATCTCGGGCACCACCTTTCCGGGCACCTACACCACCACCATTATTTACACCTGCGTGCCGGTTTACTAGCAGAATCGCTTGGCAAACATAAGAAGTTTGACACCCGTTGTGCAAACTGCTACGCTCGACATTAAGAACTCATTAAAAAGCTGTGGAGAAAAACAAGAGTGAAAAGCCGCATCATCCGAGCGGCGGCCGCGTTGGGAGTACGCGGACCGCGAAATATCAAAGCTAAGCTGTCAAAATTTGCAGCTGTCCTGATTGCCCTCATGGGGCTGAGCCTCAACGCTGGCGTCGCCAACGCCGCGACGCTGTCGAGCGCCAAAGTCGCCTTGAGCGATCCACGCCCCAGCACCACCGCGGTCAACTACACGTTTACCGGTTCCACAGTCACCACCTCGCTCATTAAATGCATCAAGCTGGTATTTGCCACCACCGCGACCGGTTCCACTGTGCCTACCAACTTCGATTCCAGCGTTGGCGCCGTGGCTCTCAACAATGCCGGTACCAACTACGTACCAACTCCAGCTTCGTGGAGCTTGAGCAAAGTCACCAATGGTACGCTCCTGCTCACCAACGCCACCGGTGAAACCCCCGCCTCGGCCAGCGCTCGCACCATTTCGTACGACGGCATCACCAACTCGTCCGTCGCCGACACCGCCTACTATCTGCGGGTGAGCACCTTCAACAACATCGACTGCGCCACCAGCCCGGTGGATAACGGCTCAGTTCAGTTCATCAACACCAACGGTTCCACGCTCTCGCTCACCGTCGACAACACCCTGAGCTTCACCGTCAACGCCGTAGCCGGCAGCCAGGGCTGCGACGGCACCACTACGACGCAGGCCTCCACCGCCACCACCATTCCCTTCGGCACCATCACCTCCGGCGCCAACGGCATCGTCTGCCAAGACCTCACCGCCGCCACCAACGCCACCAATGGGTATACCATTTACGGCCGCTACACCGCCAAGCCCACTAATGCCCTGAGCCAGACCATCGCCGACTTCACCGGCTCCAACACCACCCCGACCACCTTTAGCGCCGCCGGCACCGAGGCCTACGGCTACACCACCAACGACTCCACGCTGGGCACCGGCTCGGCCAACCGCTTCACCAACGGCGGCCAAAAGTGGGCCGCCATGACAAGCACCAACGCTGAGCTCGCCTACGAAGCCGCCGGCATCACGAGCACCACCTACCGCATCGGGCACCAGGCGGGCGTGAGTCTCACGACCTTCCCAGGAACCTACACCACCACCGTCATCTACACTTGCACTCCGATCTATTAGATCGTAAGCTAAGGCTCTATGAAGGCTGTTTCCTTACTCCGCCGAACCCTCCTTACTCTCACCGCCGGCGCCGCAGGAGCAGCCTTCGCCGTGTCGGCACCGGCCCATGCCGCCACGTCGCAGAGCTACCAAATCTCACCGCCCACTGCCAATTACACCGGCAACAAGGGCGGCATCCAGAGCGGCACCATCAAAGTCACCAACCTCACCGGCGCGCCGCTCTCGGTGCGCACTGGCAAAGAAAATTTTGTCGCTAAAGGCGAAGAGGGCGAGATCGAACTCGTTGACGCCGCCGACCCGCTCTACTCGCTAGCGCCGTGGTTTTCGCTCAACGCCGCGCAGCTCGATATCCCCGCGCTGGGCACCAAAGAGCTCCATTACACTATCGCCATCCCCACCGATGCCGAGCCGGGTGGCCGCTACGGCTCTATCGTGTTTAGCACCATTCCGCCCAAGCTCGCCAGCGGCGAATCCGGCGCCGCGGTGCAGCAGACGATCGCCGGCATCGTGTTTATGCGCATCGACGGCCAGGCCAACGAACAGCTCGAGGTAGCCTCATTTGGCGCCGAAAAGAGCTTTTACGACTACGGGCCGGTCAAATTCCTCACTCGCATAAAAAATACCGGTACGGTTCATGAAAAAGCCACTGGCACCATCACCATCAAAAATATGCTTGGATTCAAAGTCGCCACCATTCCCCTCGACGAACACTTTGTGATCCCGGGTGCCATCCGCCGGCTGCACAATGACTGGCCTACCGGAGGTCAACACCCATTCCTGTTTGGCCGCTATACCGCCACGCTCGACGCCAAATACGGCAACGGCCAGACGCTTACCGCCTCCGCCAGCTTCACGGTGGTTCCATGGAAGCTTGTCGCTCTCATCGTGGTCGGATTGCTCGCAGTCATCGTGATCTTCTGGCGCGGCCGCCCGCGCTTCGCCCGCGCCTTCCGTATCCTAGCCGGCCGCGAATAGCACCGCCCTTGGCGCTTATATACTTAACGCACCAAGGGCGATGTGATGGCGCGAGTTAAAAAGTTATTTTTACGCTATAGACGTATAATTGAGCATATGAAATCGCTTTATAGGCTCTATAGGCTGACCCGCTATATTGATAATGAATCCCATCGCATAGATAAAAAATTCCCAGATGAGCTGAGGAATAACAACATACGGCGACGACCTAAAAAGAATGACATACTCAAGGGGTACAGCAGGAAGCATAAGCGCCTATCCTATGAAAAAATCGCTGATTTATTTGAGCAAGCCGAGAACGAGGGTTATATCGAAGTCAATTCTTATGATTTAGTGAGGGTGGGTATCCCGCGAGGCACGGACTTTTTAGACTTTTTTATCATACCGTGGGGCTTGCTGAATCCTATGTTAGATAAATATGGCAAATTGGCATCTCTAATCATAGGCTTAGTAGGTGGGGTCGTAGTCACTATCGCTACCACTTTAGCTATTTGGACAGCGAAGTCATTATTGAGTCTAGTTCAATATCTAATTAGACATCTCTAGCTTAGAGCTCGTGTACTACTTTTTTTTCGGCTTCCGCTCCGGCTCCGTCTTTACGATCTTCTCCATTGCCTTATCAAATGACATCGGCAGGCTGAACGGCTGCTGGCGAGTCTGCTTCTCGGGCTGGGGCTTCGGCTGTTTCTCTGGCTTCATGATGTTTATTATACCTCGTTGTGTTTCTGATCGATTCTCGTTCCCGTCTTCTCTTGCGACTATGTTCACGCTCTACCACCACGAAAACTATAGGCAAGATGATGGGAAGTAGGATGATACCCAGAATGAGCTTTAATGCAGCTTTCATAACTTCCTTTGTGGTCCCCAAATAAAAAGGCGGCCACCACTTAGTGCAAGTGTTGAGCCGCACAACGAGTTTTTGCGCCCGCCATCGGTGATGACCGCCTTAGTTAGCGCAAAAACCCACAAGACTTGTGGGAAAACTTGTTATACGGCTCAACGAAGTAATTATGGCTGGTTATTGAGGCTCAGTAAAGCCCCAGAGAATAAATACCGAGTTCTGGACAACCCGCTCAAGCTCTGATATGCCTGTAGGTAAGGTTCGCTCCGAGATCACAATTGCGGCAACCGAATGTTAGTAGCTCGGGAGACCATGTCTCCACGACAGCATTTTGTTGCTACATATTTCCGGTGCGTTCCTACCACTTAAACGGAGGAACCAGAAATGGGAATACTCGATTGGCCGCCTAGACGGCCCGAGCTTCCCCCGATAAAGACAACCTAGTCGGGGTATAGTAAAGGCCCCGTAAGGGGCCTTTACTTACAAATTAATTGCCGTATTGAGTACGGAAATTAATTGTACGCTACCGAGATCACGCCCTTATCATAGCGGGTTGTTTTGAGGTGCGCAAGAACCGTTATTTTGCGATTAGCTCCTTCGCGGTGGTTGCGGAACTGCAAGAGGCTCACTAGCTTCAATGCGTGCAGCCTCCACCGCTTCTCTCCCAGCTTTCTCACTGCGTATCTTCTCCCTAGCAGCTTCTTCTTTGCGCACTTTCAGCTCAATGGTGTCACCAGCAGACGCGTAGTAGAGTATGGCCAAAAATCCAAAAATGAATCCCGACAATATACCTCCAGCAGTACTACGACCTCGCTGACCCGCCATGACACCACAAATGATGGCGAAGAATACACCTATGATAATAAGAATACCGAGCAGTCCAGCCAGGGCTGTTCCGGCGGCTGCACCGACTTCTGTGGCTGCTTGTGCAGTTGCTGGATCGAGAGTTGGGGTTGGGGTCATGGGGATCTCCTTTAGATCGGAAACCGCCTCAATAAAATAAAGAGGCGACTGCTAGTTAGTAGAGGTGTTGACGCTCCACAACGGATTTGGACCCGCTTTCGCTAACAGCCGCCTGTATGAGTCCAAAAAATGCCACGGTGTGGCTAATTCCGATGTAGAGCGTCAACAAGGTAATCATACCTGATATAATAACTGCCTAAAAGGGACCAGATATGCCTGACAATGAAGAGTTGCCTTTGCCCAGTGAGGGCGAAAGCAAAATCGACCTTTTCAAAGGCAAAGAAATCCGTAAAGTTTTACATGAAGGCGAGTGGTGGTTCGTTGTCGTAGATGTTATTGCTAGTCTCACTGGATCGATTGATCCAACTGGTTATGTAAAGGACATGCGGCGTCGAGATAAGGGTCTAGCAGAAGGGTGGGGGCAAATTGCCACCCCCCTTCGCATTGAAACCTCTAAAGGGCCACAAAACATCAATTGTGCCAATATTGAGGGGCTTTTCCGTATAATGCAGTCCGTGCCCTCTCCAAAGGCAGAGCCATTCAAAAAATGGCTGGCAAAGTCTGCATTTGAACGGTTACAGGAAATCGACAATCCCGAGCTGGCAGTCCAACGTGCCATTGCTCTTTATCGGGCAAAGGGTTATCCCGATGGGTGGATCGATACTAGAATTAAAAATAAGGTCAGTCGAGAAATCCTGACTAAAGAATGGTTTGAGCGCGGCGTACAGGATATGGATTACGCAATCTTAACAGATGCAATTTCCATTGAGACTTTCGGATTGAGCACGGCCAAGCACAAAGAGCTCAAAGGACTAAAAAGCCAGAGTCTCCGCGATAATATGACGCCAATTGAGCTAACCCTTACTACATTGGGTGAGCAATCCGCCACCGAGATAACCCGTGCTAATAATGCTCAGGGGAAATGGCAAAATCTTACGGCGGCAAAAGCTGGTGGTAAAATTGCTGGAAACGCAAGAATGCAACTTGAGGAAGCAACAGGGCAAACGGTTGTATCTGATCAAAGCTATCTTACTGAACGTCAAAGACAAAATAATGCCCAAATTGAGGCTACAATTAATGATACTCTTAGCCGGATATTACGCCTTCCGGGGACTGACCCGCTTGAAGCAGGCGAGATTGGTACAGTCAGCTAGCCAATAAGTCCCTTATACGTCAGCCGTTTCCCGCTCGCATATCCGAACCAGTTCTCGAATCGCTCACCATCCTTCATCTCGCGGGTATTGTACCGATAACCAAACTCCCCCGCGTACTTCGCCATATGCTTCCGGCTTACTCCAATATAGATGGCGTCGATACCAGACTTAAGATGGCTCCAGTACCCCTCAATTGTGTTCGTGTGCACCGTTCCGACCACGTATTCTTTGGTGTGATTTACCGAGTAATGCGGATAGCCCATAGCAGTGAGAGCGTGATACGCCTTGAGCTGGTCAGTCATAACCGTAGCCCTTGGGTCAATGTCTTTGATGATGTGAGGCAGAAGATAGGGAGCTGACCCCTTGGTCACAATATGAGTCTTGATGTGGCCTTTGCGCTCCACAAGTCCCATCACGGGTGTCTTGTTCGTAGACTTGTTACTGGCGTTCATGCCAACGCCCTTTTGATGGCCGCCAATATAGGTTTCATCTACTTCTACAATTCCATTTAGAAGTCTGTCACTTCCATCTAAAACCGCATGGCGGATACGCTGGAGCAGGAACCAGGCACTTTTCTGGGTAATGCCAAGATGTTTGCTCATCTGGATAGAGCTAACGCCTTTCTTGTGGGATGTAAGCAAATATATAGCCAAGAACCACTTCTGGAGGGGAAGACGAGACTCTTCAAAGATTGTGCCAATACGAGCCGAGAATTGTTTCATACAAGCCGTGCATTTGAATATCCGGCGAGACTTGAGGGTGTAAACATCTAAGCAGCCGCAGTGGGGGCAAATAGGCTCACCATGCCAACGAGATTCAGCTAGATAGGCGTGGCAGGCATCTTCGTTGGGGAAGCGGTTGTAAAAGGCGATGAGATTGAGGGTTTCCATACATCAAGCTTAGTGCAGGACATTGGTTGCGTCAAGTATATAAGCGCCCCGCCCTTGCATGTTCGCAAAATGTTCGGTATATTGGCATCGCCAGCCAGTATATAGTAGACATCAAGGAGCGCCGATGGCCACCACAGAATTTACCCTCGAAGATATTAGGCAAGTTGTCCGCGAGGAGTCCGACGCCTCGTTCGACCGCAAATTTGGCCCAGCGTTTGATGAAGCCTTTACGCGTTCCTTCGGGCCGGCGTTTGACGCGGCTTTCGCGCGGTCCTTCCAGCCAGCTTTTGACACGGCTTTTAGTGCGGCCTTCAAGCCCGCGTTTGATGCGGCTTTTGAACCGGCATTCAATGCGGCCTTCAAGCCGGCCTTCGACGGAGCCTTCGATCAGGCTTTTGAGCCGGCATTTATGGGAGTCTTCGAGCCCTTCGCCAATGCCATCAAAGAAGATTTCAATCGTATCGACGAGCGCTTCGATCATCTCGAAACCAAAGTCGAGTCCATCGCCCGCGACGTTGACGAGCTCAAGGCCGACATGAAGAGTATTAAGCGTATTGTCGGGCAACATTCCAAGGAAATTGTCGAGCTGCGCGCCCGCCTCGCGTAGTCCCCCGAGCCGCCGCCTGGTATAATTTTGCTAATGCTAAAGCCTAAACGACACCTTGGCTCGATTGCAGCGGCCGCCCTGCTGCTGGCTCCCGCCGTCGCCATGCAACTCCTGCCGGCCGCCGCCTCGGCCGACCTGTTACAAAGCACGCACTTTCGGCTCGATCCGAATGTGGCCGACACCTTCGGCGGCGCCACCGGCTCGGCCTCATACCAGCTCACCGATGCCGGCGGTGAGGGAGCAGTGGGCTCGGGCGCTAGCCAGAGCTACAAACTCACCCAGGGTTATGTCAGCCAGCTGGCGCACTCGCTTTCGCTCTCGGTGCTGCCCGGCTCCACCTATGCCTACTGGCCGCTCGACACCGGCACCGGCACCGTCGCCTACGACGTCGGCACCACTGCCGACGACGGCACCCTCGTAGCCGCGCCGAGCTGGACGACCGGCATCGTGGGCCAAGGCGTCACGCTCAATGGCTCCAGTCAATATGTTTCTACCGCCACCTCGGTCGCCAATCCTACGACCTTCACGCTCGAAGTGTGGTTCAAATCCACGAGCTCCAACGGCGGCGAGCTCATGGGCCTGGGCAGCGCCCAAACCGGCTCCAGCGCCACCGTAGACCGCGTGCTGTACCTCGATAATGCTGGCCACATCGTGTTTGGCACCAAGCCGAGTGCCTTCAAAACCGTCGCCACCGCCTCTACCTACACCGACGGCTCGTGGCACCACGTGGCTGCCACGCTCGGCGCCACCGGGTTGCTGCTCTACGTGGATGGCCTGCGCCAGGGCACCGACGCCAGCACCACCACGGTGGCCAACTTCAGTGGCTACTGGCGCCTCGGCTTCGATAGCCTCGCCGGCTGGCCCTCGGCGCCCACGAGCAATTTCCTGGCCGGCACCATCGATGAAGCCCGCGTCTACACCCGCGCCCTGAGCGACGCCGAGATCAAAAACGACTACACTGCCGGCGCCAACGCCCTCAAAGGCGCCTTCACGCTGCCCAACATCACCCCTGGCCAGTCCCAAACCTACTCAGCCGACGCGGTAGTGCGCACCGACGCCGCCGGCTACGACCTTTACATGCAGGCGCTCACCCCACTCACCCACACCGACACCGTCACTACTATCCCCAATGTCTCCGGCACCATTGCCTCACCGGCCGCCTGGACCGAAGGCACCACGAAGGGCATTGGCTTCACGCTCACCGCCGGCACCTCCCTGGAAGGCAAATGGGGGACCAGTCCGGGTTACGCCTATGCCGGCCTGCCCAGCACCGCCACCGTTTACCACTCGCGCACCGGCCTCACCGCCGGTGTCCCCGAGCTCACCACTATCCAATACCGCGCCGACACCACCAGCAGCCAAAAGCAGGGCACCTACTCGGCTACCATTGTTTACACGGCGACCGTTCGGCCATGAATGCCCCATTGCGCCTGCTGCTGGTCAGCCTCACCCTGGCGACCGTAGGGCTCGCAATGCCCGCGCCGGCCCGCGCTGACGCCCCCGGTTTGCAAGCCAGCCCGCTCGAGTACATCGACACGCTCACCCCGGGCCATATCAAAAACGGTTACGTTGACGTTTCCAACCCCGGCGACGGATCCCTCGCCATCCGCACGAGCGTGCGCGGTTTTCGCCAAACCGGCACCGACGGCCGCCTCGAATTTTTCGACGACCCGGAGCTCATCGGCGGCATCAGCCTCGGCCTGAGCAGCTTTGAGCTAGGGCCCCGAGAAGCCGTGCGTGTGGTGTTTCACGTCGACCCGTCCAAGCTCCCTGCCGGCGGTGTGTATGCCGCCCTCTTTTTCCAAACCGTCCCTCCGTCGCAATCTCCCAATAGCTCGTACGTAGCCGAAAGCGCCCGCATCGGCACCTTGCTCGAGCTCGTAAACGGCCCGGCCACGCCGCATCACGGCGCTGTCGCCAAACTCGATCTGCCGTTCCTGCAGCTCGGCCGCGGCCTCACCGGCACACTGCAGTATCAAAACACCGATCGTACGGCCCACCCCGTCGGCTACCGTCCGGCTCTCACGCTGAGCGTGCTGCCGTGGGCGGCTCACCCCAAGCTCGCCACCGGTCTCGTCCTGCCCAGCGCCACCCGTGAGTTCGCCATCGAGCGGCCAGGCTCATTTTTTGGCCTGTTACCCGTCACCATTACCGACACCGACACGCATCAAACCACCACGCGCTGGGTATTGGTGTGCACCGCGTGGTGCCAGTGGCTATTGCTGGTAATTGCCACCGCCCTCACGCTCGGAGTAGCGCGCAAAATCGGGCCCAGCCGGAGATCTACGTTAAAGTGATCACAGCCGACCTCATCGTGATTCCGCCGCTGGCCTTGGTGGTGTGGGTGGCGTATGGTAGCCAAAAGCACATCCTGCGCCCCAGAGACAAACGTCTCGCCATCACCTGTGTCATGGTAGCGCTCGGCGTATGGTGGCTGACTGGCCTCGGTCACCTAGATTGTGGGCGCACGTGCTCACCATCAGTCACAGGCGACGATCGGCTCTCGCTCGTCGTCAATCTCCTGATCTGCTTGCTGCCAATCGCCCTCTCCTATGCCCGTAAGCGCACATAACCAACACCAGCATTGACTGTACGGTTTTTGTTCCATATATTCAATGGCATGCCCGCGATAAACTAGCAGTAACGGAGAGTCCCATGCCAGAGTACGCCACCATCCAAGACGTTCGCACGATCATTGCCGAGGCCCTCGTGCCGGTAACGGAGCGCCTCAATAAAATAGACGGCCGGATCGATGACGCGGACGGTCGGTTCGACAAAATAGATAACCGGTTCGACAAAATGGAGCTACGCCAAGACCGTATGCAAGTTAGCATTGACGATATCCAAAACAATTACCGCGCCATACTAGTCCAAAACGAGGAGACCAACACAAAGCTCGATGCGATCCTCGAGTACGTTGCCGATGTCCCCGACCAAAACGCACGCATCGGCCGCCTCGAAGAAAACGCCGAACACGAAAAACTCAAGTCTGAGCTGGATCGCTCCCACATCGACGCCCTGCGCAGTGACATCGAGGCGCACCGGCGTCGCCCTCACCCCACCAATTCATAAAAGGCTTACCGCAAGCCACAGTCTTGCCCAAACCATAAGCACGATGTTAAAATGCTTATGTAACAAAGGTTGTGATGGAGTTACGCCGCCGGCTTCGCATAGGGAGAATCATTCTCCTGAGCACAGCGGCTCAGCTCGTAGCGACTATTTTTGGCGTCTCCGCAATTTTGGCGCCCATGCCGGTACAATCCGCCCAAACCGTTCCCTACATGGTGAACTTCCAGGGCCGCCTCACCGACAATTCCGGCAACATCTTGAGCGACGGCCTATACAACGTCAAATTTCGCCTCTGGACCCTGGCTTCGGGCGGTACCAACGCCTGGGAAGCCGACCGAGTGCGCGGCGCCTCCGACCACCGCATCCAGATCACAAATGGCCTCTTCAACATCCAATTTGGCGACACTACGCTCGGCGATCCCGCGCTTGGCCCCACGCTGTTTAGCAGCGGCACCTACCCCCTGTATCTGGAGGTTGAGCTACCCACTCCCGCCACCGCCACCTGCTCCACCAACGGCTGTGCGAGCTTCACCGAAGGCGCCATGACCCCGCGCCAGCCGCTCGCCTCCACGCCCTACGCCTTCAGCGCCGACACCCTCGACGGCCTCGATTCGGCCGCTTTTGGCCAGCTCTCGGCCAGTAACACCTTCACCAGCGCCAATATTTTTAGCCCCAGCTCCGGTGTCGCCATCACGATCAAACCCGCCGCCGCCACTCACTCGCTCGACGTCAAAGACTCAAGCAATGTAATCCAAGCCTACTTCGATGCCAGTGGTATTCTCAATGTTGGGCAAACCATTCAGGCCACCACCTCTACCGTCGATCTGGGGACGAGCGGCTCCACCTTCCGTACCGGGTACTTTGGCACGAGCGTCCAAACCCCCACGCTCAACGCCGCTACTTCCGGCGCCACCATCACCACCAACGCTGGCACCTTGCAGCGCACCTCCTCCGGCGGCCTCACTATCGATCTCAAAGACGCCGGCGCCACCACACTCACCGTCACCAACTCGGGCGGGGGAGTGGCAGGCATCAGTGCCACCGGCGGCCTCACCATCGGCACCGGCAGGGTCATCACTGTGGGCGCCACCGCCGGCACCGGCGTTACCTGCAGCTCTGGCCAAATCCTCGACGCCATCACCGTCGCCGGCGGTGTCGTCACTGGCGGCAGCTGCATCGCGGCCGGCGGCGGCGACAAATTCCTCGCCGCCTGGACCTCACAGCAGGCTACCACCGCCACCAACACCCAGACCACGGTGCAGTTCACCGGCGCCGCCAACTCCGCACCGAGCTTCAATAATGGCACGCACGTGCTCACCCTGCCCTCGAATGCCTCCCGGCTACTCATAGAATCCAAGGCCGGCGGCGGTGGTGGTGGCTCAGTGGGCACCACGAGCGCCGTGAAGGCGGCCGGTGGTGGCGGCGAAGGCGGCTTGTCGCAGCTATTCGTCGGCGGCAGCCTGGCTGCCAACTATTATTTCAAAGTTGGCGGCGGCGGCGCGGGCGGCGCCTCAGGCGGCACCAACACCGGCACCACCGGGAGCTCCAGCTGCCTCGGCACCAACTCCGGCGACGCCTGCACCACGCCGGCGGTCAACGCGGTCGGCGGCACCGGCGGCACTGGGGTCACCACCGCCGTGCCCGCCACCGGCGGCGCGGGCGGAGCGGCCGGCTCGGGCGCCGGCGACGTGAAGCTCTCCGGCGCGCCCGGCTGCACCAGCACCGCCACCGCCACCACGGCCATCGTCAGCGGCTGCGGTGGCGGCCAAGGCGGCGGCGCCAGCCAGGCCGGAGCCGCCGCTGCCGCAAACGGCATCGCCGGCACCTCGGGCGGCGGCGGGAGCGGCGGCATCCAGGGCACCGCCGCGGTCACCTCGCGCGCCGGCGGCAACGGCGGCGACGGCTACGTGAAGATCTCCGTCTACGTCACGGTCGCCGGCACCGGCAACCCCGCCACGCTCCAGTCCGCCTACGACAACGCCACCAACCCCGAAATCACCCTCTCTGGCAACGGCCTCACCGTTCGCGACTCGTCCGGGGGGCTGGGCAGCAACCTGTTTGAGGTCCAGGACAACGCTGGCGCCACCACCTATCTTGGCGTCACCACCTCCGGCATCACCACCAGCGGCACCGTCACCGCCAGCACTACCGGCACCATCAACGGCCTGTCCGTGAGCGCCGGCGCGCTTAGCGGCATCACCGGCTACACCCAAGCCTCGGGCACGTTTAGCCAAACCTACGCCACCGCCACCGCCGGCACCTCCGGCCAAGTTCTTGGCTTCTCCAACACCAATGCCGGCGCGGGCGTCACCGTCCAGGGCACCAAAATCACCCCCAGCAACGCCACCCCCGGGTCCGGCACCAACACCCTCAACGTCCTCGACTTCGCCGCCGGCAACTCGCTTGGTGCCGGCGCGCTCACCAACGGCATCAACTTCGAATCCGCCACCGGCTACACCGCGTTCATCAACACCCCCACCTACAAGCTCGAATCCGACGGCGACCAAACCGCCGCCTTCACCGCCCTCGACGGCACCTCCACCGCCAACGGCGCCGGCACCAACGCCACCACCCTCATCCTCACTTCGGCCGCCAACTTCGACATCGGCAATTACGTGCAGGTCAACTCGGCCAACTGCGGCGGCACCGGCGTCAACCCGTGCTATGCCAAAATCACGGCCAAAGCCACCAACACGCTCACCATCACCCCCGCGCTCACCTGGGCCAACGCCGCCGTCGTGAATGAATACCACCTGCCCGAAATCGGCGGCACCGACACCGCCCAAACCCTCGCAGGCCGCTACGGCCGCGGCTACTTCATCGCCGGTGTCGCTACCGGCAACGGCACCACCTATTACAATGAGGACTCCATCGACTCCAGCCTCACCTCGTTCAACCTGCTCACCTCGAACGTCACCACGCTCAATATCGGCACCGCCGCCACTACACTTGCCATTGGCTCGGCCAGCACCAGCGTCAGCGTTCCCGGTACGTTCACGGTTGCCGGCCAGTCCATCGTCAACGGTTCCGGCCAAATCAACGGAGCCCAAATCCAATCCGGCACCATCGCCAACGCCGCGCTCGCAAGCCCCAGCCTCACCGTCGCCGCCGGCACCGGGCTGAGCGGCGGCGGCAGCGTGGCGCTCGGTGCCGGCACTAGCCTCGCGGTGGTGTACGGCAGCTCGAGTACCTCGGCCGTCCGCGGCGACACCGCGCTCACGTGCCCGAGCGGCTCGGGCAACCTCTCGGGCGGCGGCACCGCCATTACGCTCGGTACCGGCGGCACGTGCGGCGCCATTACCATCTCAAATGCCCCCACCTTCACCACCAGCGTCACGAGCCCCACTATCAACGCTACCTCCGGTTTCCAGGCCAACGGCACCCCCGCGGTCGGCAGCACCTGCGGCGCCGGCGCGGCGATCACCGGCGCCACCTTCACCACCGGCATCCTCACGTCGGCCGGCACCTGCACCACCTTCCAGACCGCCGGCAGCTACCTCGTGCAAGCCCCGGCCTCTTCGGCCGCCAATACCGTCACCGCGCCCACCGGCGTGGTGGGCCTGAGCGTCAAAGGCACCACTGGCACCGCTGCGCACCTCCTAGATGTCTACAACTCGGCGGTCAGCCCCACCGTTCAATCGTTCTTCGATCTAAACGGCGCATTCAACACCGCCCAGGCCATCGTTGCCCCCACCAGCACCAACTCCATCAACGGCCTTGTCATCAACGCCGGTGCGCTCACCAGCGTCGGCAACATTACCGGCGCCGGCGCCGTCACGCTCCAGTCGGCTGCCGCCACAGCGCTCACCATCGATTCCGGCACCACCGGCGCCATCAACATCGGCACCGGCACCACGTCGGCCAAAACCATCACCATCGGCCCTAGCGCCACTAACACCAACGCCACCACCTACAACCTCGGCGTCAATACCGCCGGCACCCAAGACATCAACATCGGTTCCGCCGGCTCCGGTGACGCCGCCGCCGGCACTACCGTGAGCATCCAGGCCGGCACCACTGCCGGCACCGCGCTTATGCTCGGCACCAACGGCGCCGGCGGCATCACCATCGATTCCGGCACCACCGGCGCCATCAACATCGGCACCGGCGCCAATGCCAAAACACTCACGCTCGGCAACACCACCACCACGGCCGTCACCAACATCCTCGGCGGCGCCACCGGCGCTATCAACATTGGTACCGTGGGCAGCGCGGCCACCGCCTCGGCGGTCCACGTCGCCGACACCAGCGGCAATGCCGTCCAAGGCGTCACCATCGGCTCCATCGGCAGCACCAGCAGCGCCACCACGCTCCAGGCCGGCGGCACGCTCACGCTCAAGGGCGCCAGCTCCTCCGCCACCGCCGTCCAGATCCAAACCGCCGCCGGCACCAACCTGCTCGTCTTCGACACCAGCGCCAGCCGCCTCACCGTCGGCGTGGTCGACGGTACCGGCACCTTGCTCGTCTTCGACTCCAAAAACACCACCGGCGACCCCACCGGCGTGGGCGGCGGCGAATACTACAACTCCAACAACAACAAATTCCGCTGTTTCCAAAACAGTGTTTGGCAAGATTGCATCTCCCACACCGTCCTGCGGCTCGCCGCCGACGTCATCAACAACAACGCCACCGCCAACACCATGGCCGACGTCACCGGCCTCACGTGGAGCGTCACCTCCGGCACCCTCTACACCTTCAGCTGCACCATCTCGTACACCGCCGCTGCCACCACCACCGGGTCGAGGTGGTCCATCAACGGCCCGGCCACCCCAACCGCGCTGTTTTACAAATCCCAATACTCACTCACTACAACCACCTACACCACCAACGACCCCGTAAACGCCTACGACAGCCCGGCCGCCTCCAGCGCCTCCTCGGCCGCCATCACGGGCAACAACATCGCTACGGTCAGCGGGTTCATCCGCCCGTCCGCCAACGGCACCGTAGCACTGCGATTTGCCTCCGAGGTGTCGAGCTCGGCCATTACCGCCAAAGCCGGCAGTACCTGCGAATACTGGTAGGCCAGGCTCCTTAGCGCGCAGTCGATACCGAGCTATAGCTCGTTACCCAGTCGTAAATCTGCTTCGAGGTGTCGGCCATTTTTTGGCTTACCATTGCGTCATCGCCTTGCATCATCACGCACAGCAAATACGGCCGCTTCGGCACATAAAAAATACCACAATCACTATGCACATTGGCCGGGTTAAATACCCCAATCTTGTGGGCTACCGTCACGTCCTTGGGGGTATATTTCGTGATCCGGCCAGTGAACGCAGTTTTTGACATCAGCGCCAAAATCGCCTGCGAACTATCGGGTTTGAGGTAGCACGACAAATACAAGCACTTCAGGATCGAAGAATACCCCCGCGAGCTAATCACCGCGTCGCCGGTCTTCGTGGTGTCGTGGTCGATGTCGAGCGCCGGGAGCGATTGCTCGTTGGCCGCCAGCATGCCCCGCGTCAGGCGGTTAATCAGCCGCGCGGCCGTATTGTCGGATTGCGTGAGGGCCAAGTTGGCCGCCTCTTGCAGCGTCAGCGAGCCGCCCGCACCCTTTTTGTACAAATCGCCAAACGAGGCATCAAGGTCATCGGCGGTTAGCTGCGCCGTGTCGCCCAGATGAATCCGGCCCAGCTCGACCGCGTGATACAGATCCATCACGAGCGGCAGCTTCACGAGCGACGCCGCGATCAGCTCGCTTTCACCATTAATACGGATCGTCGTGCCCGTCGGCAAGTACTCAAAATAAAAACTAAACGGCTCCGTCTCGGTCCCAAATCGCTCGCGCAGCGCCGCCCGCAGCGAGGTGAAATTGATGATGGTGTCGTTGGGATTATCGGCAAACACCCGCCGCGCGAGCAGAGGATGCTGCGCCGATTCGCTCACCGTCTGAGCATTGTTCACCCCCACCATCGCCGCCCAGGCATACCCCAGGCCCAATATCGACAGCCCCACAACCCCCAGTAGCACATAACGTCGGTATTTCATGTCATCCCATGATAGCCCATTCGAGAGCCTCAATCCAGATGGTAGCCTTGAAAAACCCCGCCCTCTCGTGTATTATTTGCCAGTACCTTTTCCGATCAAGCATAATGAAACTCGGTCGTGGCGAGATAGCTCAGTTGGTAGAGCAGTGGCCTGAAGAGCCTCGTGTCCTCGGTTCGAGTCCGAGTCTCGCCACCATATATATGCGGGTGTAGCTCAGTTGATAGAGCGCCTCCTTGCCAAGGAGGAGGTCCAGGGTTTGAGTCCCTGTACCCGCACCAAAAGAAACACACCTTCCGCCGAAGGTGTGTTTCTTTGTGTATCACCCTATGGGGATGAACTTTCTTCTCGCAGTGAGGCACGTTCTCGCGGCTTCATTCTGCTACTATAAAACGCATGACCCAAGCAGAAATCATCCTCAAAACCCAAGCCTTTTTGAAAGACAAATTTAGCACCGAAAGTTCCGGCCATGATTACTGGCACATGTACCGTACTTGGAAGGTTGCCAAGCACATTGCCGCGAGTGAGCCGGATGCGGACATGGTTACTGTTGAGCTGGCTGCCCTCCTGCACGATATTGCCGACTGGAAATTCCATGATGGTGACGAAGAAGCTGGCCCGCGAGCAGCGCGGAAGTGGCTCGAGAGCTTGGAGGTGAGCAATGATATCATCGAGCACGTTCAAGACATTATCCGCAATGTATCGTTTAAAGGCGCAAATGTTGAGACGAAGCTTAATACAATTGAAGGCAAAATTGTCCATGATGCCGACAAGCTTGATGCCATTGGCGCAATCGGCATCGGCCGGACGTTTGCGTATGGCGGTGCGAAAGGTCGACCCATGCATGATCCAAACCAAGCTGCGGAACAACATAACACGTTCGAGGCTTACAAAAACAGCAATAGTCCAACCATTAATCATTTTTACGAAAAGCTCCTCCTCCTGAAAGATCGCATGTTTACCAAAACCGGCAAAGAACTGGCCAGGCACCGTCATGAAGTTATGGAGCAATTCTTGAAGGAGTTTCTCGAAGAATGGGAAGGCAAGGGCTGAACTCTGGTCCATTGGGCTCTATTATCCAATTTTGCTATGATGAAATGCAGCAATAGGAGGGTGGGCCATGAGAAAATTAATTGTCCAAGAATTTATCACCTTAGATGGCATCATGCAGGCACCGGGCGGACCCGACGAAGACACAGCCAGCGGTTTCAAATACGGCGGCTGGACCGCACCGTATTTTCGCGAAGCCGACGATGCGGCCGGCGAGTTCATGGCGGAATGGATGCGGTCGACCGATATTCTGCTGGGCCGAAAGACGTATGATATCTTTGCTGCCTACTGGCCCAAACACGCCGATATGTGGCCCGGAATCAATGACGTTACGAAATACGTTATGAGCACTACTAAGACCAAGTCAGACTGGCAAAACACCGTGTTTCTGAAGAGCGTCGATGATCTCAAGCAGTTGAAGACTGGCGAAGGCTCTGATATCAAAGTCCACGGGAGCGGCAACCTGGCCCAGACGCTATTCAAGCATGATTTGGTCGATGAGCTGCATCTCATAACATACCCGATCACGCTCGGTACGGGCAAGCACTTGTTTGATAAGGGCGCGATTGCCGCGGCCTTCACGCTGATGGACAGCCACGTGGCACCCAACGGCGTAATTTTCGCGAGCTACAGGCGCGCGGGTGAAGTTAAGACAGGTATTGTCGGAGCTTGAGGGGGACTATAAATCGTATATGAGTATATAAAGCCAAAGTCCCAAGGCGGACCCATAGACCGAATATTATGGCAAAATTAATATACCTGATGACGACGTCGCTAGACGGCTATGCCGATAAAAATGGCAATTTTGATTGGGCGATGCCCAGTGAAGAAGTCCGCGCTTTCGTAAATGAGATTGTCCGGCTACAAAAGGTCTGGTGACATAAAAACCGGTTCATTTGTCTAAGACGCGAGTCTAAAGTTTGTAGTGTGATGGTCTACGATCAACAACCCTGTTAAAATAGGGTTTATGAAGAACGCATCCATGCGTACGCTCCGCATCATTTTTGCCCTCGGTCTGCTGACCGTACTGGCCCTGCCCAACGGCAGGACCTCTATATTCGCGGCTCACGAAAGCGTGGCAGAACACGATGACGACGGTGCTGAACATGCCGCAAATGACCTCGCAAGCACGCCAATCAGCGAGATTGAGCTCAGAACCGCGCAAAACAAGGGGCAAGTTATACGCGAGACGGGGGTTGAGCCAGGTGCGGCTAGGTCCACAAAGGTGGGCGCCAGCGAGCCTACCTTTTCCGCCGCGGCTGTGAGCGCAGATCCCGGGCAATCCGGGCAATGGAGTTCGGTGTTTGGAACGGAAGTTATGCCGGTGTTTGAGGCAGTATTACCCAACGGCAAGGTCTTGATGTGGGACTCAGTCGGCGACAACGCCGCCGAGACGTATCCGGATCAGAGTTTTACGCGGGCGATGGTCTGGGACCCAACCAACAACTCGTTTAGGCGCGTGGATCTTCAAGGCTACAATATTTTCTGCGCCGGTTTCGCCCATCTCCCGAACGGCAATGTGCTCGTCGCCGGTGGCAACGCCAATCAGGCCCTAGCCGGCATCGTGCAAACCCACATCTTCGATTGGCAAACCGAGACCTGGACTCGTGGTGCCGACATGGCAAGCGGACGCTGGTATCCGTCGGTGGCGACAATGGCCAACGGCGAACACGTGATTGTCGGTGGTGGACCAGCAATCGCCGAGGTTTACCAAACGAACGGAGCGATACGGGCCCTCACAGGCTTTACCAATGCGACCTACGGCGGCCGCGCCTATCCGTTTATGATGTCCCGGCCAGACACCCAGCTCGGTCTCTTTGGGCCCTACGACGCCATCTATACCCTCATTACTTCCGGAAACGGAGCCATCACGGGCACGGGCGCCCGCGACGGCAAGTTTCGCGACTACGGAAGTTTCGCGACCTACGACATCGGCAAATCACTCGTAGTAGGCGGCGGCAAGCTGACGGAGGGCGGGGTCGCGAATGTCCCCACAAAGACCGCCGTTGTCGTAAACAGCAATGCCGGACTTGTGCCGACCACTACCGCTACCGGTTCTATGTCGACCGGACGACGGCAGTTCAACGCCACCGTGCTCGCCGACGGTTCGGTATTGGCGACTGGCGGCCTCACCAGTGGCGCGCCTAATGTTGACTTGAATCACGCCATCACATCGGCCGAACGCTGGGACCCCGCGACGGGTGCTTGGAAAGTGCTCGCTAGCGCCAGTCGCATTCGGCAATACCACTCGACCGCGGCTCTGCTGCCCGACGGCCGAGTCATGACGGGCGGGGGAGGTATCTGCGGCCCGTGTATGGACGTCGGCTATCTCGAAAAGAACATTGAATACTTCACGCCGCCGTATCTGTACAAGAAAGACGGAAGCGGCCAACTCGCACCACGACCGGTGATCCAGACGGCACCAACAGCTATCGGCGTTAACACCAACTTCTCCGTCTCATTCAGCGGGGCTACAAGCATCCAGAAGGTTGGACTCATCGGGCTAAGTGACGTCACTCACGACGTAAATCAAGGACAGCGGTATGTGCCACTGAGGTTCCAGGTCTCGGGCACAACCTTAACCGTCACCGGTCCACCAAACAGTGGAGTAGCCCCTCCGGGGTATTACCTGCTCTTTATCACCGATTCTGCCGGCGTTCCATCAGTTGCGAAGATCCTCCAAGTTGCTGGGGGACCAACGCCATTGATGAGTCCCGTGAAGAACACCGGGGCCGGACGCTGTGTCGACATCCCCGCTTCGGCTCTTGCGATCCGCACCTACACTCAGACATACGCCTGCAACAACACGAAAGCGCAAGCACTGACCCGGCTGCCGAATGACAACACGCTGCGCGTACTTGGCAACTGCATCGACATTCCGGGGTCCAACTTTGTTTCCGGTCAGAAGATTTGGACATACACCTGCAACGGCACCAGCGCGCAAGCCTGGCAATTCGGCGCCGACGGCACGATACGGCCTATCGCAAAAACTACGCTGTGCCTTGCCACCGCCTCGACCGCCAATAATGCCGCCATATCGGTCGCCACGTGTAACGGCAGCACCCTCCAGAAGTGGACCTGGTAGGCTCGTCTCGCTATTGAGTTTTGGTGAGGTACTCGTGCAGAGCCTTGCCCACACTCAATGCTGAAGCGGGATTTTGGCCGGTTATCAGGTTTTTGTCGACCTCAATATTTTCTTGCCATAGCGGGTGCTTGGTGTATTTGGCTCCGCGTGCCACGAGCGCGCTTTCTAGCAAAAATGGCATTACCTTATCGAGATTGATGGCGCGCTCTTCGTCGTCGCTGAAGGCCGCCAGGTTTTTGTCTTTCACCAAAAAGCTGCCGTCACTCAACTTTACATTAACCAGTCCGGCGGGCCCGTGACAAACAGCCGCCACCCCTTTGCCGTCCTCAAACATTTTTGACGTTATGTGCTGGAGCGCGAGATTATCCGCAAAGTCCCACATCGTGCCATGACCGCCCACGTAGTAAATCGCCGCGTAGGTGTCCGGGTCAATATCCGCTGGCCGCAAGGTGTCAGCCAGCTTGCTCTGCAATTCGTCGTCTTCCATGAGTTGTTTTTGGAGCGGATCAGCCTCATCGTACCCATCGGCTCGAACAGCCCCACCGAGCGGGCTCACAAAATCAATTGCATACCCGTTGCCTCTCAAAAAAGCGTAGGGCTCGCCCATTTCGCTAAAGTGAAAGCCAGTTTTGCGGCCTGTCGAACCAAGCTCGGTGTGGCTCGTAACGACAAAGAGTAGTTTTTTCATGATCATCCCGCTTTCATTTACTGCTCAAAATAATATATCATTGCGAGTATACAAATAATAAGTACACACTTTTATGTGGTATAGTACCCATATGGATACCATCAAAAAAGATCACCTCCAACAGTGCCCCATAGAAGCAGTCATGAGCGTTTTGGGGGGCAAATGGAAAGTGGTCGTTATCGATCAGCTTCTGAGCAATAGCGTAATGAGATTTAGCGAACTTCGGCGAGCAATGCCGGGCGTGACCCAGAAGATGCTTACTCAGCAGTTGCGGGAGCTCGAACAATCTGGAATTGTTGAGCGCAAAATATACCCGGTAGTTCCGCCAAAAGTAGAGTATCGTCTGACCACAAAAGGCAAAACCCTAGAGGATTTGTTGGTATTAATGAAGCAGTGGGGGGTGGATTTTATCAATTCTGATCGGGCAGTAGAACCTCTGGCGATGATACAATCAAAAAATGCCTGATACCCCCTCCAGAGTTAATGCATTCACGGCCAACGGCCGCAATGGCAATCCGGCCGGGGTAGTGTTGGGCGCTGATGCGCTCGATGAGCGGCAAATGCTAGCGGTAGCTTCCGGGCTGGGACTGTCCGAAACGGCGTTTGTCAGCCAGAGCGATCGCGCCACCCGTAAGGTTCGATTTTTTACACCCACCACTGAGGTCGACCTTTGCGGCCACGCGACGATAGCCACGTGGTCTCTGCTTCACAAACTAGGTGAACTCTCGGTGGGCACATACACGCAAGAAACCAAGGCCGGCTTGCTGAAAGTGGAGATTCAAAATGAGGGGCTGGTCTTCATGGAGCAAACGAGGGCCGCATTTTTCGACAAAGTCGAACCCCCCGAGGTTGCGGGCATGCTGGGGATAAAAGCCAGCGATTTCCACGCGTCGCTCCATCCCCAAATCGTTTCCACTGGCATCAGAGATTTGCTGGTACCGCTGATCGACAAATCGGTTCTGGCGCGGCTCCGTCCCAACCTTGACGCCATCGCTGATTTTAGTCGGCGGCATGACATTAGCGGCTTTCATGTATTCGCGCTTTTGGAAAACGAGCAATCCTTAGCCAGCGCCCGCAACTTCGCTCCCGCCGACGGCATTCCCGAAGAGTGCGCCACCGGTACATCCAACGGAGCGTTGCTTTGCTATCTGAAGAACGAGCGTACATTGCCCCAGCGGGAAATATACCGCGTCGAACAAGGCGAGGCGATGGGCCGCCTATCCTACATTTACGGTACATTCAAAGACGAGATCGTCTGGATCGGCGGGCAGGCGGAAATCATAGATCGGCCGGGCCTATGACAAATTCGCCCTTAGCCCTGCAGCTCGTCGGCCCCACCGATCCACTGCTCAACCAAGTCGCCCAAAAAGTTACCCGCGATGAGATTAATGCTGATGGTATCCAGGCCGTCATTGCTGGAATGCTGAAATTGTCCGCCGGCAAAGGACACACCAAAGCAGACTCTCGCCAAATGGTGGGACTTGCCGCCGTACAGGTAGGCGTGGATAAGCGAATCATCTCAATTGATCTGGCGGCGGATGGTTCGAACAAGCAGCAGGACCTTTTGATAGTCATCAACCCTACCATTGCCATCCGTTCTGCGGCCACGATGCCGGGCCGTGAAGGCTGTTGGTCGTGCGGCGATATTTGCGGGAACGTAGAGCGTGCGAAGGAGGTTACACTTGAGGGCTTAGATCGGCACGGGAAACCTCTCAGGCTTCACCTTGTCGATTTCGCCGCTCGGATCGCCCAGCACGAGACCGACCATCTTGACGGTATTCGCTTCCCGGATCGCATCCCCAAGGACCATCCAGAGCGTCTTCACCTCGTCCGTCCAGCTGAATTTGAAGCATACCGACAGAACTGGCAAAATTGGCCCGTTGTATGTCCGCGCGAGACATGGGAGTCGATGAAAGCTGGAATGTAGCCAATATCAGTTGCTTCTCAGCTTGAGACAATTAGTATAGTAAGCACATGAACACAACTACTACCCCCGAAGCCCCTACCAAATCCGCTGACCGGCCCGCTCTGCCGCCGCACCAGCCGCATAGCGAACAATTCTACACCGAACTCATCCGCATCATCGCCGGGCTGTTCGTGGGGCTCATTGCGCTTATGACCTTCTTGCTCACCGTTGGTTTTCAGCACCCGCACAGCGGGTTTTCGTGGGCGCTCTACGCGTCGATCATCACGCTGGCGCTCAATCTCGTGGCGTACGTGGCCGGACATTACTTCCGGACCCAATGCGGCTTGCAGCGCCGGGCCTTTGACGCCGCCGCCGATGAGGGCCAAGATCTGGCCGCTCGCAAGCGCACCTGGGAACAGGCTCGCAAGCGCCTCAAGGTCGTGCGCGCCCTGCAGCAAGTGCTGTTCATTGCTGCAGTCGTCGCCATGACCTGCCTGGCGCTCGCCACGGCCAACTTCTTCTTTACCATCGCGCCGCCCGCACCTTCGGCTGCGCCCGTCCAGTAGCGCTTTGCAGCCCCGCGCGCTTTAGCTTTGCGCCGCCACCGAGTATAATCAAGCGGTTACCACGATTGCGGCACCTTGGCGGAGTGGTTACGCAGCGGTCTGCAAAACCGCGTACACCGGTTCAATTCCGGTAGGTGCCTCCAGGTATTATAGTTCGACATTCCGCGACAATTATTGTAGAGTAGTGAGCGCGCCCAATCTGGGCCGTGTTCCATCATGGCCTGCCGCCAGCACCACCGAGCCCCGAGGGAGGGGACGAGAATGTCGGTCTTGATCAAGCTCGATGCCCCACCCACCGTGCCGCGCGATCTCCTGGCGCACCTCGCCGGACGGCTCCTCCATAAGCTGGTCGAAGGTCTCGATCATAGCCCCCTCGGGCCCTCAGAGTCGCCGGTACGGCAGCTGCCGTACCGAAAGCTCCTGCAAGCCATCGGCTTCGAGCTCGGACGCCAGCGCTTCAACGCCGACCGTCGCAACCCGGACCGCCCCTATCTTCGCTACCTAGATTATGTCAAGGAGCCTTCGGAGCTAAGCTCGGCCGAATTCGGCCACGAGGTAATCGAGGCGCTTAGGATAGCAGGGGAGCAAAAGCTCACCCTCTCGACGAGCGGCGCGATCCGGGTGCGGGAGACGGAGATCATCGATGACCGCTGGTTCCGCGACCACCCCAAGCTCGTGCGATTTGCCGACCGCGCCATCACCCTCTCGGTCACGAACAATTTTCTCCCGGAACCGCTCTTGCGGTTCATCGAGAACAGCCGGGCGAGGGTGATTGTCACCGATATACCGTCGCTAGGGCTGCGGGGAGCGGGCTTCTGGCTCAGCCCCAACGCTAAACCGTCAACCGAGTTCCTTGACCCGCCGTTCGGTTACGTACGCGTCAGCCTCGCCGACCGTGAGGTTGACGATGTGGTCGACGTCATCATAGAGCAGCTGGAAAACTGGCCCTGGTTCCAGCGGCAACTTGCTCTAGCCCAATTCTGACACCCTCAATCTAGGGCCACCCGGCCCGCAGAGCTAGGCTCGTACCGCGCTCTGCGGGCCTTCTCTGTGTCAATTTCAACTGCTATCATTACTCCAGTCACCCTGGGCGGGTGGTGGAATGGTATACACGGAGGACTTAAAATTCTCTGCCGCAAGGATTGTGGGTTCGACTCCCACCCCGCCTACCAGTAATTATCGCTCGATTGATCGTAAAAACGCCGTAAACTCCGAACTGGCCATCAGCTGGTCGTACTGATCCCTGGCCCAATACGAGTAATCCGCGCCGGCCACCGCGGCGCCATACTCATCCCACCGCAGCCAGGCATAATCTCCGACCTCTTCCGGATTCGGAGCTGGCTGCCCGTCCGTACGCGCCACAAACACTGGGCAAATCTCGTTTTCAATAATCCCGTTAAACGGAGGAGTCATGTAGCGATAATCCGGCAGCATCACGCGGATATCACTCACTGCCAGCCCCAGCTCGTACTCCGCTCGCCGCCGGATCGCGTCCTCGAAGCCTTCGCCCGGCGCCGGGTGGCCGCACACACTGTTGGTCCACACGCCGGGCCACACCTTTTTGCTCGCCGCGCGCTGTGTCACCAAAAATCGCCCGGTCTCGTCAAACACGTAGCACGAAAACGCCCGGTGCAGCGGCGTGTGCGCGTGGTGCGAAGCCAGCTTGGGGGCCGTGCCGATCTCCCGGCCGCGCTCGTCTACGAGGACAATCATTTCCATGTTGGTCATCATAGCAGACGCCAAAAACCAAACGACCCGCGTTTCGCTCATGCAAAACACGGGTAGATAATGCGCCTAGAGCGCGTGGGGGCGGCCGAATCAGTGCTTCGAGCTCGCCCCCGGTGGAGGGATTATTGGGTTACGCCGACGCGACGACGGACAGCCGCGGCTCGTGGGCGAGAAACTCGCGCAGTTGCCGCTCGATCTGCTCGCTGATCGAGTGCTTGGCGCACGTCACCACGACCTGGTCCGTCTCCGAGACGTATCGCACCCAGACCAGTTCCGCCACCTCTCCCTCCAGACAGAGGGCCAGATCCGGCAGGGTGAGCAGGTTGAAGTGAACGCGGGAGGGCAGCATCTGCAAGCGGACACCCCCACGGTCGGGAGTCACAATCGGCATGAAGCCGATCTCGGCCACCACATGCAGGTACAGCTCTCGACCGTACCCGAATTCCCGTTGCCGCCTCACGCGCTCCAGCTGGCGATGCCGGTACCGCCAGCTGCCGATTTCGTAACAACCAGCGAGCACGAGTAACACGAGTAAAGCGATGACCCAGTGTGGCATGACGACCTCCGCGTCTCGAGCCGACAGAACATGAACAAGGTACACTATAACATAGATATAATATATTTCAAGTCTTCCCACCTAGCGTCGCCTACCCACAACTATCCAAAAATAAGGCGGTTTTGAGCCGTATTATTTGTTACGAGTGATCGTCCACTTTCGAGCGCGTCAATGAGAAGATACCCCAGCACTGTCATTCGACCGTAGTTCAGAGAGGACAATGCATGAGACGCACTCTAGCTCGGCTAGGAGTGATGCTGGCCCTGGTTCTGCTCGCGGCGGGATGCGGCGCCCCAGCGCCCGACACCGCCTCCGTGCGAAACGACCAGCAAGGCGCCCTGATCAACCTGGCTTTGGCCGCCGGCTATAAAATCGCAGGCATACCGTCGTATGAAGTAATGCGGTGGACGACGTATGTCTGGATACCCGACTGCAAAGCGAAAATCACGATCGACGGCAACACCGCACCGGCAGCGGAGAATCCAACGTCGTTTACGGTGAACAGCATTGGTGGAGTTCCGCTCATCGTGAGCAATCCCGGAACCGACACCACCAACCTATCGGCCGCCGCTCTCAAGTCCATCGACGGGATGCGCCAGAGGCTCGGATGCACCCGGTAAGACAGTGACAGTGAACCCCGCGGCGCCGGTGCGGGCCGCGGGGTTCACATCCCAGTGGCAATTATTGCTCAAAAACCAAAACACCCGCGTTTCGCTCATGCAAAACACGGGTATACTACGCTCAGAGCGCATGGGGGCGGCCGAATCAGTTCTTCGAGCTCGCCCCCGGTAGGAATTGAATGCAGCTCGGCCTAGCCCAGCTGCACCTCGTACCGAGCCTCTTCCCCCACGTTCGCTGTCAGGAAGTTCGCAACGTCGTTGCAGAGGGTCGGCGTGAAGCACGTTACGATCACCAACCCGACCCTCCGAACATACTGCACCCGCACCGCTTCGCTGTCTGTGCCCTCCAGGCGGAAGGTGAATGGCGGAAGGAAGCGCAGCTGCGCGGTGCGGGAGCTGTCCACGAGCTCGAGTCGCCGGCCCGGGCCGGACGCCGACTCGGCGCTGCTGAACTGAGCCCCGAGCACGAACAGAATCTCGGTATACAGCTGCAAGTCGGCGGCTTCCTCGAGCCGGTCCTGGCCGAACCTTCGCAGTGCGACGCAGCGGATGCGAGTCCAGATCAGCAGGGCTGCGACTGCCACGCCGCAGGCTATCAACCAAGCGTAGCCGGGGAGAGCAAACATTTTGACCTCCAGAGGAGAGAGTACGGACGAGACCAAACTATTATAGCATTAAAACTAAAAAATTCAAGACCGCAAACGCCGCGCTCGCCGCACCAGCGCCCACAGCCCCACCCCCAGCAACAACAACACCGTGCCGCCCACAATCACAAACGTCACCCGCGGCATGAGCAGCATCCACCGCGACACCTCCTCGGTGCGGCCGAGATATTTCACCGTCGCCGTCACCTTATACAGACCAATCGGCGCCGGTGCCGGCAGCGCCAGGTCAAAGCGCCGCGTCGTGCCGGGCAGCACCTCGCCTTTGAGTGGCACCGCCTTGCCCGCATCAGCGCCAAACGGGCCCGTCAGCCGCGCGGTGCCCTCGGCCAAAAAGTGCAGGTTGCCGTCGTTGTGCAGCCGCAGCGCGCCCCGCACCGGCCCCACCGATTGCAGCCGCGCCACCTCCAGGGGCATCACGCTCCCGTCTTGGCGCACTTCGCCCCGCACGTTCACATAAAACAGCGTGCCGATGCGCTCAATCCGTGACACAAACGCCCCGCCGCTGCCCGCCGGCGGAATCGTCTCCACAAACACCGCCGCATAATGCCCGCCGATCGCCGCCGTCCGCGGTACGTTCACCGTGTAATCGAAGGTTTGCTCCACCCGCGCCTTCACCGTGAAGCTCCCGGCGGGCAGACTAAACCACGACACTGGTGACACATCCGCCGCCTTGCCGCTGCTGTCAAAATTCCCCACGTAGGTCTCACCGGTCACGCGATAATCCGTGGCGTACACGCGGTAATTCACATCCGTCGCGCCATCGTTGATCACGGTAATGTGCCCGCGGTACGTGCCACCCGGATCCAGCGCCACCTCCTGGCTCGTCGGCGACACCCCGATGCCCTGCACCGCACCCCAAGCCCCGGCCGGCCACCCCGCAACCAAAAACAGCCCTAACGCTAGCCCAAATCGCCGCACAAGCTTAATTCGTCGTAATAGTATACGTAACGGTGGTAGAATACGTCCCAATCGGCTGACTGCTGCTTACCCGCGCACTATACCACACGGTCGACGACGCCGAGCCCGTGCTCGCGGTGGTCTTGATCGTAAACGGCGACGCATTGGTGGGGATCCCCGCGTAGGTCAGCGAGCTCGGCGCCGCACTCGAAATCGTAGTGGTCGGCCCGGCGCCAAATCCGCCCAAGCTGTCGATGCGCCAGCCCCAATGGTTGTTGGTGAGCGTGGCCGGCGACCCTGGTGTGCCCGCGCCGGTCGCAATCGTATTGGCGCCGCTCACCATGTCGGTCACGCTGGCGCTCGTCTCTTTGAGCGTCACCGTAAACCCAGCCGTATCATTGGTGTCGGCGGTCACCGTGTCGCTCGCCGCCGACTGCTTGCCGGTCGAATCCGGCGTGATCGCTCCCAGCGTCACCGTCGGCCCCGAAGAATACGAAATAATCACCGGATTCACGGTGAGGTTGAGCGTGGTATCGGTGGTTTGCGTGTCGGCACTCACCGCAAACGGCAGCGTCACCGCCGCCAAATTTATTCCCAGAATTCCGAGCGCTAGAGTTTTGTTTCGGCTAAGCTTAAGCATTACCCCAACAATAGGGCAAATCCTTTACCAAAGTCAAATAAAGCCCCCATATCGCCCCTCCGCAAAGCGCACAACATTTGCTATACTATAGTCAACAAACCAAAGGGTACCGCATGAACACAACGATCATTATATTAATTGTAGCCGCAGTGTTGGCTGGGGCACTCATTGCGGTCTACAACGGGCTCATCCGCTCGCGCGTCCGCGTCGACGAGGCCTGGAGCGACATCACCGTCCAGCTCAAGCGCCGCTACGACCTCATTCCCAACCTCGTTAACACCGTCAAGGGCTACGCCGAGCACGAGTCCAAAGTGTTCACGCAGGTCACCGAGGCTCGCACCCAGGCCATGAACGCCACCGGCCTCACCCAAAAAGCCGAAGCCGAAAACATGCTCGAAGGCGCCCTCAAGAGTCTGTTTGCCGTCTCTGAAGCCTACCCCGACCTCAAGGCCAACCAGGGCTTTCAGCAGCTCCAAGGCGAACTCGTAGACACTGAGGACAAAATCCAGGCTTCGCGCCGCTTCTACAACGGCTCAGTGCGCGATTACAACATCAAATTGCAAGTCTTTCCCACCAGTCTGCTCGCCGGCATGCTCGGGTTTACTCACCGCGACTTCTTTGAGGTCGAGAACCAGGCCGAAGTCGAGAAGGCCGTCGAAGTTAAATTCTAATCAGAGGACTACATGAAGCTGTCAGAATACCGAAATAGTAGCAGCTGGCAGAAAGCCATCGATCTGGGACCCAAACTAATGGCTTTGGCAGAGGAGCTGCCCGCCAGCGAAGAAACAGGCCTGAGCCTCCAGCTGCGCCAGCTCATGGTGGAGCTACCCGCCACCATCGCCGCCGATCTGGTGCAGGAGCACAGCGACGAGCGGCTCATGCCCGCGCTCAAGTTGCTCGCCACCCTCGAGCTCATCGATCGCGTATACCCCGCGCTCGATACCGCCGGCGTGCGCAGCGAGGCCGATGCGCTGGCCGAGGGCCTCGTGTCGGGCGAGCCGGCGGCCCGCGACGCCGAGCCGCCCCAGCCGGCGCCGGCGCCCGAACGGGAGCTCGAGCCCGCCGCCACTCCGGTGCTGGCCTCAGAAGTCGGCGCCGGCTCCGAGGTGAGCGTGAGCCCCGACGGCACCGTGGGCGATCAGCCGGCCGAGCCCGCCGCCGCCAGCGCCCCGGCTCCCACCATCGTCCCCGTCACCACCGCGTCCGAGCCATCGCCACAGGAGTCCAATGTACACTCAGATAGCCAGCAATAAACGCCGCAGCCTGCTGCTCATCCTCGGCTTCATCGTCTTCGTCGGCGGGCTCGATTGGCTGTTTTCGCGCCTGCTGCACCAGCCGGCCGCCTTCATCCCCATCCTGATCGTGGCCGTCATCTACGCCGGCGTTTCATACTTCTTCTCGGCTCAGATCGCGCTCTCGATGAGCGGCGCCCGCGAGGTCCAGAAAAAAGACGCCCCCCAGCTGTACCGATTGGTCGAAAACCTCACCATCGCCGCCGGCCTGCCCACGCCCAAGGTCTACATTATTGAAGACGCCTCGCCCAATGCCTTTGCCACCGGCCGCGATCCGCAACACGCCGTGGTCGCCGTCACCACCGGCATCCTCGAGCGCCTCGAAAAAACCGAGCTCGAAGGCGTGCTCGCCCACGAGCTCAGCCATGTTGGCAACTACGACATCCGCTTCATGGCGTTGGTGACCGCCCTCGTGGCGGTAGTGTCGGTGATTTCCGACCTCCTGCTGCGGCTGTCGTTTTGGGGCGGCGGAGACGACGATGAAGGCGGCGGCAACAACAACGGCCTGCTCATCATCCTCAGCATCGTCGGCGCCATTCTCGCGCCGCTGGTAGCCGCCGTCATTCAGTTTGCCGTCTCCCGCCAGCGCGAATACCTGGCCGACTCGTCCGGCGCGCTGCTCACGCGCTACCCCGAAGGCCTCGCGCGGGCTCTCGAAAAAATTTCTGCCGACCCCCAACCCATGCAGCATGCCAATTCTGCCACCGCTCCGCTCTACATCTCCAATCCCCTCAAGGGCCGCAGTCTCGCCGGCCTCTTCGACACCCATCCGCCCATCGCCGACCGTATCAAACGCTTGCGAGAAATGGAGACCAAACAATGACAACCCGCCGCGCCGCCCGCTCAAAGCCCGCTAAGTCCACCGGCGCCTGGAAGCTGTGGGTCGCCGCGGTGGCCGACATGCGCACCCAATGGAAACGCTACCTCGCTATTCTTGCCGTCGTCACCGTCCCCCTCAATCTGTTCAACTTATTTCCTGGCCTCGCCACCGACAGCACCTTCAATCTCGCTACCCAAATCGCCGCCGTCATCATGAACGTAGCGCTCATCTGGGCTATCGTCGAGTTTGAACGCACTGGCGTCACACCTGGCATCGGCGCCGCATACTACGACGGTTCGGTCGCCATCGTACGCTTTCTCATGAGTGCACTGTTGCTCGTGCTTATGCTCGTGCCCGCCGCCTTTGCGGCCACGCTCTACATCATCGGCTTCCTGGCGGTCAGCGACGCCGGCACCATTGCCGAACAGCTCATCCTCGCCTCCATTTGCCTGCTCATCGCCGCGGTCAGTGGCTGGTGGATGGTGCGTTTCGGCTTGGCGCCCACCATCGCCGTGGCCGAAGGCGCCCGGCCGCTCGCCGCACTGCGCCGCTCGCGCCGACTCACCCTCGGCCGGTTTTGGCGCGTGTTCAGCCGCTATGCCGCCCTGGTATTCTTCATTGCCGTCACGGCTGTACCCATCGCGCTCGTCACCGCGGGGCTGTCGTATCTGAAGCTCGGCCCCATTCCTACCATTTTCTTCGGGCTCGCCACCACCTTTACGGCCTTACCACTATTGAATCTCTATCTCCTCAAGCTCTACCGCAGCCTCGAATCCACCATTAAGGCATAAAAACACCGGACTGCGCCACGCAGGGTATAATCATCACATGACCCACCAGCAAGCCCACGACCGCCTGGCCAAACTCCGCGATCAGATCAATGACTACCGCTACCACTATCACGTGCTCAATGAGAGCATCATGAGTGAAGCCGCGGCCGACTCGCTCAAACACGAATTATCCCAACTCGAAGCCAAATTCCCCGACCTCATCACCCCCGACAGCCCCACCCAGCGCGTGGCCGGCAAGCCCTCGGACCGCTTCGCCAAAGTCCGCCACTCGGTCCCCATGATCAGCCTCAATGATGTTTTCAGCCGCGACGAGGTCGAAGCCTGGGCCGATCGCATCAACAAGCTCACCCCCGGCGCCACTACCGAGCTCTTCGCCGACACCAAAATGGATGGGTTCGCCTGCGCGCTGGTGTACCAAGACGGTGCACTCACCCAAGCCGTTACCCGCGGCGACGGGCAAGTGGGGGAGGACGTCACCATGAACGTCCGCACGATCGAGTCCGTGCCGCTGCGCCTGCGCGCGTCCAAGGATCACGCCGCATTCCTGCGCGGCCGCACCGAAATCCGCGGCGAGATCGTCATGCTCAAAAAAGACTTCGAGGCCCTAAACATTGCCAACACCGAAGCCGGCCGCCCGCTGTTTGCCAACCCCCGCAACACCGCCGCCGGCACCATCCGCCAGCTCGATCCGGCGCTGGTGGCCGCGCGTCCGCTCACGTTCTTCGCTTACGACCTCCTGCGCGACGATCCCGCCGAGGTGCCCACCTACGCCTTCGCCTATGACACCATCCGGGCGCTCGGCATCAGCACGGGCCGCCACGCCACCACCTTCACCACCCTCGACGGCCTCATGCAGTTCATCGATCACTGGTCCGAGGCCCGTGCCCAGCTGCCCTTTGGCACCGACGGCATCGTGGTGAAGGTCAACGACCGCGCCGTCTACCGTGCTCTCGGCGTGGTTGGCAAGGCCCCGCGTGCCGCCGTGGCCTACAAGTACCCGGCCGAGGAAGCCACCACCGTGATCAAAGATATCGTGCTCTCGATCGGCCGCACCGGCGCCGCCACCCCCATCGCCACTTTCGACCCCGTGGTGGTTGCCGGCACCACCGTGACTCACGCCAGCCTCCACAACGCCGACGAAATCGCCCGCCTCGATGTGCGGGTAGGGGACACCGTCATCATCTACAAAGCCGGCGATATTATCCCCAAAGTACTCCAATCGCTCCCCAAGCTCCGCCCGAAATCAGCCAAACCCTTCGACATGGAGGCCGAGCTCGCCCGCCAGTATCCCGAGCTCGAGTTTGTGCGCCCCGAAGGCGAAGTGGTCTACCGCCTCGCCAATGCCTCCGGCCCGCTCCTGCTCAAAAAAGCCGTCGAGCATTATGCCAGCAAGGGCGCCCTCGACATCGACACCCTCGGTGAAAAAAACGTCATCACACTCGTCGACGCCGGCCTCGTCCAAGACCCCGCCGACATCTACGCCGTCACCAAAGACCAGCTCCTAGAGCTTGATCGTTTTGCCGACATCTCGGCCACCAAGCTCACCGACGCGATCGGGCGCGCCAAAACCCCCGAGCTCCCGCGCTTCATCTACGCCCTCGGCATCCGCCACGTCGGCCAGCAAACCGCCGTCGACCTCGCCGAGCACTTCGGCACCCTCGAAGCCCTGCAAAACGCCACCCTCGAAGACCTCGACGCCATCGACGGCATCGGCCATGTCGTCGCCGAGAGCGTGCTAGCCTACTTCGCCGACGACGACAACGCCGCCCTCCTCCGCAAATTCCATTCCCTCGGCGTCAATCCCCAGACCTACCACAAAACCACCGGCCCCCTCACCGGCGTCAATTTCGTCATCACCGGCACCCTCGGCATGGGCTCCCGCGAAGAAGTCGCCGCCAAGCTCGTCGCCCTCGGCGCCAAAGAACAAAACTCCGTGAGCAAAGACACCACCTACCTCATCGTCGGCGAAAATCCAGGGGCTTCGAAGCTCGCAAAGGCGAAGAAGCTGGGGACGAAAACGTTGGATGAGTCGCAATTGCTTTCGATGTTGAAGGCAGATTAATTAGCCTTTTTTGGTGCGTATTTATCGGTCAATATCTTCTTCGTGGTCTCACTAATATCTGAGGGTAGTCCGACGCGCATGAACAGTCGTGCAAAATTTTGCGCTAGATATTCCCTATAAGGAGAGATCAACTGGAGCTTTTCAGGATATTTACGGCAAAAGTTATCCAAATAACCAACCCTTACCGCGTAAATTCGACTTAAATCAACCACTAACGGCTCAGATGGATAGGCAGAAATTTCGGTAGAAGCCAATACCGAGAACCGAGGGTATTTCCCATTCAGCAGATCAGAAAGCTTATTGCGATTTTTAAACTCTGTTTTTCCTTTAATAAAAATTGCTAATTCATAAACCGGACATAGTTGTACATAATCAACCTTGATCCTACCGGGCTGCAGATCACATGATTGTGTCATGAGTACGACATCCTTCTCGACCACGTCCACATCAACGGTGGTATTACTAGCGTCGAGCGACACCTCTTCATCGAGAAGTTCAAGTATCGGGAGCTGGCGAAAAATATCCCCTTGTGATAGGGGTTCTGTCGTTGAAGCTAGTTGGTACCATTCTGACGCCACGAAATTTAGCCCAGCTCATTTTCATCAGAATGGTTAATGCGCGAAGGGCTGTCCTTGCGCCAGTGCTTAATATTCGCGATAAATTTTTTGCGCCGATTCGAATACCCCAAGGCTAGAGGGGCGGTGAGGATAAAACTCGAAGCTCCTCCGGTTAGCATTGATGTCGCACTAAGGACATTCTGCGAAACCGAAGAAGTGGTCTGAAAACTAGGAGAAATTGAGAATGCCGGCAGCCCAACCAAGAGAACGGCGGAGGCAACGACGGGTGCGCGCGGATATCTGAAGAACAAAAATGAACTGGCTGTTGTAGGTATCGCTTTCATTTTGCGATCTCCCCCGGAGGCGGCGACACTGCAAATACTTTTGTACCAATAAGTGAGTCATTTATGGTAAAGTTTGCTCTATAATCACCGTAAACTGAAAATGTCAACGCCTGGACCGCGATAGCCCCCCCAATTTTTTGGCTCACGGCATCATGGGGGAGTTTTAGCGCATTAATTTGCAAATTTGTATCGAGGGGCTTACCATCCGGAGCAAGTATTTTAAGCTCAAGCTGAATGGGCAATTCGTTCTCGGAATCGTTGGTGAGGGATACGCTAAACGCAAAATACATTGCAGGTGCCGCTACGGGGAGGGTGTCTGCAAAGATGCGATCATACAGATTAATGAGGCTCGCCTTGCCCTGTTCTCCGACAATTACGTTCTCGCACAAAAGCAAATATTCAGTAGTGTGTTTCATAGTACAAGTAATTATACACGCGCTAATTGTAAAGAGATATTGATGTTGCCTATAAATAAGCCGGGCAGGTGCGAACAAGTCCTCTGCACGTTTCTCGCAGATAGGCACATCTTAACTACTCGCAGGCCACGCCATCGCCGTCACGATCCAGCCCATATTTGTCGTACCCAATCACCGTCACCGGGCCGGCCACATAAGCTGGACCATTGCCGGAACCACCCGCACAATCAACATCGCTGGCTATGGGGACGCATCCCGAATAATTGGGGTCGCAGTTCGCAGCCGCGGCCGAAGTCGGCGCCGGTGCGGGGGTCGCAACGGGTGTCGCTGCCGGAGTGGCCGTTGGAGTAAGTGTCGGCGCCGGCGTAGCAGGAGCCGCCGTGGCCGCTGGCAATACCGTAGCCGCCAACGCCGCCGGTGTAGCCTCGGGCGCCGCCGGTTGCGGATTTGAAGCGGCAATTACCGCCGTAACACCAATAAGGCTTCCCAGACCAATGAGAAGCTTGCGTCGGATAGACATTTACAAAACCCCAATTTTATTGAATTATTATACGCCTAAAGCGTAGGCATAGCGAATCTGGGCTTTAGGTGGGGATCGCCAGCAGACATTACGCCCAGCCCCTGCTAAAATACATCAATGACCAATCACATCATCGAGGTTCGCGGCCTCCAAAAATCATACGGCAAGAACCACGTCCTGCGCGGGATAGACTTTACCATGGAGCGCGGCACCATGCTGGCGCTACTAGGTCCAAACGGCGCCGGCAAGACCACCACGGTGCGCATCCTGAGCACGCTGCTGCCGTTTGATGGCGGCACCATCACGGTCGACGGGCACGATCTAGGGCGCGACCCCGAGGCCATTCGCCGCATCATTGGCCTCACCGGTCAGTCGGCAGCGGTCGACGAGCTGCTCACCGGCCGCGAAAACCTAGTAATGATGGGCCGCCTCTACCGCCTCACCACTGGCAGCGCCAAACTGCGCGCCCGCGAACTGCTCGAACAGTTCGATCTTGGCGAGTCTGCCGACCGCGTCGTCTCCACCTACTCCGGCGGCATGCGCCGGCGGCTTGACCTGGCCGTGAGCCTCATTGCCACGCCGCCGGTCATCTTCCTCGACGAGCCCACCACCGGCCTCGACCCCCGCTCGCGCATCGCGATGTGGGATATCATCAAGCGCCTGATGGAGCAGGGGATTAGCATTTTGCTCACCACCCAATATCTGGAAGAAGCCGACCAGCTGGCCGACCGCATCATCGTTATTGACGACGGCCGAGTTATCGCCGAGGGCACGGCCGCGGAGCTCAAGAGCCAAGTGGGGCGCGACCGGCTTGAGCTCACATTTGCCGATGAAGCCACCACCAAGCAGGCGCTGAAGCTGCTCGGTAGCGCCTCGGCCGTCAAGCAAACCGACGACACCACCCTCAGTATGGAGATAGGCGACGTCACCACCGACGTCAACCACACCCTCACCACGCTCGCCGGCGCCGGTATCAAAGTCTCGGAACTGGCAGTTCACAAGCCCACCCTCGACGACGTTTTCCTGAGTCTCACCGGCAAGGCCAAGGTCACCGAAACCGAAAAGAAACCAGAGAAGGTCAAATAATGGCTACAACCACCAAACTCGAATTCAACCGCAGCCCGCGCTGGGTCCTGGGCATTACCGACTCACTCATAATGATCGAGCGCTCCAGCCGCCACATCTTACGCAACCGCGACCAACTCCTGGGTACGTTCTTCCAGCCCATCATGTTCCTGGTGCTGTTCGCCTCGGTCTTTGGCGGCGCTATCGAAAAAGCCCTGCCGCACGGCGTAAATTATCTTAGTTTCCTGCTGCCCGGCATCATCGTACAAACGCTGGCCTTCGGCTCCAGTACTACGGCCATCGCCATTTGCAATGACCTGGCCAAGGGTATTGTCGACCGCTTCCGCTCGCTCCCCATGAACAATCTTGCCGTGCTCACCGGGCATGTTGTTTCCGACCTCTTCCGCAACGGCATATCCACCGTCGTGATGATCCTGGCCGGCCTCGTGATGGGCTTCCGTTCCAGCGCCGGCTTCACCGATTGGCTGCTCCTGGCCGGCCTGCTCATGCTGTTCACCCTGGCATTTTCCTGGCTATCGGCCATCATGGGACTCTTTGCCAAGAGCGTCGAGGGCGTGCAATGGCTGTCGTTCCTGATCGTCTTCCCCTTCACGTTCGCCAGCACCGCCTTCGTGCCGGCCGAGGGCATGAACAAATATCTCAAGGTCTTCGCCGAAAACCAGCCCATCACGCACATCGTAGAAGCAGTGCGGGCACTCATGCTGGGCCGCCCCATTGGCGATCACGGCTGGCTGGCCGCCGTCTGGTGTGTCGCCATCCTCGCCGTATGCTTGCCGCTATCTTCCTGGCTCTTCCGCCGCCGGACCGCGCAGTAACCCCTAGCGCGCCGTCCCCACCTCATTAATCTGCGCCTGCGTCAGGGGTACCCAGGGCGAACTGTCGGCATTGGACGAAGCCGCCGCCGGACTCGCGCCCGTATTCCACCATTTGGCCTGGTAGGGCACGCCGCTAAAGAGCACGCGATCGCCGGTATTGTAGGGGGTAGTGCCCGCCCAATCCGGGTACGTCCCGGCTGGCAGCGTGAGCTGCGGTACCGGCTTTTCGCCCGGCAGCACCGGGCCCACGAGCTCCCAGGGTGTCTGCCAAGCCTGAAGTACCGGGTTGTCGGGCAGGTCACCCTGCGTCCACCACTTAGCCGAATACACGTTGTGATGCCACACCACTTTCGTACCCTGCAGATACGCGCCGGCGGTCGACCAAATCTGATAAGGGCTCGTAGCCGGATCATCCGGCTTCTGAGCCGCTGCGGTGGCGTCCGGCGAGGTCACCACGCCGGCGTTTTGCGACAAACTGCCGTTGAATCCGGTGCTCAGCGAGGCGGCGTAGTCGCCCTTGCCTTGCTTCACGCCACTGCACGAGTCCGACACGACCTTCACATCCACATAATTGCCGCTGCATTCCAGGTCGCGATTGGCCGACCACATCGACATGCGGCCCAGTTTGTGCGATGAAGCGAAGGCGTTCAACCCCTTGGCGTCCTCGGGCGTCAGCACTTCCTCGGCCTCGTCGTTTTGGCCAATCATCGGCGTAGCGCCAATCTTCGACCACAGCGTCGCGCTGCTGAGCTGAATGCCGGCCCGCTGGTACAAAACGCCGAGCTGGCGCTGCACGCCGGTGAGGGCCTTTTCGGAGGCCGTCTGCATCGACTGGCCTTTCTCGAGACTCTGGCCATAATCCATCGTCATCACATTCACACCGGCCAGATCAACGCCTTTGGCGAGCAGCTGCGCCACCGCATTGGTGCCGTCTTCGCTCAGGCCCTGCGGCGTGGCCGGCAGCGTCACCCACACGGCCAAGGGCTTGCCGGCCGCGCGCCGCTCCGCCTGCAGTTTGGCGATCGCCGTGGCGCGGCGAGCACCGGCTTCAGCATCGGTAAGTCCCGATTGCTCAAGGTCCAGATCAATCGTACTAATGTCGTATTGGTTAATAACCGACGCGTAGGCCGCCTTCAGTTTGGTGGGATCAGTACAGCTCACGGCTAGTTCACTATTTTTCAGGCCGCCAAACGACACCGCCACATCCCCGTCTTGCTGACGCAAGCGCTCGATACGCCGGTCGAGATCAAGCGAAGCGTTGGCCTGCGCCATCGTGTAGGCTCCACCCCACGACGGCGTGCAATCCGCCTGAGGCAGCGCTACCACAAACGACAGCACCGCCTCGCGGTTCGCGGTCGCACCCAGTTGCTCAAACGCAAATCGCGGCGACGCCGTGACGTCCACATAAGCCGCAAACCACGGCTTATGAACCGCCGCCGACCGCTCGGCGAGCCAGCGCTGGCCCGCGTAGGCACTGCCCACCACGACCCCCGCCACAATCAATAGACCCAGCATGACGCGCCACGGAGATAATCGCCTCACGACACCACCTCGCTCTGCTCGGTCAACGGCACCGTGCCCCGGGCGTCGCCATGGTACAGCACGGCTCGCCAATCCAGCCCCGCCTGGCCTTTGCCCGCGCCGGCGGCCGACTTCGGCTTCACCTCCACGTACATCCAGTCGGTCAGGCCGCGCCAGGTGTCGGCCAAAATGCTGAAAACACCGATGTAAGCCATGATCGCCCAGCCCGCCACTACCGCGTTAAAGCCCGCAAACGCCGCATTGCCCCAGTTGTGCGGTACCACGTCGCGCCACAGCGTAAACACCGAGAAGCCCACAATCAGCAACGGCACGATCACATACAGCATTGGCGAAACCGTGCGGTTCTTCACCTTCGGCGTGCGCGCAAACGGAATCTTTTTGCCCGAGAGCGCCTGCTGAAGTGACTTCAGCACCCCGGCTAGGTTCACCGGCAGTAAGATCAAGTTGAAGCCGTAGATGCGGAGCACGTCACTGCGCTTATAGCCGCAATACTTGAGATCGCTGGCCATGGCCAAGAAATAGGGCAGCGCCGCCAGCAGTACCAGCGGGCTCAGCAGTCGGCCGTCATACGGGTACGCCAGCAAAAAGATCAGGCCAAAGCTGGCCCACGCGATCGACGCCATGTAGTTGAGCCGCAGCAGCACCTCGGTGCGCGATACAAACTCATTGCGGCGTTTGCGCTCGCGAATAGTGGCCCACAGCTTGGGCAAAATCAGCAAGCCGCCATTGGCCCAGCGCCGCCGCTGCACAATCAGCGAACCAAAGTCCGGCGGCGTGGCGCTATAGCTCAGCCGCTCCGGGTAGTTGGTGAGCGTCCAGCCGTGCAGCGCCAGGTCCACACTCGACTCCGTGTCTTCGATCACCGTGCGGTCTTGAATGAACCGCCGAATCGCAAATCCGCCGACCCACTCCGTCTCGGCAATGTCCTCCAGCGCCTGCTTGCGAATGACCGCATTTGCCCCCACCCAAAACGTCGCGCCAAAGTGGCTCATGCCCTGATGCAAAATATGCTGAATGTCGGTCGTAGCCGCGGCCAATCGCTCGATCCGCGTAGCCGCGCCCCGAAACGACGAATACGGCGTCTGCGTCACCGCCACCCGGGCATTGCCAGGTTGCTGCAAAAAGTAAACCAGGCGCAAGCAGTAGTCGCGTAGCAGAATCGAATCCGCATCCAGCGTCAAAATAAATTCACTATCCGGCACCACCACATCACCCGGCTGGCGGCGGCTCGTCGGCACCAGCGCCGGACCATCCGGCGTCGGCATCGAGCGGTACGTGCCGCCCATGAGGCCGATGTACGAGTTGAGGTTCATGGCCTTGTTGGCCTCGTGCGACAACGACGCATATTGCTTGCGCTCAAATACCGAGATTTCGGCCTCAAAAATCCAAGCCAGCCGCCGGTATAGCTGGTGCACGCGGCTCGCCGCCAGCGGCGCCCCTTCGCGGCAAGAGGCCGTCAGTGCATCCGCCGTCAGACGCAGCTCAGCTGCCAAACTGCGCAGCACCTGGTCGCCGAAAAACACATCCACATGATCCTCAATGTCCTCCGCATCAGCCAACCTCGTCAGCCAGTCCGCCGCCCAGGTATAATGCCCGGCCAGATCCATCACCGTCATAAAGTTGGCAAATTTCGCCTTCGATTGCTTGCGCTCAAAGCGAGCCAGCGCCCCACCAAACCGTTCGCGCGGCTCTGTGAAGAGTTCCATAATGTCGCCCCCCAACGCCCGAGTCGCCTCGAGCTGCGCGGCCGCCACGGGGTCTTTGGAGTTGGGTTTGTCGTCCACGAGCAGTACCACGCGCATCCCCGGATACTCCTGAAGAGCCGCCGACATGAGCGTCTTGCGAATTACCCCCGTCTCCTCGCTATAGGAAGGCACCAGAACCGTGATCGACGATTGCACCTGCGAGAAATGCCGGTCCAGTTCAGCTCGCGGCACGCGCACGTGTTTGCCAAAACGCTGCAGCGCGCCCTGGCGAGCTATCAAATACATCAAGGCCGAGAAGGTCAAAAACGTCACCACCACCAGGTAGCTCAGGGCCTGCATCATAAATTGAAAACTGTGCGGGCCGTCAAAGAATTGGCGAATAATAGTCGACACCACATACGCGGCCCACAGGCCGATCGTCAAAACGATCGCCAAACGACTAAACGTCATTTTGCGCGTCGAAGGCCGGTCATGGACAATCGAAAGCGGCAGCGTCCGCCGCTCCGCGCCCCACTGCCGCTTTCGCAGCCGTTGTTTTTCAGTTTTTAGGCCTGGCTTAGCCAAATTAACGTTCCTTAAGGTCAAGGATTACATTTATAACACATATCATTATTTTTTACAATACATTACGACAAAAACACCCAAAAAACACAAGAAAAACGCGCCGGCGGCTGGCGCAGCCTCGCGGGCAGGCTGGCACTGAGCGCCAATTGAGCGGATAATACCAGCATAAAACGAGGCAGCCATCATGAAGGAACACAGTCATAAAGTCGCAAACGCCGGCGGCGGGGGCGTCTACGGCCTGGGCCTCATCGGGGCTCTCGTTTACTATCTGCAGCACGCTGCTTCATTTGGTGATGGCGTTCTCGGTATTTTGAAGGCCATCTTCTGGCCGGCGTTCCTGGTGTACCACCTGCTAGCACACCTCCAACTATAACGAGGGAGTATAATTTCATCATGAAGCAAAACCCCCAACGGGTGCAAAATGTGTATCTCGTGCTCACCCTGCTGAGTACCCTCGCCGCCTCGTTCATTTGGGGCGTCAACACGCTATTTTTGCTCGACGCAGGCTTGAGCATCACCGCCGCCTTCGCCGCCAACGCGCTGTTTTCGGCCGGCCAGGTTATTTTTGAAATTCCCACCGGCGTTGTCGCCGACACCATGGGCCGCCGCACGTCGTATCTGCTCGGCACACTCACGCTAGGCGTCTCCACCTTGCTCTATCTGTGGGCTTGGCAAGCGCATGCGCCGTTTTGGGCCTGGGCCGTCACCTCCGTGCTGTTGGGTCTGGGCTTTACCTTTTTCTCGGGCGCCACCGAGGCCTGGCTGGTTGATGCGCTCCATGCCACCGGCTACACCGGCACGCTCGAGGCCGTATTCGCGCGCGGCCAGATCGTGGGCGGCATCGCCATGCTCACCGGCTCCGTGGCCGGTGGCCTCGTGGCCCAGGCTACCAACCTCGGCGTGCCCTACATTTTGCGCTCTGCCGCCTTGCTTGCCACCTTTGGCGTGGCCCTCGTGTATATGCGCGATCTGGGCTTCACGCCAGTGAAGGGCGAGCGGGCCGTCAAAAATATTAAGAATATCCTGAGCGCCTCCCTCGAAAACGGCCTCAAAAAACCACCCGTACGCTGGGTAATGCTCACCGCACCTTTCTCGGCTGGTGTGGGCATTTACGGCTTTTACGCCATGCAGCCGTATTTGCTCCAGCTCTTCGGCAATCCCCACGCCTACGGCATCGCCGGGCTCGCCGCTTCGATCGTGGCCGGCGCCCAGATCTTGGGCGGCCTCACGGTGCCGTTCGTGCGCCGCCGCTTCGGCCGCCGCACCACGCTGCTCATGACCGGCATCGTCGGCAGCGCCGTGGTGTTGGCGCTCATTGGGCTCACCCACGTGTTCTGGCTAGCAGTGTTGCTGCTCATTGTGTGGGGCCTCATCTTTGCCGCCGGCTCACCCATTCGCCAGGCCTACCTCAACGGCCTCATTCCCTCGCAGCAGCGCGCCACCGTGCTGTCGTTCGACAACCTCATGGGCTCGGCCGGTTCGGTCTTTACCCAGCCGGCGCTCGGTAAGACCGCCGACATTTGGGGCTACGGCCTGTCATATGTCTTTGCCGCGGTGGTGCAAATTATGGCGTTGCCGTTTTTGGTGCTGGCGCGCCGCACTCATCCCGCCTCCGACCCCATCGTTCCTGAATCCGCCTCCAAAAAGACCGCCTCGTAAGAAGCGGTCTTTTCCATACGAACGAGCGCGTAGCTACAGATCGTTGTGGTGCGCCATGCAGTATGCGTCGCGGTTGGCTGTCTGCTGAGCGGTGTTGGTGGTCGCTAGCTTGAGCGCGTTGGCCGCGGCCGTAGATTGGGCATCAATCTGGGCTGCCACCAGCTGGTATAGCAACGGATTGTGCGTATCCACGGCCAATTTTAGCTGCTCAGCATTGCGCCAGGCCAGCTCGCGCCACCCTGCTACCAACTGGTAGTCGATGGTGCTAAAAGGCGGCGTGTTGAGGACGGCCGGCTGCCCGATTGCCGGGTCAAATCGCCGTGCTGCCTCCGCAATAGTGGGCACCTGCGCGGCCGCCAGCCACACATTATCTTTGTCGTAGTCGCCCTTGGCGCTCACGCCGTCCGGATAGGCAAGTCCCATTTCGAGCAGCGTGTAGGGCTCATCGTGCAAAATGTGCGCCGCCAGAGCAATAAACGCGTCCCCGAGGCCGCTCACTTGCTTCTGGTCGGCAGCCGCAAACGCCACCCGCCAGGCCGGTGCTACTTGGGCCGTATTGCCCGCCCGCCAGGCTTGATACTGCCGGCTATAGTAGCCCGCAAATACCGCATCTTCCTGGTTCAAATATTGCGGATTGTGGAAAAACGTGGAGTCATTTTGGGTGGTCCGAAACGCCTGCGTAATCCGCCAGTACACAAAATTAAACACTAAATTGTGATCACAGCTAGCGATCAGCGGATCAAGCTGCGCCTGCTGGGCCGCAATCGTGGCGTCCACACACGTGATGCTGCCAGTAGGGCAGGCCGTCGCCGTGCTCGGGCTCCAGCCGATCGGCGCCGGCAAGAGCAGGCCCGTCCACGGCGACGGGTCGGCCAACGCGTGCGCCGTGCCAAAGGGCATCAGCAGCGAAGCCATCACCGACACGCCGGCGGTTAAAATCTTAATGCGAGGCCAAAATCTCATACAAAACTCCTTTGTTACCAGGAAATAATACGTATTGCAGTGCGTAGTTAAAAATACCTAGGGGTACAAAATTATCAGCCTTTTCTAAGCCAAACTTTGGCACTATGCCTCTGCTAAACGAAAATAACAACAGCATGACCCCGGCCGGAGGGTATCCGGCCGGGGTCATCACGCTAACGCAGTCGTGGTACGCTAGCGTGATCGGCGCAAACGTAGAGCTCAAGGTTCTCGAGCCCCGCCTGTTCGCCGGGTTTTGCGCCCGTTTGGATCCGCGGCACGATCACCCCCTGAGCCCCATTTCCGGCGCTGAAGTCAGAGAAGTACCTCACGAGCTTGGTGTCGTCGTCGGTGTGGCCGGCCTTCACCTCCAAGATTCTGACGCTCGGTGTCGCGGTAATGTCGTACCTGCTGGCGGCGCCCTTGTTGTTCTCGGTCACGGTGATGACGCCAGCGCCGCTACCGGAAGCATCTCCGCGGCCGCCCACCTGCGTGGCGGTGGTGTAGTGCAGCGCGTAGCCGCACGTTCGCTCGTAATTGGGGTGGGGCGCCGGCAAGTGCTGTAGCCCAATTAAGCCGCCAACCAGGAGCCCCGCACCTACTGGGGCCCACCGGAAAATGCGCCTCATCGCCACCCGCTCACTTCGGCAACCGCGCAACCCGCAATGGCCGCCAGTGTTCTCTTCACGCCTATCCTTTCGACCGTAGCCCCGCGCCGGGTGCGCGAAACTAGAAATAGCCGCTCGCGAAACGCAAGCTAGGCCATGATAGGTTATAACTGCCTGGGAATGTGTTTACAAGGCTATTTTTCGAACAGCGAGGCTTCATGCGCCGCTTCCAGATCGAGGAGCCAGCGCTTACGCTCGAGGCCCGCCACGTAGCCGGCCAGACCGCCGTCGGCGCCGAGCACGCGGTGGCAGGGCACCACCACGCACAGCGGATTGCGGCCCACTGCCGTACCCACCGCCCGCACCGCCCGCGGCCGGTCGATCAGCGCCGCCAGCTGCGAATACGTGGTGTGTTCACCATACGGCGTCGCCGACAGCGCCTCCCACACTGCCCGCTGAAACGCCGTCCCCGCCGGCTCGATCGGCAGATCAAACTCCCGCAAACCGCCGGCAAAATACCGCTCAGTTTGCCGCCGCGCCGCTCGCAGCACCGGCTCCTCGGGCCGCAGTTGCCAATCTGCCGGCACGCCGTCAAAGTAGCGCTGCCCCTCAAAATGCCAGCCGGTCAAAGCCGCCTCATTGCCACTTACGTAGGCATTGCCGAGCGGCGTCTCAATAATGTCGTAATACGTCATAAAACCCTCACTATCCTCACCATAGTAGTACGCCAGCAGAAGCAGTTCCATGCCATTGACATGCTCCGCCATCCACGCGACAATTCCGCCTGCGGACTCCCATCGTCGAAACGGGGCACTATGAAGCCAATCAGGTTGGCAATAGCCGCTGGTGTCACCATGGCACTTCTCGGCGGTACGCAAGCCCGGCCGAGCCATCCGTCGCATGTAACGTCAGGTGGGTTTATCTGCGCCCGGCCGAAGCCACCTCAGGACATCTGTCACAGCGGCCAGCTGATCGATAGCAACGAGGCCTGTGTCACCGCCGGAGGCAACCCCACCTACCTCGCGCTGGCCAAAGCCTCAACAACGGCCGGCTCACCCGCCGGGTAAAGGTTGGCAAAAAGTTCCACGCCGTCCGGATTGGTTTCGGGCCTGGCCAGTGGAACGCCCTCTGTAAAGTTGGCATGGCCGAGTCCAAGTTCAACCCTAAGGCGGTGAACCCAGACAGTGGAGCGTGCGGGATCGGCCAATCCAAGCCGTGCGGCAAAATGGGGCCGTACAATCACACGACGGGCATCAGCCTCGTGCCGCCGCGGGAGCAGATCATCTGGATGTTCATCTACATCCACGACCGGCCCGACCAACGCAATCCCGACGGCGCCTGGCGGCACCACGTCGCCTACAACTGGTACCTAACGGGGCAGCAGCCAAATATCCGCCCTATACAGCCAAAATGGTGTATAAACGGTAAGGGTCTATTGTCTACCGAAAGGGGACCCTCGTGTCAAGGGGACAATCAAGGCGCCGTCTGCTCATACCAGGGGCGGTATTCGCGGTTTGTGCGGTGCTCGGCACCCTCGTCGCACTCGGGACCAACAACACCCCACCCGCCACCGAACCCTGCCTCTACACCCTCAGCTGGGATCAGCAGGGGCCGGGGAGCGGTTTCACCGGTGACACCGGGCTGTTCACGAGTCTGTCGGGCCCGTCCGCCGGCACACCCACCGCGCAGCGGACCCTGAAGTTGCAGCCATTGGGCGGCTACCGCGTCGCCGCGGCCCAGCTCTACGACGGCAAGCGGCTCGGCGACAAGTTGGTGACCGGTACGGGCGTCGGTCAGCTCTATGAGCGGAAGCTTGACGGACACACCACATCGGTGGTCTTCAGCGTCTGCGCCGGCGGCCAACCCACCACATCCTGACCCTACGGACACCGCGCCCCAAGAGGGGGGACCCTGCGGCGCCGTCCGTGGGGTCCTTTCTCTTTTTAGGCTATGTGCCCCTTGACAAATCGCCGAAATAGGACATACTCAAGGCTACTTTGCCCTAATCAAGGAGTGCGTTCGTGTATTGCATACATTGCGGCTATCGGCTGCATCCCGGCGCCGCCTTTTGCGCCCGGTGTGGCCGCAAATACCCCGCGCCGGTCCAGCATATGGACATCAAGCCCGTCTTCCGCAAAACCCCCGGTGTTGCCGAATTCGGCGAGTTCGCGCCGGCCACCTACGTCCCGGCTGCCCCCGCCGCAAACGGCTGGCTCGAAGCCGATGAGCTCCCCGGCCTGCGCCGCGAAGGCGCCATTGCTGGCTTCATCGTGGCCGCCGCTACCGGCTTCGTAGGTCTCATGGCCATGGCCGGCTTCGATATCTTCGGCGTGGGGCCGTGGAGCCTCATCGACGCCGCCATCTTCGCCCTCCTCGGCTTTGGCACGCTCAAAAACAACCGTTTGGCCGCCGCTGCCGCATTCACCCTGTTTTTGGCCGAAACCATCACCGTCTTCGCCGCCGCCGGCCAAAGCGGCACCACTGTGGGTATCGCCGGCATTATCATTCGCATGCTGCTCGTGCGCAGCTTTTATCGCGGCGTGAAGGGCGTGCTCTCGAGCCACCCCGGCCGTTTCTCGCTCCAAGCGGCCGCCGGCGCGCACATTCTCCTCCGCCCGCTGTACCTGCTCACGGCCGGGCTTTCGCTCGCCGGCATTGCGGCCGGTATCGCACTCAGTAGCCTCGCGGCCCTCTAGCCGCTATAGGCTTGCCCGCGCCCATAAATGAAGGTATAACCAAACGTGGCGTCCGCGTTTGCGGCGCTATCCGGACCGAAAGGTGTATACCCGTGCGTAGATGGGGAACAGTGGGATTGGTCGCCGTGGTCGTGGTCGGGGCCGCGGCGATTATCGCCACCGGTTACAGCAGCACCAAGTGCAATATCAGCACCTCGTGGCAGCGCACCACGAGTGCGGTGTCGAGCGCCGATGCCAGCCGGCTCGAGCTCGCCGTCGACCCGGCTGGCGGTACCTACACGGTGACGCCAACGGGCGCCAAGATCGCCACCGTCACCATTACGTACACCGACGCCACCGTCGCGACCCGCATCACCGTCAACTCCACGGCCGTCTATCACGGCCAGTTGCCGCCGGGCGCCGATTCCGTCACCGCTCGGGGCAGCCGGTGCATCCATCCGTCTCGGCGGTAGAGGGCCCCTCAGTCCCTCGGGGGCCGGCCGGCCGCAATAGCCCGGCCGGCCCCAGCTCCCAAACCCTAACCCGCGGCGTTGCCCCACGCCCGCATCTGGTCCACGATCGCCGACAGCGAGCGGCCCTTGGCCGTGAGGCAATACACTGGATGCGCCTCGCCGCCGCTGCAATCACGGTCGAGCACGCCGTCGGCCTCGAGCTCTTTGAGCCGAATCGCCAGCGTGCGCGGCGAGATGCCTTCGAGCGAGGTTTCAAGCTCGCCAAACCGCCGGGGCTGTTCGAGCAAATCGCGAATAATCAACAGCGTCCACTTGCCGCCGATCACCTCAAGCGCGCGCGTGACACCGCAGGCTTTTGTCTCCCCAGTCGCATTCATGCGCCCATTATACCAGTCTGGCTTGTATGCCGGCCCAAAAAGACTATGATTTGCGTATAAACAAGGAATAACGTGGTGTTATTCGAAATATCGTTCTGGTGGGTGTTGCTCGCAGCAGTCGTCTACTTTGGCATTGGCGCGGTGTGGTATTCGCCGGTGATGTTCTCCAAAATGTGGGCAGAAGAAATCAAACGCAAAAAGGCCGACATGACTATGGCGCTGCCGGCCATGGTTACGACGTTCGTCACCATACTCGTCTTGGTGGGCGTCGAAGCGTGGTTTGTCACTGCCACCGGCACCTCCGGCTGGATGAACGGTGCGATGCTCGGCTTCAAATTATGGCTGGGCTTCGCCGCTACCACCGCGCTCATCAATAGCTCGTTCCAAAACGGATCGATGCGGCTGTATGCCATCGACCAGGGCTATCATCTTATCGGCATCGCGCTAGCCGGCGCCATTTTGGCTCACTAGAGCTCGCCAAGGTGCTCGCGCTTGATTTCTGACTCCCGTCGATTATGCTAGCAACAGATATGACAACTAGGAGTTACTGATATGATCATGCCCCGCCTCCTTGCCGGACTCGCCTCCTCCCTGTTCGTATTTGGGTCACTATTTTTCGCTAGTCCGCCGGTGCCCAATCGGGTCGATTTGGCCGGCGCGGTGACCACCCAAGCCGCTCACGTTCCCAGCGCCGGGAGCGTTCAGTCCGCCGCTACCGTCGGTCCTGATGCCACCACTGCGCCCACGCCGGCCACTTCGCCTGCGCCGGCCGTCGTGCTGCCCTCGTCGGGCCCCACTCCGGCCGCTCAGCCCCAGCCGTCGCCGCAGCCGCTGCCGGTCATTACACCCCAACCCACGCCCGAACCGACGCCCATCATCAAGCCCGTGCCCGGCGGCACCTGTGGCGGCTGCGGTTCCTGGACCGGTCCCGGCCCGCACCCGCTCGTAATGTGCCCCCTCATGACCGACCGCATGTGCCCCAACTAGCGCTATACTAGCGGCATGAAACTACAAGTTGAGTCCAATCACAAACGCCAAATTATCGACCTCACCGAGTCGGTGCAGGCGCTCATACCCTCAGCCGCATCCGGCGCCGTACTGGTGGCCGTGCAGCACACTACGGCCGCCGTCACGACCGCCGATCTCGATCCCGGCACCGATCTCGACCTGCTCGATTTTCTCGAACAGGTCACGCCCAGCGTTCGGTGGCGCCACCCGCATAATCCCAGTCACGCGCCCGACCACCTATTGGCCTCGGTGATTGGTCCGTCGGTGATTCTGCCGGTGCAGGAGGGGAGACTCGTGCTTGGCTCCTGGCAGCGCATCATCCTCATCGAGCTCGACGGCCCGCGCGAGCGGCAATTAACGGTGCAGCTCTTGGCAGAGTGAGCGTAACGCACGTATACTAGGCCCATGTCAAAGATTGGTGTTACCGAGGTAGAGCGCGTCGCTGCATTGGCGCGCATTGGTTTGACGGGCGAAGAGGCCGCCGCCATGGCGGTTGAGATCGGCCGCATCGTGGGCTTTGTGGAGCAACTACTGGCCGTAGACGTCGAGGGCGTGGCACCCACCGATCAAGTCACCGGCCTCGTCGATGTGTGGCGCGAAGACATCGTAAAACCCAGCCTGCCGCGCGACCAATTGCTGGCCAACGCGCCCGCCCAAAAAGACGGCTACATTGTCGTAAAGCGAGTGCTCAATGGCTAACCACACTGCCGATCTCACGCGTCCCATTGCAGGTCTCGCCGCCGACGTGCGCGCCGGCCGGATTTCGGCCGCCGAGCTGCTGGCCGCCAGCCTCGAGCGCATCGCTGCCACCGAAGATTACCACGCACTGCTTGAGCTCAACCCCGAAGCCGCCGCCGAAGCCGCCGAGGCCGATCGCCGCGCCCAGGCCGGCGAAAACCTGCCGCTAGCCGGTGTGCCATTCGTGGCCAAAGACAACTACCTCACCATCGGCACCCACACTACCGCCGCCAGCCGCATGCTCGAGCCGTTCCGCGCGCCCTACGAAGGCCCCGCCATGCAACGTCTGCGCGCCGCCGGCGCCGTGTTGGTAGCCAAGGCCAACCTCGACGCATTCGCGCACGGCACGTCCACCGAAAACTCCGACTTCGGCCCCACCAAAAACGCCCACGACCCGTCGCGCGTGCCCGGCGGTAGCTCCGGCGGCTCGGCCACAACCGTGGCGCTCGGCCAGGTCACCTTCGCCGTCGGCTCCGACACCGGCGGCTCGATCCGCCAGCCCGCCGCCCTCAGCGGCGTCGTGGGCCTCAAGCCCACCTACGGCCTCGTACCGCGCACGGGCGTGGTGGCCATGGCCAGCTCCACCGACGTGCTCGGCCCCATCACCCGCAGCGTGGCCGACGCTGCGCTCGTACTCGACGTGATGGCCGGCCGCGATGCCTCCGACGCCACCACCATCGACCGCGACCCCAAATCCTACGCCGTCACCACCGGCAGCCTGAAAGGCCTCAAAATCGGCCTCATCAAAGAATACCTCGGCGAGGGCCTCGACCCCGCCACCAAGCGTCACCTCCTGGAGCTCGTCCCCCAGCTCGAAGCCGCCGGCGCCACCATGGAAGAGGTGAGTGTGCCCGCCACCACCTTGGCCCTGGCTGCCTACTACATCCTCGTGCCAGCCGAAGTATCGTCGAATCTCGCCCGCTACGACGGCGTCAAATACGGCCACAGCTCGCCCCACGCCAAGGACCTTGAAGAAACCTACCGCCTCAGCCGTCAAGAGGGCTTCGGCCCCGAGGCCAAACGCCGCATCATGATCGGCACCTACGTGCTCTCGAGCGGCTACTACGACGCCTACTACAAGCGCGCGCAAAAGGTCCGCACCAAGCTCATCGAGCAGTTCGACCATGCTTTCGTCAAATACGACCTCCTGCTCGGCCCCACCTCGCCCAGCCCGGCCTTCCCGCTCGGCTCTAAAGCCAATGACCCGCTCGCGCTCTACCTCGAAGACGTCATGACCGTGGCCGTCAACCTCGTGGGCATTCCCGCCATTTCCATCCCCTTCGCCACTTCCGACAGCCTGCCCGTCGGATTGCAGATTATGGCTCCCCAAAGGGCCGAACACCAATTATTCGCCGCCGCCATCGCTACCGAAGCGCTCATCGGCGATTGGAGGAAACGCTAATGTTACCCTTTCTCGTTGTCGCCCTCGTCGGCGGTGTGGTGCTCTATGGTGTGGTCGAAAACGGCAGCCGCAAGGGCCGCAAGCGCTCCCGGCCCGTGGCCTCCTCGCGCGGCTACCGCGGTTTTGTCGATCCCACCGAAATCAAAACCCGCTGGGACACCATCATGGCCATCTCAAACACCGGCGCCAGCGGGCTCAAAAGCTCGCTCAACGAGGCCGACAAGCTCTTCGATCACGTCATGAAATCCCTCGGCTTTGCCGGCGACACGATGGGCGAGCGCCTCAAGCACGGCCGCAGCCGCTTCGCCGACCACGACGCCTACCAGGCCGTCTGGCGCGCCCACAAACTCCGCAACGCCCTCGCCCACGAAATCGGCTTCGACCTCGTGCCCAGCCAAGCCAAAGACGCCCTAGCCGACTTCGAACGCGGCCTGCGCGCCCTGGGGGCTCTGCGATGACCAAGCCGGAGCTTCAAGCTTTCATCGATCACCACGACTTGGCGGTCATCTCCACCCTGGCTGATCTAAACCAGCGACCTTGGAACATACAGGAGATGATATTCTCATGAATCGCGAAGCCCTGCTGTCAAAGCTCGAACAATACTTGGAGTCCGATGCCGATTTTCGGATCGTCTACAAATATGTTGAAAAACGCTTTAAAGACACTCCCAACTTGGTCGCCCACAATTGGGATCACGCCCGCCGCGATACCCTAAACGCCATTGTTATCGGCGAATCCGAGGACGCCGACATGAGCATCGTGCTGCCGGCCATGATCATGCATGATATTGGCTTCTTGTATGGCGCCAGCGGCCCCACTCATGGCACTATCGGCGCCCAAAAGCTTAAAGAATTCCTCAAAGATGCCGGCATCAGCCTTAGCCAGGACAAAATTACCCGCATTGCCAACTGCATCCGTACGCACAAGGGTAGCTTGCATAACGAAACGCCCACAACGCTCGAGGCCAAGGTCATTTCGGATGCCGATCTCTTGGACAAATTTGGCCCCATCGGTGTCTACCAGGGCATCCGGGTGTTCGTGGAGTTTAATTACGACATTGATAAAATCATCGAAAGTTTAGTTGGACGCCACAAAAAAGCCGTTTTCCAAACCCCCACCGGCGCAGCCCTAGCGCGCGGGCAAGAAGATTACCCCGCCAACTTTGGCCGCGCCCTGCAACAAGCCTATGAACCATACCGTGAGGACCTATCATGAACCCCGAACTCCGCGCCAAATACGAAACCGTCATCGGCATCGAATGCCATGTGCAGCTGGCCACCCGATCGAAGCTGTTCTGCGCCTGCGACAACGATTCGCGCGAGGCCGAGCCCAACACGCATGTATGCGAAGTCTGCCTGGGCCTGCCCGGCACCCTGCCGGTGCTCAACCGGCGCGCCGTCGAGTTGGCGCTGCGCCTCGGTCTGGCGCTGGGCGCCGAGTATCCAGCCGAGCTCCATACCAAATTTGACCGTAAAAATTATTTTTACCCCGACTCGCCCAAGGGGTACCAAATTACCCAATTTGACGAGCCGATCGTGCCAAACGGTGCTGTCGAGTTTCCGCTAGATGGCAAAATCAAGCGCGTCGGCATCACTCGCGCCCACCTCGAAGGCGACGCCGGCAAGCTCACGCACCCCGAAAAAGCCAATTACTCGCTCGTGGACCTCAACCGCGCCGAAACCCCATTGCTCGAAATCGTGAGCGAGCCCGACATGCGCAGCGCCGCCGAGGCCAAAGGCTACGCCCAGGAACTTTACAATCTCGCGCGCTACGCCGGCGCTTCCGACGCCAACCTCTATTACGGCAACATGCGCTTCGATGTGAACGTGAGCGTGCGGCCCATCGGCCAGAAGGAATTTGGCACCCGCACCGAGACCAAAAACCTCAACAGCTTCAAAGCCATCGAGCGCACCGTCGAATACGAAACCCGTCGCCAAATCGCCGCCATCGAGCAGGGCGAGCGCATCCGCCAAGAAACCCGCGGCTGGAACGAGGCCAAAGGCCAAACGTACCCTATGAGAAGCAAAGAAGACGCCGATGAATACCGCTACTTCCCCGAGCCCGACCTGCCGCCGCTCGTGATCACCGCGGCCATGGTGGCCGAGCAAGCCGCCGAACTCGGCCTCATGCCCCGCGACCTGCGCGCCGAGCTCGCCGCCGCTGGCCTGCCCGCCGCCGCGGCCGAGGCGCTCGTAGCCGACCCCGACGCGGGCCAGCTCTGGCACACCACTGTCAGCGCCTACCCCGAGCACGCGCGCTTTGCTCTCAACTGGCTGGTCGGCGACGCCGTCAAACTGGCCGAGACCAAGGGCCAAACGCTGCCCCAATCCGACATCAATTCCGCCACCCTCGGCGGTGTTGCTGAGCTTGTGAAGGACGGCAAACTTAGCTCTACCAACGCCAAGGTCCTCCTGTCTCACCTCTGGGACAAGGATGAAGGCCCACGTCAGGCCGCCCAAACACTCGGTCTGCTCCAGCAATCCGACGCCGGCGAGCTGGGCAAAGTCGTCGACGATGTCATCGCGGCCAACCCCCAAGCCGCCGCCGACTACCAGGCCGGCAATCACCGGGCGCTCGGCGCCCTCGTCGGCCAAGCCATGAAAGCCACCCAGGGCAAAGGCAACCCGCCGCTCATCACCAAGCTTCTCAAAGACCGCTTAGATGAGCCGGCGTAGACTGCAACGCAAGGGTAGACGGCAGGATTGACCCCATTTCGTCAAACCGCCAGACAACATCGCGCCTAGATAGTCACCAAAGGAAGAGTTCGCGTTTGACGAAATGAGGTCAATCCGGGAGCAAGCAGGGAAGGCGTGCACGTCGCTAGCACCCAAACCGTGTTACACTAACCACAAGCACAATCCTCACCATGTTTGAACTCAACTCCAGCTTTGTCGATCATATTTTAGCCATTGGCCGCCTCGTGCAGGCCAATCTGTTAAAGGCCCTGTTTGATTTACTCCTAGGCATCCTCATCGTCCGCTTTATGGTCCGCGGGCTGCGGCTCCTGCTCAAGCTCACGCACATCCAAACCGGCTTGCGCTATGTGCTTACCTCCATTATCGAGACCGTGCTCTGGATGTTGCTTACCGTGGTGATACTCCAGGAACTCGGCTTCCAAAACCTCATTTTGTTCTTCACTGGCTCCATCGCTGCCATCGGTATCGCCATGGCCGCCGGCGGCTCAACGCTCGTTTCAGACGTAATCGCCGCCGTCTTTTTGGCCCGCGACCACGATTTTAACGTCGGCGACGAGGTTATTGTGGGCGAAACCCCTACTCAGGGCGTCATTGAGCGCATGGACGCCCGCCGCATTCGCGTCCGCGACGACGACGGCATCCTGCATGTCATCCCCAACTCTCTCGTCGAGCGCAAAGAATGGGTGGTGTTGCAGCGCCGAGCCGAACTCAGCGCCGCTGCCCGGGCTGCCCGCACCGCCAAGCGTTTGGGCGCTGCCGCTTTGGAGAAAAGATCAAATTTCAGAGCCAAAGCCAAAACGGCTCGTGAGAATGAACAATAGCCAGGCTCCGAGAGGCATGTATGATAGAGCTATCCGTTAGAATAATTAACAATCAAGCAGATTGAATAACGAGCACGCACTATGAATACCGTCGAGCTAATATTGGTAATACTCCTAAGCGTTGGGTTTTTAACCCTAATCGTTTTGAGCATCGTACTGGTAAGCCTCATGGTTGCCATCATGCGAAACCTCAAGCGCATCTCGGAGCGGGCAGAGTCCGCCACCAGTAGCGTAGCCAACCTCGCCGAAACCTTCGGTCGCAAGTTAGGCCCCTTAGCCGCCTCCGGTATCCTGGGTATGCTCATCAAACGCTTCACCAGCAAGCGAGCATCAAAGGAAGATTAATACTATGAACGAACGAGAAAGGAATAGAGCCATGAAGCGAACATTTTGGAAGGGTACCATGATCGGAGCCATAGCCGGAGCAGTGGCCGGAATTCTCCTGGCCCCCAAGAGCGGCAAGGAAACCCAAGAAGACATCAAGCGCAAAGTTAAAGGCACCTACGAAGACATTCAGCGCCGACTCGAAAAAATGAGCGAAGAAGTCGGCGGCCGGGTCGACACGCTGCGCGAGGCCGCCAAAGATCTGCAGGGCGAGGCCAAAGCAGAGAGCCAAGAGCTCATCCGCCGCGCTGAAGTACTCAAGCAAGACCTGCGCGTTTCCGCCACCAACCTCACCAAGAGCGGCGCCCAGACGAAAGACGTGGCCGTCAAAGAGGTCAAGCAGCTCCTCAACGAGGGCGCAGCCGTTATGAGCGAGCTCGAACGCGTCACCCGCCATCTCGCCACCTCGGCCAAGAGCAAAGTCGACGACGTGCGCGACGGCCACTAAATGATTCTCGCCAGCGACCGACCCGACTCCAACTCCAAGCGCAGCGGCGTCAACTACGAGCGCCTCGGCAAAGCCGTCGAAGACGCGCTCATCCTCGACTACATCTACGTGCTGCACAGTACCCGACGCCAGATTTGGAGCTCGTTTGTGCGCGGCATTTTTGCCGGCCTCGGCGGCGTTTTGGGCGCCACCGTGGGCGTGGCGGTACTCGTGGGACTGCTTCAGCTCTTCGGCGGCGCGCCCGTCATTGGGCACTTTTTCCGCGACGTCGGCCAAACCATCGAAAACCGCTAAACGCCCGGTCTAGAACGACGAAAGCCCCCGGCAAGAGCCGGGAGCTCCCGCCAAGGGCGGTTGTTCTGTCATGCGACAGAACGGGAAGTTACGCGGGGCAGGTGTTCTCCTGCTCGTCCGATGCGATCGGCACCGGCTTCTTGGCTTCCCACAGCGCGACCAGCTTCTTGCCGCAGGCCGCGGCATCGGATTCGGTGTCGAAGTGGCCGGCCAGATCGTAGGTCCGAAACTCCTTGCCCGTCACGTCGGCCGTCACGAACCACTGCCCGGAGAGCGGCGACTGCTGGACCTTGATGCTCTTCACCTGCGCGGCCGGGATCGAACCATCCGAGTAGACGCGTTCGTTGGAGCTGCGGGTGCTGGTGGGGTTCGGGGTGACGTCACCACCCGACTGGTTGCCGGACAGACCGCCATTCGCAGCGACGGCGACGCCACCCACCACCAGCACCCCGGCAGCAATAATTCCCCTGATGCGCATAACACGCTCCAATGCAAGAGCTCCACTGCGGGTTACCCGCAGATCGTCCCGAAACGGAAACGACGTTCTGTTGATACTACAAAAAAGCCCAAAACACAACTAATTGCCGTCCAAAAAAGGCTTCAGGGCCCGACCACCGCACCATGCCGCGCTCTACGCGCAGGTTCCCGCCCGCCGCCGGCTAGCCAGCAGTATGCGCCGTCCCCGGCCGAAGGCTTGGCTGCTCAGCCGCCGGGCACAGGCCTTGGCCGCCTGCCGATCGGCCAGTCCCGTCACTACCTCCAGCGGTCCGTCAACGCCCTGGGCGTAGACCACCACCCGCCAGCTCGTGCGGCTCGGCGAGACCGGCTCCTCCTTGAAATCGATCACCGTTGCTCCCGCCACAGAATCTGGCGGCGCAGTCTGCGGCTTGGGCCGCTGAGGATCCCGGGATGGGCTCGCGATCGTCGATCGCAGGCCCGCATTCGCGCTCGTGATGGAATCCCGGTTACCCATATTCCCGACCCACACCGCAGTCGCTACGGACACTATCGCCACGGCCGCCAGGCGCCTGAATGTCACCGTCGTACTCCTCCTTCTCGGGTTGGAAATCCTCCCGCTACCGTCCATAGCGGGAATAGGCCTCATATTTTATAGAATAACTAACATGCGAAAGCAACCATCCGTGTCCGCCACCCGAAATCGAAAGCGGCGGCTTGCGACTGCAAAACGAGTCTAGAATTTAGACAAACCGTCCGAACCTGAAGGTAATGACGCACTGAATGTCTAAGGTTTAGACACATTACCGCGGACGACTGCCCCCGCGGCCGGTCACGCCCATGTGCTACCATTAAAATCAACGAAGAGGGGAGAGGGCGTGCCGGAAACACAAACAGCGAAACCACAATTTGTCCACCTGCACAATCACAGCCACTACTCCCTGCTCGACGGCCTCCAAAAGGTCCCCGGCATGCTCGATCGCGTGCAGGAGCTCGGCATGACCTCGGTGGCGCTCACCGATCACGGCACCATGTCGGGCGCCATCGAATTTTACAAAGAAGCCAAAAAGCGCGACATCAAGCCAATAATCGGCGTTGAAACCTACGTGGCGCCGCGCGGCCACCTCGACAAAGCCGGCCGCCAAGACGCCAATCCCTACCACCTCATCCTGCTGGCGTACAACAACGTCGGCTACCACAACCTCATGAAGCTCGTCACCATCGCGCAGCTCGAGGGGTACTATTACAAGCCGCGCATCGACCGCGACCTCATTACCCAGTACCACGAAGGCCTCATCGCGCTTTCCGCCTGTGCCGGTGGCGAGGTGGCTCAAAACATCCTCAACGGCAACCTGGCCGAGGCGCAGAAAGTAGTCGAGTGGTACGACGCCACCTTTGGCCGCGGCAATTATTACCTCGAACTCCAAGCGCACGAGCACCAATGGGAGACCCAAAAACAAATTAACGATGCCAAAATCGAGCTCTCGCGCAGCACTGGCGTGCCGCTCGTAGTCACAGCCGACGCCCACTACAGCGCCCACACCGATCGCGAGGCGCACGAAATCTTGCTGTGCGTCCAGACCGGCAAAACCATCAGCGACGCCGGCCGCATGACCATGGACATGGACCTCTACGTCACCAGCCCCGACGAAGTCATCGAGCGTTTCCAGCGCGTCCCCGAGGCCTACGAAAACACGGTCAAAATCGCCGAACGCTGCGATGTGGAGCTTGAATTGGGCCGCATTCTCATCCCCACCTTCGAAGTCCCCGAGGGGTTCAAGGATGAGCGCGAATACCTGCACAGCCTGTGTTGGCGGGGGCTCGCCTGGCGCTACGGCGGCATTCCCAAAGAAGACATCGCCCACATTACCGAAGTCAAAGCCAAAACTCTCGTCACCCCCGAAATCGCCGAGCGCCTCGAGTTTGAGCTGTCGGTCATCGGCCGCATGGGCTACGACGGCTACTTTCTCATCGTGTCCGATTTCATCAACTGGGGCAAAAACCAGGGCATCATCTTTGGCCCCGGGCGGGGGAGTGCGGCCGGTTCCATCGTGTCCTTCGCCATGAACATTACCGACCTCGATCCGCTCAAATACGACCTGCTGTTTGAGCGCTTCCTCAACCCCGACCGCATCTCCATGCCCGACATCGACATCGACATCCAAGACACCCGCCGCGGCGAAGTCATCGACTACGTCACGGAAAAATACGGCCAAGAACGCGTGGCGCAGATCATCACCTTCGGCACCATGGCCGCCCGCAACGCCGTGCGCGACACCGGCCGCGCGCTCGGCTACTCCTACGCCGAGGTCGACGCCATTGCCAAGCTTGTACCGCAGCCGGTGCAGGGCCGCCACATCCCCCTGGCCGTAGCCGCCGGCCTCAAAACCGGCAAAGGCAGCGAGCAGCGCCCCGACCCCGAGCTTGTGAAGGAATACACCACCAACCAGCGCGCCCGCGAGCTCATCGACCTCGCCATCCGCCTCGAAGGCACCATCCGCTCAAACGGCGTGCACGCGGCCGGCGTGGTGATCGCGCCCGAGCCGATCGTGGGCTACACGCCGGTGCAGCGCGCCCAAAAAGGCGGTACCGCCACGCAGTACTCCATGGGCCCCATCGAGGAGCTCGGCCTGCTCAAAATGGACTTCCTCGGCCTCTCCAACCTTACCGTCATCAACAATGCCCTGCGCATCATCAAACGCGTCTACGGCGCCGCCATCGACATTGCCGACATCCCGCTCGACGATCCCAAAACCTTCGAGCTCCTCTCGCGCGGCGACACCACCGGTGTCTTCCAGGTAGAATCCGCGGGCATGAAGCGCTACCTGCGCGACCTCAAGCCCACGGTCTTCGACGACATCATTGCCATGGTAGCGCTCTACCGCCCCGGCCCCATGCAGTGGATCGACGAATTCATCGGCCGCAAGCACGGCAGCATCCCCATCACCTACGTGCACCCCTCCATGGAAAACGCGCTCAAAAACACCTACGGCGTGCTCGTGTACCAAGAGCAGGTCATGCAGATCTCCAAAGAGGTCAGCGGCTTCACCGGCGGCGAGGCCGACACCTTGCGCAAAGCCATTGGCAAAAAGAACGCCGCCATGATGGCCAAAATGAAAACCAAATTCGTCGAAGGCGCGGTCAAAAACGTTGGCGCCGATCAAAAAATCATGGAAGACTTCTGGGCCAATCTCGAAGATTTCGCCGCCTATTGTTTCAACAAATCCCACGCTGCCTGCTACGGCCTCATCGCCTACCAAACCGCCTACCTCAAGGCGCATTACCCCGCCGCCTTCATGGCCGCGCTCATGACCAGTGATTTTGGCAACATCGACCGCATCGCCATCGAGGTGGCCGAGTGCACGCGCATGGGCATCCAGGTGCTGCCCCCCGACGTCAACGAGTCGTTCCACGAATTTGCCGTGGTCAAAGAGTCGGGCAACATCCGATTTGGCCTTTCGGCGGTCAAAAACATCGGTTCCGGCCCCATCGAGACCATCCTGGCGGCGCGCGACGAGGGCGGCCCCTTTGCCTCTGTCGAAGACTTTGCCAAGCGCGTCAACGCCCGCGAGTGCAACAAAAAAGTCTGGGAATCACTCACCAAATGCGGTGCCTTCGACGCGCTCATCGACGGTGACCGAGCTCAGCTTCTCTTTAACATCGAAACCATCACCGCCTTTGGCGCCAAAGCCCAAAAAAACGCTCTCTCGGGCCAAATCGACATCTTCGGCTCGCTCGGCGTCGAAGAAAACCTGCCGGCTCTTCGGCTCGAATCCGCGCCGCACCCTGCCTCGACCCGCGAGCAGCTCGCCTGGGAAAAGGAGCTCCTCGGCCTCTACATCTCGCATCATCCCCTCGACGAATACGCCGGCTACCTCGCCGACACCTGCGTGCCCATCAGTGACATCACGCCTTCGTCGGACGGCAAACTCCTGCGTATCGGCGGTATTATCACCACGGTGCGCAAAATTCTCACGAAAAAAGGCGACACCATGGCCTTCGTGGGCATCGAAGACAAAACCGGCCTCACCGAGCTCATCGTCTTTCCCAAGGCCTTCGAAAAATCCCCCGAAGTCTTCGAGGCCGACAACATCATCATGGCCACGGGCAAAATTTCCGCCCGCGACAAAGAAGGCCGCCTCACCGACGAGCCGAAGATGATGGTAGACGCCGCCAAAATCGTCAATTACGACACCGCTTCCAGTCATGTCTCTACCCACGCGCCGCAGCCGGCGGCCCCAGTCGCCGCCCCGCCCGCCCGCCCAGCCGCCGCGGCATCCCCTGGCGGCGGCTACGTGGTGCTTCATCTCGCCGACCTGTCCGATCAGCAATTGCTTCACGACATCAAGCAAATCATCGGCGCTCATGCCGGCGGCGCCGAAATTTATATCGTGGTCGGGGCCGACGCTCCCAAGAAAATCCGGCTACCGTTTAAGGTCGCCGTTTCCGAAGCACTCTTAGAGCAATTAGGCGCCCTCGTTGGCACGGACCAAGTAACCCACGCCGCGTGAGCTTGCCAAAAACGCCCAGCCCATTAATACTGATTGAGACCAAATTCTCCATGACCACCTAGCCACCCGAAAGGCGGTACCGTATGGGAAGTCTACAGATTTGGTTGATCGTTATAGGAAGCCTCGCTGCAGCTCTGGTGCTGTGGTACGTCGTGTGGCCGCTCTGTGCCTTGGTGCAAGCCTGGCTGAGGGTGAAGGCCGCCACGATCACCGCATCGCGCGATGGACGCGTTGAGGCGGCCCGAGCCAAGGGCCAGCAGCTGGCCGCGGAGGCCAAACTGCAAACAGCTCGCCTCCAGACGGCCGCCAAGGCCGCCACCGCCACGGCCGCATTCAAGGCCCAAACCATTGCGGAGCAGAGGGTGATTGAGGCCGACGCCGCGACCCGCGTTCAGGCCGCGAAAGACACGCCTCCCGCACCTGCCAAACCGCCACCACGCCTGGCCCGTTCGGACCTGTTCTGGAATATCAGGTTCTGGGCGAACTTCGCGGCCGCGATCGTGATCGTGGTCGGTGCCATCGGGTACGGCATCTTCAAGTACGACCAGGCCTCTACCCGGCCGCACCAAGCCACCATCCTGGTGTGCAAGGTGTCGGACAACCCGCTCGACACCGACCCGCCCAAGCTCGAGACCGCCAGCGGTTCATACTACATCAACAAGGGCACGTTCGGCGCCACCTACTACCCCGACCCGAGCAAGGGAAAGAAGTTCTTCGGGCCCAACAGGCAATACGCCATCACCTTCCACGGCATCTGGCCTGGAGATCGGTATGTCATTGGTGCCACCGAGTTGCCCAACACGGAGCAGCAGTGCGCCGGCTCGTAGACCTGCTGCGGCCCGGGGACCAGCTCCCCGGGCCGCAGGCCCAGCCCCTTGATCGCTCCGCTCAGATATGCTAAAGTACCCGGGTTATGGAAGCCATTCGTCAACTCGAACTCAATTACCGCAAGCCCGCCCTGCCCCAGGTGCAGACGGGTGATACCGTGCGTGTGCATCAGCTCATCAAGGAAGGCGCCAAGCAGCGTATCCAGGTGTTCGAAGGCATTATCATTCGCACGCACCGCATGAACGAGCTGACCGCCTGCGTTACTGTTCGGCGCATTGCTTCCGGTATTGGCGTCGAGAAGACCTTCTTGCTGCACTCACCCAACGTTTCCAAAATTGAAATTTTGCGCCGAGCCAAAGTCCGCCGCAACTTCCTCTCCTTCCTGCGCGAGCGCCGAGGCAAGTCGGCCCGTCTCAGGGAAATTAGCTTCGACAAGATCGCCGCCAACGACGTCTCCACGCCCGAGACGCCCGCCGGCGACACCGATGAGACCGAGGTCATCGATGCCGAGCAAGCTGAAGACGCCCTCACCGATGCTGTGCCGCTGGCTGATGTTGAAAAATCCGAAGCCAAAGCCGCCGCCAGCGAAGACGAACCCAACACCGCTGCCGATACCGGCACTCCCGACGAACAGCAAGCCCCCGCCGACGAGGCCGAAGCCGGTGTTGCCCAAGCCGAGCCTGGCGAAGGCAAAGCCGTCCAATCGTAGCCAAAATCCTTTAGTGTTCATCTAAAACAGCGCCGTTATACCGGTGCTGTTTTTTGGTATAGAAGTCGGCCGTTTTGCGGTATGCTGGTTGGCATGACGGTCATATCTGGAATTCCCGCTACCACCCGCACCCCCCGGCATGCCGCCGCCCCCGGCTGGCGCGCGGTACTCCCGCTGGTGCGCGCAGGCCGCACCATCATCGGCATCGACGAGGTCGGCCGCGGCGCCTGGGCCGGCCCGGTAGTGGCCGCGGCCGTAATCTTGCCGCCCCGCCTGCGCCTTCCCGGCCTCGGCGACTCCAAAGCCCTCGCAGCCCCGGCCCGCCGCCGCCTCAGTCGCGACATCCGTCGCCGCGCCCTCGCCGTGGGCATCGGCTGGGTGGCCGCCGCTGAGGTTGACGCCCACGGCCTCAGCTGGGCAGTGCGCGAGAGCGGCTTGCGCGCTCTGGCCGGCATGAGCCTTGAGGCTGCCGTTATCATCCTCGACGGCAGACACAATTACCTGCGGGGCACCCACGAGTCGCAGGTGTTTGTGAAAGCCGACGCCACCATCTCACCGGTTGCCGCCGCCTCGATCATCGCCAAGGTGGCGCGCGATGCCTACATGCAGCGGCTGCACCGGGCCGACCCCCGCTATGGTTTCGACCAGCATGTTGGCTACGGCACCGCCCTGCACGCTGCCGGCCTGGCCGCCCACGGTCCCGGCCCGCAACACCGATATAGCTTTCGTCCCATCCGGGAGGCCGCACGTGTCATCGGTTGAGACCGGCCGCGCGGGCGAACAGCTCGCCGCTCAGCACCTCGCCGCCAGTGGCTTTGCCATTCTCGCGCGCAATTGGCGCAACCGGTGGTGCGAGCTCGATATCGTCGCCCGCCGCCACGGCATAATTCACTTCATCGAGGTTAAATACCGCTCCGACATCCGCTACGGCTACGCGGCCGAATACATTTCGCGGGACAAATCCGCGCGCCTCATGCGCGCCGCCCTGGCCTGGAACCAGGCACATGGTTACGACGGCCCCTACCAAATCGACGTCGTCACCGTTGAGGGCAGCCTCGAACAGCCCCAGATCGCGCACCTCGAAAACGCCGTCGGTGGATGGTAGCCGGCTGGCCGCATTAGCGGGCCTGCGCCTGCTCCCAATCGGCCAAAAACGCCGCCACGGCCGCCGCGTCGCGATCTGCCCAATCGGCCCGCAACTCCACGCTTTCCACCGCCTGATCCGTCGGCCGGCCCAGCGCCGGGTGCGGGTGGCTGTCGAAAAAGTCCCGGATCTCGGCTGCTTTCGCGTGTGTCGCAAAACCCGCGCCCACAAACAAAGGAAAATGCTCCAGCATATGGCCGCCCGCTCCGTAGCGCTCCAGCCATAGATTCCAGTGATCTTGGACCCATTGCCAGGTAGCGTCGCGCCCGTCGCGGTTGCGCATGCCCCAGGCTAGCGCAATGTAGAGGTCCTGCGGCCGTACCGCCTCGGTCAGTGCGTACGCCAAATAGCGCGCAATCAGGGCCGGCTGACGAAAACGGCCCATTGCCCCCAGTAGCCCCAGTTTGATCTGCGGCACCGGTTCGCGCTCATAGCGGCTTTGCATAGCCTCAAACTCGTGTTCACCACCATGTCTCGCCGCCGCAAACAGCAGCGCCGCCACCACGTCCGGATCTGTTTCGGCTCCGTCCATCCAGGCTGCCCAGCGTGTCTTGGCCTCCTTCACCACTGTCTCATCATCAAACCGAATCGCCTGCTGCAATACCAGTGGCCGCATCAACGTATCAAACGATGACTCATCGTCGGCGGCCTCCCAGCCCAGGCGCTTCACGTTTGGTCCCACGAGCCAATGCCCAAAATGGTCGAGTCGCTCGCGCAAGGCCGCATCCTCGACGGCATGCGACAAATCACCCAACGCACCACTCACTCCGGTCCACACCACATAATTCGGCTCATCGCGCAGCGCCGCCACCAGTTTCAGCAACGCCGTGCTGGTCGTGACACCGGCTTCAGTAGCCGCCGTCACGTCGCCGATGATGCCAAACCGGTCCACCACCGCCAGCTCGCGGGTGTGCAACGGCGCGGTCAAAGCCTCGATCATCCCCTCGGTGTAGTGCGTCCGGAAAAATCCCGTTTGCCCCGGATTGGGCTTAAACCAATCCGAACCCAATATCTCGGCCGACAACATGTCGCTGTGCTTTCGCAGCAGCTCCGTGGGGGTCTCCCGCCCGCCGGGCAGCAGCACATTAAACGGTATCGGCCACAGCGACGCATCCTGGCCTTTGGCCGCCTGTCGCGGCGAGCTGTAAAACCGCCGCTGCTGTACCTCGCCGTCGTCAAACGTCACCACCGGATACCCTGGCTTGCTCGTCCAGGCCGACATCAGCGCGTCCACCGGCTTGCCCGATGCCGCTTCCAGCGCCCGCCACAGATCGTGCGTCACCGCGTTGGCGTAGCTGTGCTTCGTGAGGTACGCATGCAGCCCCTTGCGAAAGTCCTGATCTCCCAAATAGTGGTGCAGCATGCGGATCACACTGCCTCCCTTGCTATATGACACCGCATCAAAAATTTCGTCGAGCCCGCGCGGGTCCTCTACCTCCACCTCAATGGGGTGAGTGCTCACGAGGCTATCGAGCTCCATGGCGCGACCTGTTTCATCGGCCGTAAAGTGCGCCCAGATCTCCCACTCCGGGAACCGCGCGTTGCGCGCCAAATCGGCACACCAGGTCGCAAAGCCTTCGTTGAGCCACAAATCGTTCCACCACCGCATCGTGACGAGGTTGCCAAACCACTGGTGCGCTAGCTCGTGCGTCACGATCTCGGCCACGCGCTGCTTGGCCATGAGCGAGGTGCGCTCAGGATCGAGCAGCAGCGCCGTTTCGCGGTACGTCACCAGTCCCCAGTTTTCCATCGCGCCGGCCGCAAAATCCGGCAGCGCTACCATATCGAGGTTGGGCAGGGGATAGGGAATGCCAAAATAATCTCCGAAAAATGATAGCGTCCACGTCGCCATATCCAGCGCAAACGCCAGCTGGTCTTTGTGTCCCGGCGTTGCCAGTGCGCGCACCCGCACGCCCTCGGCCGTCTCGCCCTCCAGGTACTCAAACTCGCCTACCACATACGCCAGCAAGTAGGTGCTCATCTTGGGCGTGGGCGCAAAGGTTACGCGCTTGCGCCCCTCGCCGGCCGGCGTCTCCTCGGTCGCCACGGTATTCGACAGCGCCATCATGCCCTCCGGCACGGTCAAATTCAGCTCAAACACCGCCTTGGCGCTGGGTTCGTCGATCGCCACCAGCGCCTCGCGCGCATGCACCGCTTCAAATTGCGTGGTCGCAATGAGCTGCTCCTGGCCGTCGCGCTGGTAAGTGCTGCGGTAAAAACCATGCAGCGAGTCGCCGATGACACCGCGCACCCGCATCGACAAGTGATGCATGCCGGCGCCCACGATCTCCGCAAACGCAAACGTCACGGTCTCGGTCTTCTCGTCGAGCTTCACCGACTCCGGGCTGAGCTTGCCGTCGAGCTTCACCTCGCTCACTTCCAGCCCAACCGCATGGAATACCAGCTCGTTTGATGGCTCCACCACGGCAAAATCAATCGATTCATGAATCGCAAACCGTGAACCCGCCATGTCAACGTCAATGTCCAGCGCGTACCGCTCGGGCACAATAGTATCCAAAAGACGAGCCACCTTTGCCATGCACAACCTCATGAGTTACAGATCACCATTATATCGACAAACTTGCCGCCAGCCCACCCCCACGCTATAATGTCTCTTGTAGCCGGCCAGCAGGCCGGTCATTTTTATCACACAGCGCCACAATTGAATAACAACAGAATAAGGAGTTCACCACTATGCAAACCAATTTTTTAGCCGCTATCAACCTCATCGCTGAGGAAAAAAATCTTCCCCGCGACATTATCATCGAGACCGTTCAGGCCGCGCTGGCCGCGGCGTACAAGAAAGATTACAGCGACAAAGATCAAGAAGCCCGCGCCGAGCTCGACGAAGAGACCGGTGAGGTGCACATCTATGAATCCAAGGCTGTGGTACCAGACGGCGAGGTCGACAACGAATTTCTCCAAATCGGTCTCTCGGACGCCAAAAAGATCGACAAAAAGGCCGAAGTGCGCGAAGCCGACGTCGAAGCCGGCATCGAGCCCTACATGGTCGAAATGGAAGCCCACCCCGAAGACTTCGGCCGCGTGGCCGCCCAAACCGCCAAGCAGGTGATCATTCAGCGCCTGCGCGAAGCCGAGCGTGAAATCGTCTTCACCGAGTACAAAGACAAAGAGGGCCTGGTGCTCAACGGCAACGTGCAGCGCGTCGAAGGCAGCGTGGCCTACGTCGATCTGGGCAAAGCCACCGGCGTATTGTTTGCCTCAGAGCAAATTCCCGGCGAGCGCTACTACACCGGCCAGCGCCTCAAGGTGTTTGTGGTGCGCGTAGAGCAAACCGCCCGCGGACCGCAGATCGTGCTCAGCCGCGCCCACGCCCACATGGTGAAGCATTTGTTCGAGCTCGAAGTGCCCGAGATCGAGGCGGGCAGTGTCGAAATCGTCGGCATCGCCCGCGAGGCCGGCATCCGCTCCAAGGTCGCGGTGCAATCGCACGCCTCTGGCGTCGACGCCGTCGGCACCTTTGTGGGTGGCCGCGGCTCGCGCGTGCAGGCCGTCATGAGCGACCTCGGCGAAGAAAAAATCGACATCATCCCCTACGCCGAAGACCCCGAAACCTACATCGCCAATGCGCTGTCACCCACCAAGGTCGTCAGCGTCAGCCTCAATGACGTCGAAAAGAAGGCCGTGGTGCGCGTGCCCGAAGACCAGCTCTCGCTGGCCATCGGCAAGCAGGGCCAAAACGTCCGCCTGGCCGCCAAGCTCACGGGCTGGAACATCGACATCATTTCGGCCGACGAATCACGCATCGAAGCCGCTGCCGCAGCCGCCGCGGCCGAACCCGCGCCCAAGGGTGGTGACCTCGAGAGCTCGCTCATCGACGCCATCAACCAACAGGCCGAAATCGACCCCGCCCGCAGCGAAGAGGTCTCAGGCGGCCAAACCGACGTGCTCTCGGGCCGCGAGTCCAACGACTAGCCACCGCGACCGCCGGCTCGCCGGTTGCACCCAGGCACATAATCCGCTACGGTAACAATCGCCGAAGTTGGCATCCCTCCGTTCATCTCCAGCCCCCGAAGGAGCGCCGTGAGGCGGTTATTTGGCATCCTCGCGCTCATAGGCATAATCGTCTATGTTGTCCCGCACGCTAGCAACGGTGGTCCAGGCGCCACCCAAACCGGCCGGCGGGGGATCGTCACGTCCCAAGCCCGCATCGATTACTCCAAGGTGACAAGTCGACTCACGGAGCTAAAGCTCGGTCCGCTAGTGACGAGCCAAAGCTCTGGCGCGCAGCGTCAGGTGGCCACCACCAAACTGCTTGCTAGTGGCCTCGTCACCGCGGTCAAGTACGATCAGCGCATTCGATGCTACCCGCTCGATGACCTCAGCCAGCGTGCCGCCAAGATGTATTGGGGGCTCGTGCAGTTCTTGCAGGTGATCGTAACCGCCGGTTTCGTCGTCGGGGTCAGCTGCGTCAATACGGGCCACGATCGTGACGGTGCACTCCATCCGTTATGGCGGGCTATGGACATAAACTACGTCAATGGTCGGCGGGTTAATACTCGTCTCGATCAAGTCTGGCGGTTTGCGCGCTGGGTGATGGGTCTCAATACGGCCGATCTACCCACCGAGGTCGGTAGCGACAGCGATTTCATTGACCACAGTCGTATGAAAAAGGCCGGCCGAGGCCCGTTTATTGTCGATCCAGCCCATTTTCACTTCGGGTATCGGCTATGACCTGCCCGTCAACTTCCGGCGGCCCGCCCGTGCCCGTGATCGGGTGCGGGCGGGCAATCCGGCCTGGGCGCCGCACCGGCATTACGTGCGCTATGTACAATGTCTAAAGTTTAGACATTTGCCGTAGGTCCGAACTCAAATAACCGTAAAAAGTCTAAACTTTAGACCACATCACCTTCATGAACACCCTCCAGCCACCAAAAACCACCCGCCAAGTCCGCACCAAGTACACGCCGCTCAGTTACGAGCGCCTCGCCATCCTTCTCGCCGTCGCTGCGGGTCCCATCGATTGCGCCCGCATCGCCGAGCAAGTACTGGCCGATACTGTCGCCAATATCGTCCTCAAGAAAAGTACAGCCTATTATCTTATAAGTGAATTGACCACTACCGGTCACCTGCAAAAACACGGTTCCTACACCCTCACCGCCAAAGGTCGCCAAACCTTGCAACGCGAGCTCGCGCGCCTCGAACAACAGCGCCGTCTCCTGCTCCAGCGCCTACCGCAATGACGTTTAGCACTCGCTTGCATAGAGTGCCAACAATGCTATACTATCTGCATATCTCGCGTACTCTTGACTACCGGATGCCAGCGTGGGAGGGTAACGGAAAGGACATCAATCATGGCCGATTTTAGCTCACAGTTCGATCGGTTCACCGAGAACGCCAAACGCAGTCTCGAAAACGCCGAGGCCATCGCCACCCAAATGGGTTCCAGCTACGTCGGCACCGAGCACATTTTGCTCGGCGTGCTGCAGCAAGAGACCTCCATCGGGGCCAAAATTCTCAAAAATGTCGGCGTCACGTTCGAAAAAGCCCAGCTGGTACTGAGCTTCTCGCAGCAGTTAGCCGGCGGCGGCTACAAAGGCGCCTCCGAAACCGCTAAGCGTACGCTCACCTACAGCATGCGCGTGGCGAAGGAATTCGGGCAGCCTTACTGCGGTACCGAGCACATTTTGTTCGCCATCCTGAGCGAAAAAAGTGCGCGCGCTATCAGCTTGCTCAAAAACGACCTCCAGATCGACCCCGCTATCATCCGCGGTGAGCTCGAAAACTACCTCGGCAACCAGCAATACTTCTATGCCGACGAAGAGCGCGGCGGCGCCCGTACCGCCAAGGGTGGGGGAGGCGGCAACGCCGGCAAATCCAAAACCCCCGCGCTCGATCACTTTGGCATCGATCTCACCGCCAAAGCCGGCGACAACAAGCTCGATCCCATGGTGGGCCGCGAAGCCCAGATTAGCCGCGTCATTTCTATCCTCGGCCGCCGCAGCAAAAACAACCCCGTGCTCATCGGCGAGCCCGGCGTTGGCAAAACCGCCATCGCCGAGGGCCTGGCTCAGCGCATCATTGCCGAGGAAGTCCCCGAAATGCTTCTGCGCAAGCGCCTCGTCATGCTCGACCTGGCGTCGGTCATCGCCGGCACCAAGTACCGCGGCGAATTCGAAGAGCGCCTCAAAAAAATCCTCGACGAGGCCAAAGCCACTCCCGAGGTCATCCTCTTCATCGACGAGCTCCACACCGTGGTGGGCGCCGGCGCGGCCGAAGGCGCCATCGACGCCGCCAACATCCTCAAGCCCGCGCTCAGCCGCGGCGAAATTCAGGTGATCGGCGCCACTACTCTCGACGAATACCGCAAGCACATCGAAAAAGACGCCGCCCTCGAGCGCCGCTTCCAGCCGGTGCAGGTCCCCGAAACCACGCCCGAAGAGACCGTCGACGTGCTGCGCGGTTTGCGGCCCCGTTACGAAGAGCACCACCGCGTCGAAATCAGCGACGAGGCCATCGAAGCCGCCGCCAAGCTCGCTAAGCGCTACGTGGCCGACCGTTTTCTGCCCGACAAGGCCATCGACCTCATCGACGAGGCCGCCAGCCTCGCCCGCATCAAGCGCGGCGGCTCCAGCAAGGCTTTGCGCAACCTCCAAAAACAAGTAAGCGAAATCCGTGACGACATCGAAAACGCCGTCTTCGACCAAGACTTCGAGCTGGCCGCTCGCCTCAAGACCCGCGAATCGGTCATCCAAAACCGCCTCAGTCAGCTCAAACTCAAAGAAGGCGCCGCCGATGCCGCCGTGCGTATCACCGCCGAAGACATCGCCCAGGTCGTCTCGCTCATGACCGGCATCCCCGTCACGCGCCTCATCAAGACCGAAGTCGACAGCCTCCTCAAGCTCGAAGACTCGCTCAAGCGCCGAGTCATCGGCCAAACAGAAGCCATCGAAGCCATCTCCCGCAGCATCCGCCGCTCGCGCACCGGCGTGTCCGACGCCCGCCGTCCCATCGGCAGCTTCATTTTCCTCGGCCCCACCGGCGTCGGCAAAACCGAGCTCGCGCGTATGCTGTCCGAGGAATTGTTCCACGACCGCGATGCCATGATCAAGATCGACATGTCGGAATTCATGGAGCGGCACAACGTTTCGCGCCTCGTCGGCGCCCCCGCCGGCTATGTCGGCTACGACGAAGGTGGTCAGCTCACGGAGCAGGTCCGGCGCAAGCCCTACAGCCTCATCCTTTTCGATGAGCTCGAGAAGGCCCACCCCGATGTGTTCAACATGCTGCTGCAAATCCTCGAAGATGGCTATGTCACCGACGCCAAAGGCCGCCGCGTCGACTTCCGCAACACGGTCATCATCATGACCTCCAACGTCGGCGCCTCCGACATGAACCGCGAAGTCGAGCTCGGTTTCCGCACCGAAACTCCGAATGAGGAAAAAGCCCTCGAGGCCACTCACCTCAAGGTCAAAACTAAGGTGCTCGAAGACCTGCGCAAGCAATTCCGCCCCGAATTCCTCAACCGCATTGACGGCACACTGGTCTTCAAGACGCTCAGCCAAAACGACATCAAAAAGATTCTTGTGCTTCAGCTGACCGACTTGAGCAAACGCCTCGATGAACAAGATCTCAAGCTCAAAGTGACGTCCTCGGCCAAAGGACTCCTCGTGGAGCGTGGCTACGACACCAAACAGGGCGCCCGCCCGATGCGCCGTGCCATCCAGGATCTCCTGGAAGACCCGCTCGCCACGGGGCTGCTCGACGGCCGCTTCGAAGCCGGTGATACCATCACCGCCACCCGCCGCGGCGACCAAATCCACCTCACTTCCGAGCGGCCTGCCCCCTCGCCAACCACCACGGTCGACGAAGCGGGCCGCGCCTAAGGTAGCCTAGAGACCGCAACCGCACTATCAATAAATCCGTGGTGTGGTGGCCCTGATCGGATTGCGACCAGGGCCACCATGGCACTCTCCCGGGTGCGAGGTGGCGGTTACGCCACCGGACCAGTCGGGCCAGCCGAGCGGGGGTGCGCCGACTGGAGCTCGGCGATTTGTTGATCGCGCTGAGCTATCAGTTCCAGCAGAAACTGTTTCTCCAGCTGCTGTCGAGTCCGATCGGGAGCCGGCATCGAAGTCGGCAAATCCCGGATCAGCCGACTCACGACCTCGGCCGCGAGCCGCGGAGCATGGGGTAGCTCCAGGGCCAGCCGTTGGCGTATCTGTTTGCCCAAGGGCAGGAGCCGGATATAAGACGTAGACCGTCTGCCTCCGCGCTCGATCATCTTGTGCTCGGCGAATGTTTTGAGCAGCGCCGACACGGCTGTACTCCCCACCGAACCGAAAAAGGGCCGAACCAAGGCCAGACTCGCCTTCCGAAGCATCTCTCCTGGTTGAGCCTCGATGTACAGAAGCAGTTGATACAGATGACCCCTGGTGCCATACGCGATCCCCGTCAGGGTCTCGGCTAGCTCGGCCGCCGCTGGCAGTCGTTCGTAGCGCTCCAAGTAGCTTCCGTAGTACTCTAGTGCCGCGAGACCAGCAGGCGTAAGGACTATGAACAGAGGGGGAGTCTTCGGGATCGTGCTCTTCGTGATGGTAATGAGTTCGGCCGCCTGAAGGCTCGGCAGCAGCTGGCGAAGAACAGAATTCGGAAGACCGGTGATGGTCTCCAGCGGCTTGAGCTGCGGGCAGGACCATCGCTCCCCCCGCTGCCGAATAAACCGAAGAATCATCAGACCCTCCGGAGCTCGGCTGAGGCCACCCATCGTTCCGTCCAGATCGGCTTCATCGAAGACGCCGACTACCGCAGGGGAGGTGGGAAGCACCATATCGGCTCTGGAGCCATACTGGTGCCACAGCTCCCGCCCAAGCGCGGTCCAGCTTAACGAATGGCCGTCTCCCACTCTCTGCCATGTCAGGTAACCGCCGGCCTCACTGTCTTGAAGTAGTTTGCGGATCCACCATTCACTGATGTCGCCGCACCACTCCTGGAGAGTATCGAGCGAGAGGTCCGACACCTCCCCCTCCCTGTCGGCTAGATGACGCAGGAGGACGACGGTCAGGAGCGGGGAGAAGAGCGTCGCCACCGACGGGGAGAAATCCGCCTCGATCGTAGCCTGCCAAGCAGTCTGAAATGCCATCACCTCCCGTTTCAGGTCGTCGGTCTCACCATCCAGGAACACTTCGAGCTCCTGGATGGCGCTCCAGCCGGCTGGAGTTAGCCGCGTGTAGGCCCGAGTCTCTTTTGAGACGCGGGGCCCCCGATCGATCAGTTGGTGGCTTTCGGCAAATCGCAGCGTGCGGACCTCCAGCCGGCTATACCTACCGCCAAGCAGTGGGCTCGGCTGGATATTCATGACCGGCCCGCAGAGACCCTCTGGCTGGAGCGCCAGCCAAGACAGCAGGAAGTAGAGCTTGCGTAGGCTGGGCCGGAGCAGGCGCCCGCTTTGGTTGAGGGCGGTAAGGGTACCGATCGGCTCCTGGGCCGCCGCTAGTTCGAAGACACCCCCCTTCGGCAGCGCTAGCTGGACTCCCTGATTCTGTAGGTAGCCGATGAGTGCGGCCGGAGTAGAAAGCTCCAGTCGCCGCATGAGCCGGTAGAGCTCGGGCTCGGATGGTGGTGCCCCCAGCTCAAGGAGGCCGGCTTCGAGCCGCCGTTGTCGCTCTACCGCCGTTAGGCCTATCCTGCGGTTCATAGGGAATCCACCTCTCTCGGCCGGAGAAACTGCACTTGGGAAGGGCCATCCGTTGTCGCAATGAACTGCATTTCGACTCGGGATCATTCCATTATGCCGTCAAATGCGGCCACCGCAAACTCTAGCGGTATCCCGAGGCCTGTAGCTCAAAGAGCTCATGGTACCGCCCACCCAGCGCCACGAGCTGTTCGTGGCTCCCGCGCTCCGTAATGGTGCCGTTCTCAAGCACAATAATCATGTCGGCGTTGCGCACCGTGCTAAACCGATGCGAGATAATGATGGTTGATTTCTCGCGCTGGTTGGCCGCAATTTGCTCAAAGATCTCAAACTCGCCTTTGGCGTCAATCGCCGACGTCGGCTCATCGAGTATCAGAATGCTGGCATCGCGGTAAAACGCTCGCGCCAGCGCGATGCGCTGCCATTGCCCGCCCGACGGCTCAATGCCGTTCTTGAAACTGCGATTGAGAATCTGGTCGTACGTATGCGGATACTCCTCGATAAAGCCGTTGGCGCCCGCCTCCTCAGCCGCTGCCCGCACTTCGGCCGAATTGGCCTTGGTGGCGGCCCGGCCGAGCGCGATATTGTCGCGCACGCTCAAGGAATCGTAGCGGTTAAAATCCTGAAACAGCGCCCCGATGCGTCGGTACCAGCTGGCTGCATTGATCGCGCGCAAATCCTGGCCATCCACCAGAATTCGTCCCGACGTCGGATCGTAGAGCCGCAAGAGCAGTTTAATAAGCGTAGTTTTGCCGGCGCCATTCGCCCCCACGATCGCCAGGCCCTCCCCGGGCTCGAGCACAAACGACACCTCCCGCAACACCTCATGCTCGCCCCCGGGGTAGCGAAAACTTACCTTCTCAAATTCAATCCGGGGCGGCGGCCCGGCCGGTTCGAGCACCACCGGCTCGGCCGCCTCGGGCAGTCGCGGCTGAAGCGCCATCATCTCGAAGTAATCATTCACATACAAGCTACTCTCCTGCATCGTGTGCAGGTTGCGCACGAGACTCGAGCCAGCACTGGCGTAGTTGTCAATCACCTGGCGATAAAACACGAAGCTCCCCAGACCCGACCCGCGCGCCATCACGCGCAGGAGCAACCAGGCCTGCGACCCCACGCTCACCACAATGTCGAGCACGCCGGCAATGGCCCGCTGCTTTTGAGCGCGCCGCTCGATACCAATTTGAGCCAAATGCGCCGCTCGGTAGTGCTGCTCCCAGCGTTTGATGAGCGCGTTTTTGAGCCCGTACAATTTAATTTCCCGCAGGCTGATCACGTTCGACAGCAACCCCCGCAGGTACCACTGCAGCCGCCAGTCGTTGCCGCGCTCGTCCCAGCTGCGCCATTGCGCCATGCTCGTGCGCACCTCGATCACGAGCACCGGAATCAGCCCCAGCGTAATCGCCAGCGCAATCAACGGCTCGAACGCCACCAGCGCAATCGCCGTCGACACCAGCTGCACCACACTATTGCCCGCCATCAAAAAATTGCGGTTGAGTCGCCGCATCGATGACAAATTCTGACTAATCTTGTTGAGCTGGTTATTGAAGGCCTGGTCTTCGTAATAGGTTTGATCGAGCGCGTGAACCTTTTCAAACAGACTCCGCTGCACAAACAAATCAAACTGCATACCGAAAACATCATCGAGATAAAAACTCCAGTAGCTCGTTTGGTTAATCACAAATTGCAACAAACCAATCGCCACCATGAGCCACAAAAGGCCCACAATCGGTCCCGGATGCGCCACGCGCTCAGCGATGCCGCCGAGCACCAGCGCCACCAAAAAGGCGTTTAGGAGGGGCAAAAGACCCTGAACCACCGTTATTACTACCTGCAACACATACAGTCGCGGCGACACCCGCCAGTTCATAGCTACTACCCGGCTCAGCGTGCGTGAAAAGCTGCCGACACCGCGCAGGCTGACCCTCAATTTGCTCATAATCATAGCTCCTACACTAGCACAATTGCGTGTTCGCATTTTGTTCGCAACCTGCTACAATAATATCAGACATGGCAAAACTTTCTACCAAATATGTCTGCCAAACCTGCGCCGCCGTTTATTCCCGATGGATGGGTCGTTGCGAGCAATGCGGCACCTGGAACTCGCTCGTCGAAGAAGTGCAGGCTGCGTCGGCCGGCGGTTTCGGCAAGACGCGCTCCGCCGCCGCGCTCAAGCCCACCACCATGGCCGACGTTACCGCCGAGCATTCACCGCGCCGCACCACGGGCCTGGCCGAAGTCGACCAGGTACTGGGCGGCGGCCTCGTGCCGGGTTCGGTGATCTTGCTCTCGGGTGATCCCGGCATCGGCAAGAGCACCCTGGTGCTGCAGATCGCCGCCGCCGTGGCCAGCCGCGAGCGCGTGCTCTATGTGAGCGGCGAAGAGAGCACAGCGCAAATCCGGCTGCGAGCCGAGCGCCTCGAGCTCGCGGGCAGCAGCCTGGAGCTCCTCGCCGGCACGGGCGTGGACGCGATCGCCGCGACGATTGATCAGGGCGACTACGGCCTCGTGATTATCGATTCCATCCAAACCATGGCTGTAGAGGCGCTCACCGGCTCGCCCGGCACCGTCGGCCAAATCACCGCCAGCGCCCAGGCGCTCACGGCCGTGGCCAAGCGCCGCGGGCCGGCCATGCTCATCATTGGTCACGTCACCAAAGAGGGCAATATTGCCGGGCCCAAAATTCTCGAACATCTCGTGGATGTCGTGTTGTACCTCGAAGGCGAGCGCTACGGCGCCTTCAAGGCCCTGCGCGGCGTTAAAAATCGGTTTGGTTCCACCAGTGAGGTCGGCATCTTCGAAATGGGGGAGCACGGCCTCGTGCCCGTCCCCAATCCGTCCGAGGCCCTGCTCGCCGAGCGCCGCCCGGCCTCCGGATCGGTGGTGCTGGCCACTCTCGAGGGCAGCCGGCCGTTACTCGTTGAGGTCCAGGCGCTGGTCTCGCCCACGCCGTTTGGTTACCCCAAACGCACCGCCGTTGGCTTTGACCTCAACCGCCTCAACTTGCTCGTAGCCGTGCTGGGTAGACGCGCCGGTCTCAATTTGAGTTCATCCGACATCTATGTTAATGTAGTGGGCGGATTGCGGGTCACCGAGCCGGCCGCAGATTTAGCAATTATTTTATCCGTAGCTTCGGCTCTCCAAGACACGCAGGTCCCCCAAGGGCTCGTCGCCTTCGGCGAAGTAGGACTCAGCGGCGAAGTTCGGTCAGTGGCCCAGTCCGCCGTCCGCGTGGCCGAGGCCGCTCGCCTCGGGTACAAATTCGCCATCGGACCGGCCTTTGGCGCGGCCCGCGGCCTCACCGGAGTGGCCGACGTCGCTGCGGCCGTCAAGCTCCTGCGTACCAGCAAGCATTAATGCAAGGATTTATTTTCATGACTCCCACAATGACCGTTTCTCTCGCCGTCGTCAGTGTATTACTAATAGTACTAGCGCTGCTGCGGCTGCGGCATGTCTCGCTGCAGGGGCTCGTATTTGGCCTCAGCGGAGCCATAATCGGCCTGCTGCTGGGCGCTCTGGCCAGCGTTCCGCTCAGCAAACTGCCCGACCCGGTCGGTAATGTCTTGCCGCTGGCGGTATCGCTGGCGCTGACGCTCATCGTGATGGGCGCCGTGCTTTCACGGCGGCGGGCTTTGCTGGCCGCCATGCCGTTTCTGGATGTTAAATCGCGCACTGTGGTTCAGCCGGCCGTAGCCGAGCCCGAACCCGTTGCTCCAGCTGAGCCCACGCTGCCCCAAATTCTCGTCGACACCTCGGTGATCATCGACGGCCGCATCGCCGATATTGCCGCCGCCGGCTTTGTGCCCGGCCGCCTCACGGTGCCGCGGTTTGTGCTGGCCGAGCTCCAAAACATCGCCGACTCCGACGACGCCATGCGACGGGGCCGCGGCCGCCGGGGCCTAGACGTGCTCAACACCCTGCGCGAGCTACCCGATGTCGAGACCTCGATCATCGAGGACGATGTCCCGGGCGTACGCGAAGTCGACGCCAAGCTGGTGGCCCTGGCTCAGCGATTTAGCTGCAACGTGCTCACTACCGACTACAATCTCAACCGCGTCGCCCAGATTCAGGGCGTGCGGGTGCTCAACGTCAATGAACTTTCCAACGCTATCCGCCCGGTGGTGCTGCCCGGCGAGGAGCTGCTAGTCCGCGTGGTCCAGCCCGGCAAAGAGCGCAACCAAGGTGTGGGATACCTGGCCGACGGTACTATGATCGTCGTTGAAAACGGCGACAAACTCATCGGCCAAGAAGTGTCTACCGAGGTCACCCGCGTCTTCCAGACCGTCGCCGGCAAAATGATCTTTGCCGTGCCGCGCCATGGCCTGGGCGGCGCCCCGGCTGCGGCGGCCACGCCCATCGCCGCCGACCCCACCACCACGCCGGCCCCCGCTGCCGCTCCCGTAGCCCCCGCGGCTGCCCCCACCGCCCCCCCGGCCGACAAAGACGCCGCCCAGCGCAAGAATCGCTTCGGCCGCCACCGGGGGCGCGGCAACGGCAACAAACCGGGCCCGGCGGCTGGTGGCCAAGACGGCCAGTCGCTCGAAGACCGTGTCATCGCCGCCACCACCCCGCCAAACGAGTAAAAATTTGGTATAACTAGACCTGGGTTCTGACGTCTACGAAGGGATGAACTCGTGTCGAGGTTAAGGTTGGCCACCATGGTTGCTTGTGCCGTGCTGCTAGGGGCCGGGTATATCTATCTTAGCCACCTAGACGACAAGGCCTGCAATACCGACCTGTTGTGGACCAGGGCCAGCGGTCTGTCGTCGGTTGAGTCCAGCAAGCTCCGCCTCACCGTCAGCTCCGACGGCAAGACCATCACCGCCACACCGATCGGCCGTCACGTGCTCCGGATCAACCTCTTCAACCTCTACCCCACCGCCGACACCGGCGGCTTCGCCGACAAGCAGCAGATTTCGCCCCGGGTGCACCCGGGCGATTCGGCGACCATCACCCTCCCGGCCAGCGTGCAAGCCGTTCGCGTATACGGCGCCCTCTGCTAGCCCACCCTCACCTTGGGCTTCGTCCAGGGTGAGCTCACCCCAAAATAGGTGCGGGCCGGCTACTAGCCGGCCCGCACCCCGAGGCTCAACATTGACCGAGCAGCCGCTCTATGGCTTCACTTTGAATGTCAACGGGTCGGTCGCGTCACTCGTATCGGCGCGCACAAACCAAGTGTGGTTGCCCACCGCCAAGCCGCTGACCACTTTGGATGTCGTGCTGGTGCTACCGCGCAAGATGTTATCCACATACAAACTGTACGACGCCGCCCCCGTGGCCGCCCCCCAGGTAAACGTCACCGGTCCGTTATTGACTGAGCTGCCATCGGTCGGCAGCAGTCCCGTAAAACCACCACCTCCGGCGCCTGTCACATTCACGCTTTGGTCATCGCTGCCCTGATACAGCCCGGCGTCAGTCACCACCGCCTTGAAGGTATGGCTGCCCGTCACAGTAGGCCCATAGGATACCGGGTACGTTCCCGAACCGTTAATAACCTGGGTCGACACAATCTGATCATCGAAGTAAACCTCGAGCTTATTGGCGGTAAACAGCCCCGACGTCACCTGTATCTGGAGATTATACGGCCCGCCCCCACCCGCGCCCGTGATAGCCACCACCGGTTTCGCATCGTCGCAATGATGCGCGTTGTCGCTCTCGGTCGGCAAATCGCCGCCGCTCGTCGAATACCCCGCCTTTTGCAGCGCCGTCAACCAGAGCTGGTATTGCGTGGGGTTTTCGCTTTTGGTAATTTCAGGCAGAATTGCGCTCGAGTGCACCGTACTCTTGGCGAGATCCGGCGTACACTCAGCCGCCAACTTACCCGACACCGTGTCGATCTGCGCGCTTTTGCCGCCCGCTGAGCTCATCGGCGTGTACCAGCTGGGAAAAACATCCACAGTAGTATTCTTGGTGCCCGCCGCCACCGCCCGCCCGGTCTCTTTGTCGAGCGACACCGTCTTGAGCTCCGATGGCTTCGCAAACGCATCGGTAGCCTTGCCCTGCACCACCAGGTTCATGTACTGCTGCCACACCGGCGCCGCCACGTTGGCCGCCGCCGAACGCATCGGCGCGTTGTCATTGTTGCCCACCCACACCGCAGCCACTACATCGGGCGTGAAGCCCACGGTCCAGCCATCGTTGAAGTACTCGGTGGTACCCGTTTTTACCCCCGCGTGCACGCAGTTGGTGTTGCTGTTATTGCCACAAATATTTTTGAGCATCAAGCTGTTGCCAAATACGAATTGCTTGGCAACGGTGTCGCTGAGCACATCGGCCATCAAGCCCGCCACCTGCGGGTCGAGCGCCTGCTTGGGCTTCTTGGGCTTGGTGTTGTCTTCCATCACGTTGCCCTTTTGGTCTTTCACCATCAGCAGCGGCGTCTGCTCATAGTGCAGGCCCCCGTTGGCAAACGACTCATAGGCGTTTGCCATTTCTATCGGCTTCACCTCCCCGGTGCCCAGTACGAGCGACAGGCCGTACTGATCGGCCGACTTGAGCGTAGTGATGCCCATCGCTTGAGCGGTCTGGAGCGAGTTGGAAATCCCGGCCATGGCCAGCGCCTTCACCGCCGGCACGTTGAGCGAACCGGCCAGGGCTTTGCGAATCGTAATGATCCCATTATTTTTGTTATCAAAGTTGTGAGGGTGATAATCGGGGTTTCCACCAAAGCTGGTCGGCACGTCGTAGATCGTGGTGCCCGGGCCATACGTGGGACAGTCGCGGGTTTTGGCACAGGCCGCATCCTTGTTTTTGGCAAACAAAGTAGAATACACAATCGGCTTGAAGCTCGAACCCGGCTGCCGCAGCGAGGTAGCCACGTTGAATTGGCCGCTGTTGGGATCATTGAAGTCGTGCGAGCCGATCATGGCCAACATGTGGCCGCTCTTCGGATCGGTTGATACCAGCGCCGCATTTGAACCCCCCAGCGCTTTTATATTCCCCATATTGTCGGCAATCGCCTTGCAGCCGGCAATTTGCTTATCGTAATCGAGCGTGGTGCGCACATTGAGCCCGCCTTCGGTGACCGTAGCTGTCCCATATTTGTTCTCCAAAACGTCTTGGGTGTAGAGCACAAAGTGGGCCAGGCAGGGGTCGAGGTTGGCATACAGATTCTGAACATGCGAAATCTTGGTAGACGTCGTCGCTAGGTCGGCCACGGTCCACTTGGCCGCATCCGCCTCGGCGCGGGTCGCGTAGCCCTGCTCTACCATCAGGTCGAGCACGATATGCTGGCGGTCGATGAGCTCCTGCTGGTGTGTGCCAAAGGGCGAAAAGTACGATGGGGCGTTCAGAATAGCCGCCAGCAACGCCGACTGGTCCAGTTTCAGATTTTTGGCGCAATGCTGGTCTTTGTCGGCCGTATCGATATCCATGGGGAAAAAGGTCTTGCACGCACTCTCGATCCCATAGGCGCGGTTGCCAAACGGAATTTCGTTCATATAAAACGCCAAAATGTCATTCTTCGAGAAGCGCGCCCCAATTTCGATCGACAAAATTAGCTCTTTAATTTTGCGCGAGAAGCTGTGGTCGGCCGGGTCGAGCAGAGCATTCTTAACGTATTGCTGCGTGATAGTAGACCCACCCTGATGCGTGCTGCGGCTCATGAGGTCAGCGAACCCAGCCCGCAAATACCCCACGAAACTAAAGGCCCCGTGGCGGTAAAAATCTTTGTCTTCTATGGCGATGGTGGCGTTTTTGGCCACCGCCGGAATTTGGTCAAACGAGATAATGCTGCGGTTTTGATCACCATAAAGCTCATAAATGAGCTTGTTGCCGGTAGAGTCATAAAATTTCGTCGTCTGGGCGGTCACCCGGGCATTAATCTTGCCCGGCGTCGGCAGATCCTTGGCAAACCACAAAAACACCAAAAAAATAAACAGCACACCGGCGCCGGCCAATTTGGCCACCCGCCGCAAGCCGTCGCGGCTCAGCCAATAAGCCTTGAACCGGCTGGGCGTAAACGAGAGGAAGAAATTTTTGATATGGTTTTTCGCGCCGCGAGTGTTGTCTTGAGACGGCTTAGCGGGCTTGCGGACATGTCGTTTGGCCATAATATGCGTTTTTCACCTATTCGAATAATACCGGCTTATTATACCACTCTCGCTCGCTAGCGCCCCCTCATGCTACACTACGTGCCATATGGAAGAATTACTCAGCCGCGGCGTCGATCAGATCGTGGGACGGGCCGAACTAGACCAGGCGCTGGCCAGCGACCGTAAACTTCGCATCAAATTCGGCGTCGATCCTACGCGCCCCGATCTGCACATCGGCCACGCTGTAGCCCTGCGCAAACTCCGCGCGTTCCAGGAACTCGGCCACACCGTTATATTCCTGATCGGCGATTACACCACCAAAATCGGCGATCCCTCGGGCAAAAACAAAACCCGGCCGATGCTCTCGGGGGCCGAAATCGCCGCCAACGTCAAAACCTATCTCGATCAGGTCGGCCTCATCCTCGACGTCAAAAAAGCCGAAATCCGCTACAACAGCGAATGGCTGAGCAAACTCAGCTTCGGCGACCTCGTCGGCCTCGCCTCCAACGTGAGCGTGGCCCAAATTATCGAGCGCGACGACTTCAAAAACCGCCTCGACGCGGGCATTGAGCTCGCGCTCCACGAGCTGCTCTACCCGCTCATGCAGGCCTACGACTCCGTGGCGCTCGAAGCCGACGTCGAGTTTGGCGGCACCGACCAGCTCTTCAACCTGCTCACCGGCCGATCACTCCAAAAAAAGCTCGGCCAAGCCCCGCAAATCGTATTCACCACCGAGCTGCTGGTGGGCCTCGACGGTACCAACAAGATGAGCAAAAGCCTCGACAACTATGTGGCCGTCACCGATGAGCCCACAGATATGTACGGCAAAATTATGAGCCTGCCCGATAACCTCATCGCGCCATACTACAAGCTCTGCACCGAAATTGAGCTCGCCATTATCGATGAGCTAGTGAAAACCCTGGCCGGCGGCGCCAATCCCCGCGACGCCAAGGCCTCGCTAGCCCGCGAAATTGTGCGCATCTACCACGGCGAAGCCGCCGCGCTGAAGGCCGAAGCCAGCTGGAACGCCACCTACCGCGACAAAAAAGGGCCCAGCGACGAGCAGATCGAAACTCTGAAAATCCATGCTCACGATTCCGCCACCGTTATCGATTTGCTGCCGCAGCTCCAGATCGTCCCATCTCGCAGCGAGGTTCGTCGGCTTATTAGTTCCGCCGGCATCCGCGTGAATGGCGAAGTCGTCACCGATGAGACCCTCACGCTCAAGCGCGAAGATCTCTTGCAGGTTGGCAAACGCCGCTTCTTTAAGCTTGATTAGGCCGGTCGCGACCGATTACATAGCACTATTCCAGAAACTGGAATAGTTGGAAGGTTACCACTAAATTATGGCTTGATATAGGGTTTATTTCGATCACCAGAGCTCACTATTCCAGAAAGTGGACTAGTGTCGCCAGCACGGCATGTCCCGGATTCGCGAAAGCACAAGCGCCACCCGCCCCGACCAGATTTGCTACACTACTCAAATGGATCAACCCACTCCCGCATCTACCCACGATTGGCAGCAGCGTCCCATTGGTTCGCTTAAGGGCGTCGGGGCCGAGGTCGAGCGCAAACTCGAGCGGCTCGGCATCGCCACGCTCGGCGACCTAGCGCGGCATTACCCCCGGCGTTACGACGATTTCTCCAAGATCATGCCTATCCGCATGATGCGCCCAGGCAACGTCACCTTCCGGGGCGAAATTGAGCGCGTCGCCAGCCGCTACGCCCGCGCCCGCAAATTGCACCTCACCGAGGCCATCATCTCGGACGGCACCGGCACGGTCAAAGCCATTTGGTTCAATCAGCCCTACCTCGCCAAAACCATCCCCACCGGCACTCCCGTGCTCGTGAGCGGCCAGCTCAAATTCGTCAGCAACGACCTAGCGCTGCAGTCGCCGGCCATCGAGGCCGTGGCGCCGGGCCGCATCACCAAAGACACCGCCCGCATCGTGCCCGTGTATCCCGAAACCGACGGTCTCTCGAGCAAACAGCTGCGGGGGTTGGTGCAACAACTCTTGCCGCTCATTAATACCCTTGATGAGACGCTTCCGGAATCCGTTACCACCTCCGCCAAGCTCGCACCACTGCCCAAGGCTCTGCGTGACATTCATTTTCCGGCCACCCAGGCCGCCCTCACCAAGGGTCGGCATCGCTTGGCATTCGAGGAGCTGTGGTTTTTGATGCTCACCGCGCTCGTCATCAAGCACGAAATCAAAACCGAAACCGCCCCGCAGGTGCCGTTCGATGTCGAAGCCGCCAAGGCTTTCGTGGGCGCACTCGACTTTGAACTCACTCCGGCCCAAAAACGCGCTGCCTGGCAAATTTTTCAGGACCTCGCCCGCGACCAGCCCATGAACCGGCTGCTCGAAGGCGACGTCGGCTCGGGCAAAACCGTGGTCGCTACCATGAGTGCCTACATGGCGCTGCGCGGCGGTTTCCAGGCCGCGCTCATGGTGCCCACCGAAATTCTCGCCCGCCAACACGCCGCCAAGCTCACCCCGCTGCTCCAGCGGCTGGGCTACGACGTGGTCGTGGTGCTCGGCAAGCAGCCGGCCGCCGAGCGCGCCGCGGCCGCCGAGCGCATCGGCGCGGGCGGCGCGCTGCTCGTCATCGGCACCCAGGCGCTGCTCGGCGACAAGCTCGCCATGCCAAATCTCGGCCTCGTCATCATCGACGAGCAGCACCGCTTTGGCGTGGGCCAACGTGCTGGCCTCAAGGCCAAAGCCGGCCGCCTGCCGCACCTGCTCTCCATGACCGCCACGCCCATTCCGCGCAGCCTCCAGCTCACGGTGTACGGCGAGCTCGACATCTCGGTGATCGAAACGCTGCCGCCGGGCCGCAAACCCATCACCACCAAAGTGCTCGACGCTCCCCAGCGCGACAAGGCCTACACGTTTATCAATGAGCAAATTGACGCCGGCCGACAAGCCTTCGTCGTATGCCCTCTCATCGACGATTCACCGCTCCTGGAAGCCAAAAGTGCCACCGCCGAATACGACCGCCTGGCCAAGGGGCCCTTTGCCCACCGCCGCCTCGGCCTGCTCCACGGCCGCCTCAGTCCCACTGAAAAGCAGGCCGTCATGGATCAATTCGCCGCCGGCGAACTCGACGTACTCGTTGCCACAAGCGTTATCGAAGTGGGTATCGACGTCCCCAACGCCGCGGTGATGCTCATCGAAGGCGCCGAGCGGTTTGGCCTGGCTGCGCTCCATCAGCTGCGCGGGCGCATCGGCCGCGGAGAACACCCCTCGCACTGCTTCCTGGTAGCCAGCTCCAAAGCCCCGGGCACGCTCGAACGCCTGCGCGCGCTCGAAAAATCTCAAGACGGCTTCCGGCTGGCCCAAATTGACCTCGAACTCCGTGGGCCTGGTCAAATCTACGGCCGCCGTCAGCATGGCACGCTCGACGTGCAGTTGGCCGACACCACCGACGTCAAATTCCTAGCCGCCGTCCGCGGTGAAGCCCTCAAATTCCTCTCCGATCCCGCCGCCATGATAAAATACCCGGAGGTAGCCGCCAAAGTAAACGCGCTCAAAGCCGTTACCTCATTAGATTAAGAAGGCATCATGTACGCAGGCTTCATCAGCCCCAAACGAGTCGTAAAATCCGCCGGCATTCATCAGCGTCTCGACAGCGCCGCCTACAAAATGATCGCCCACTACCTCCCCGACGACGCCTTCCCTGAGCTCTCGGCAATTTTGAGCTTCGAAGGCTACAATGGACCCGATGGACTCAACTCCAAAATTGGCCTGCGGCCCAAGGGCAGCGACCCCACGGGGCAAGACAACCACAATCCCAGCCACCTGTACGATCCCGTGAGCGATTCTGGCGAAGTGCCAATGCACATCGCTACGCACTACCGCGGGCTCGTGGAGTGCCTGGGCAGCGGCGACATGATCCGGGCTGCATTCGAGGCCGCCTGGCTGGCCCATTACGTGGGTGACGGCCTCACGCCGGCGCATCACTTCCCGCTCGAAGACAAAATTGCCGAAGCCGCTGCCAAGGCCTCGCGAGATCTCGAAGCCGGGCGTTTCAGCCAATTTGCCGGCAAGATTCGCAAAAACTGGGATATTTGGGGTGCCAAGGGCCACATGACAACGCACCAAAACTTCGAACTCGGCATTGCTTTTGCCCTGCTGGTATTTCCTATCAAGCCCCAATTTGACGACCAAGAGCTCGGCCGCGCCCGCCAGCTGGGACCCGTGGAATATTTCAAAAACGAAGCCCGCGAAATTGCCGAGCTCGATCTGTACGACCGCTTCTACAAAGAGGGCTGGAACAACGACATCGCCTCCATGATCAAGCGCGTGCTCGCGCCCAAAGCCGCGCGCACCATCGGCCTCATCTGGCTGCTGGCGCTGCTCGAAGCCGGCCAGCGCATGGTGACGGCCGAGCCGCCGGCATGAAAATCCTGGCCGGCTCCCTCGGCGGCCGCTTCATTGCTCAGCCACCCAGCCGCAGCGTGCGCCCGCTGTCCGAAAAGGTGCGGGGGGCGCTGTTCGACATCGTCGGCGACATCACGGGCTTCACGGTACTCGACGCCTACGCCGGCTCCGGCGCCGCCGGCTTCGAGGCCACCAGCCGCGGCGCCACGCTCGTAGACGCCATCGAGGCCAATGCTCGGGTGGCGCGCACCATCCAATCCAACGCTGCCGCCCTCGGCCTCGATTGGGGCTACGTGCTGCACCAGCTCACGGTCGAAACCTGGCTCGCTTCGCCCGCGCAGCAACCGTCGGCGCCGCGCTACGGCCTCATCATCGCCGACCCGCCCTACGCCCAGCTCGATCCCGATGTCATCGCCCGACTCGCCGCCTACCTGGCGTCGGGCGGCATTTTAGCGCTATCGCATTCCAGCAAGCTCACCTCACCGAGCATCGAACCCCTCCGCCTTGTCAAATCCAAAACCTACGGCGACACGGCGTTGAGTTTCTACGCGCTCCCGAATAGCACGTAGTGAAAATTTACTACCATTCGAGGTATGTACCAAAAAGGTAGTAAAACACACAAGAGGCTCACCCCAACTTGCGCAAACGCGCCCCGTAGCTTAGCTTTAGAGAGCACGCGGATGTGGTGGAATGGTAGACACGCTAGCCTTAGGAGCTAGTGGGGGCAACCCCGTGAAGGTTCAAGTCCTTTCATCCGCACCAATGCAATTATTCGCCGCCCGTGCCTTGTGTCCTGCCACCTCCCAGCCTATGCTTAATGCAAGACTAGAAAGGCATCCGCAGCACATGCAAAAAATCCTGCTCGTCGAAGACGACCCTCTCATTTATCGCCTCTACCAAAAGGTTTTCGCCCTCGAAGGCTTCGAAGTGCAGCTGGCTGAAAACGGCCAGTCGGCGCTCGATCAGCTCAAAACCTTTCACCCCGACATCATCTTGCTCGATATCATGATGCGCGCCATGAACGGTCTGGAGGTGCTCGACAAACTAGGAGCCGACCCCACAACCGCCACGATCCCGGTGCTCGTGCTCACCAACATATCCGACACCCGCATCACCCAGCGCGCCACCGAAAAAGGTGCCGCCGCCGTGATGATCAAAAGCGAATCAGAGCCAGACGCCGTGATCGCGATGGTGCGGAGCATCCTGGCCAAGCCCGCCGGGCAATAGCCCTTACCGCGATGCCAGAAACGTACCATCAGCAGCTGCGCCGCCAAATCAACGAAGCCCTGGGCGCAGATGCCAAGCTTCCGGCCGACCTGCAGAAGTTGCTGCACCACATCAGCGACACCTACAGCCAATTTGACGCCGAGCGAGCTCAGGCCCAAACCACCATCAAGCTCCGAACCGAGCAGCTCATGGCCTCCACTTCTCGGGCATACTCGTTTCTTGATAGCCTGCACAGGGGATTCATCATGTGCGACGTCAATCCCGAAGTGGTCCTCACCAATCTCTCGGTGCGCGCGATGTTGTCTGCCGACGAACCCCCGTCGCCATCCGGGGCCAACCGCGAGTGGACGCTCGCCGCAATCGATACCCTCTTGCAGCCCGCCTTGCACCTCAAAGACCTCATTCGAGCCAGCCTCGCGTCAAACCAACCCCGCGAATTCAAAGAAGTTAGCTTTGGCAAGCGCGTTCTGCGGTTGTTCATCGCCCCCATGATCAACGAAGTAAACGGCGACCAACAACCAATCGGGGCAGTGATACTCGTGGAGGACATCACCGAGCAGAAGGTATTGGATCGCTCCAAAGACGAATTCTTTTCCATTGCCTCCCACGAACTGCGCACCCCGCTCACCGCCATTCGCGGCAATGCCTCGGTCATCAAAAAATACTATGCCGAAAGCCTCAAAGACCCCAGCCTCGTCGAAATGATCGACGATATTCACGAATCATCCGTGCGCCTCATCGAGATCGTCAACGATTTCCTCAACGTTTCGGCTCTCGAGCAAGGCAAAATCCAAATGAACCCCGAGGCGTTGGCGCTGGCTGATGCCGTCAGTGAAGTCACCCGCGAGCTTCAGGCTTTGAGTGACGCCAAAGGCCTTGCCCTGGTCGTCGACCCGAGTGTTCCAGCCGCACCATTGGTAACCGCCGATAAACAGCGCATCAAACAAGTCATATACAACCTCATCGGCAACGCCATCAAATTTACCGACCAGGGCAGCATCACCGCCACGGCGCGGGCCGACCAAAACTTCGTTTACTGCACCGTTACCGACACCGGTCACGGCATGCCGCCCGAAAGTCACCGGCTGCTGTTTCGCAAATTCCAGCAGGCCGGCAGTAGCCTGCTGACCCGCGACAATACCAAGGGCACTGGTCTGGGCCTCTATATATCCAAGCTTATCGTGGAGCTTTCGGGGGGCAAGATCGAGCTGGAGCACTCTGAGGTGGGCAAAGGCAGTGCATTTACGTTTAGCCTGCCGCGCGCCGCTTCCAGACAATAAATCCCAAAAGACGCTCGCCGAGGCAACGGTATCCAAAACCGCGCCTCGGCGAGCATTGGCGTGGATCGCGCACGTCCTAGCCGCCCACGATCCGCCCTAGCGTTCAGCCCGCCACCATGGCGATGATCGAATAGAAATCCCGCCAGTTCAGTACCAGCGAGGCCTCGCTATCGCTCAAATTCGGCTGGCTGCGCACCGTAGTGTTGCGCCACCCCCGCAAAGGGGTCAGCAGCCGAGCCCCCCAACCCCGGCGTCCAACCACTTTTTGGCTAGCCTCCACATGTGTGCGCCAAACGATGACGAGCCGTAGACACGCCAGTGCTACCTGCGCTGCCAGGCTAACCCCGCTAAATCCCGCCGAACCCGCCAGCGCGAAGTGCCCGGCTTGAATGTACTGCGGCGCCACCTTAAATCCTGTTGCGCTCGTAATGCGTGCCCTGCGCGCCGCCACCGCGGGCAATTCCCGGCTTCGGTGCTTCTCGAGCCAGGCGCCCGTCACGAACGCGGCGGCTATGCTCACCAGCACGCCGTCGGCCGGATGCAGTCGGGCTCCATATTGCGCCAGAAAGATCGTAGCGACAGTATTGTAGATGGTTATGAACCCGAACATCATAAACTGCACTCGCAGCAGATGTCGCGTCCGAAAGCGCGCCTCTGCCTCCACGCGGGCGGACTGCCGCCAAACCCCGGGATATAGTGAAGCTTGCACGATGGCAAACCCCTCGCCGATCAAGATGTAGCTATAGAGAACTCCTTCGGTTGATGCGCGGATTCGAGTTAGCTGGGCTACTTCATAGGTGAGGGCAAGGACTACGCAAAGGCCAGGAACGATGAGCATCTCCCATCGATGCCGCCACAAAATATGCCGCCACGAAGCCGGAGGCTGTGCAGTCAGAATCATCGCGAACTACGCTCCTTAAAATGGAGGTGGATGGGGGAGGGTACGCGGACTGGTGAAAGCCCCAGGCATTATAAAAACCAGCGAATCGATATTCAACTCAATCTACAAAAAATCTTTTTGCACCATCTTATCGCCATCCGTTGGGCCACGTAGACACCGACTCCACCATTTCTATACGATAAAACCGTTAAGAAATTATTAAGAAAAGGAGTCTCATCATGTCATTAACAAAGCTGCGATCAGCGCTAGCGGCGGCGGTATTGCCGGTGGCCGCATTTATGCCGCTGCTCGCGCCGGCCGGGACGGCCCGGGCATTTTCAAGCTGCCCCACCGACCCGCTATCGGCCCTCACCCCGTACGAAGCAAATTATAACGACTCAGCCGCTGTCGATGTCGGCGTCAAATTCAACGTGCACGGCGCGCCGTTTGTGCGCGGCGTCAAATTCTACAAAGGCACCGACAACACCGGCACCCACGTAGCGCACCTTTTCGACTACTCAGCTTCCACCGAGCTCGCCTCGGCCACCTACACCAGCGAAACCAGCACTGGTTGGCAGACCGTAAACTTCTCGAGCGACGTGCCGGTGGACGACACCCACACCTTCGGCGTGTGGGTTGAAATGCCCGACGGCCACTACGCTGTTGATGGCGCCGGCGGCAACGGCACCAACAACTTTGGCGCCACCCCCGGCGGCCACGGCCAATTCGGCACTGCCGATGACGTGGTCGTGATTCCCCAGGGCAACTCGGGCATCTACGAGTACGAGCCGCAAGCCGGCGTGCCTAGCAACACCACCGACCTCAACTACTGGGTATCGCCCATAGTCGGCGACACCACCGCTCCGTCGGTTGAGGTGGGCAACATGTCGGTCACCGATGACGCTTCCGGTCCCTCCGTGGATTGGGACGCCCCCGGCGCGGACACCAACGCGGCCACCAGTGATGGCACCCCGGTCCGGACCGCGGTTGAGCGCATCCAGGGCGAAAGCAGCGACTGGATCGTTGGCAGCCAGTCGGGCGATCTCTCAAGCTGGAGCGACGGTCCCAACGACCCCACCGCCCTTCCCGGCACCGCGTACACCTACAAGGTCATTAACTACGACGGCTGCGGCAATGCCTCCTCCGGCGCCACCGACACCGTAACGACCGCCAGCCAATCGCTCGACCACATCTTCTCGGGCAACCCGGCCAACACCGACACGGGCCAAACCGACCCGCTCACCGTCGGCCTGCGCTGGCACGCTGATGAGCCCGGCTATGTCTGGGGCGTGCGCGTGTACCGCGCCAGCGGCACCCAGTACACCGGCAGCCTGCAAAACTTCGTTAGCCTTTGGGATACCGCCTCAACCACCACGGCTATGGCCACGCGCAACATCCCTCATGGCAACAACCAATCCGGTTGGATTGACGTACGCTTCGACGCACCCGTAGCCGTGGACGCCAACCACGACTATGTCGTGGGCTACCTCAGCCGTAACGGCCTCGAAACCTACACCAACGGCACCCTGAGCAGTGACGTCACCAACAGTCACCTCACCGCCGTCGGCGACACCGAGGGTACACCCAATGGTGTCTACTCAACCTCGGGCGGCTACCCCGGCACCCGCTCGGGCAACGACACCTGGTACGGCCTCGATGTAGACTGGTACCCCGCTCCGTAACGCTTACGGAAAACCGTTCACACGAAGGGCCGGACGCTGGTTGTCCGGCCCTTCCCTTGACTCTTGCATGTTCGCAAAATGTTCGGTATATTTCTCTCGGTCAGCAACTATAATGAATCGCAGAAGGGGACCAACCATGGCCGAGTTAACCGCCGCCGCTGTTCGGACAATCTTTAAAGAGGAATTCTCCGATCTTCGCGCCGAAATGCAGCAGGGATTGACCATCGTAAAGCAGGAATTCGTAGGCGTCAGATCCGAAATGAAGCAAGGACTTGCAGGTATACGGTCCGAAATGAAACACGGACTCGCGGACGTCAGGTCCGAGATGCAGCAAAGCTTTGCAGCTATACGGTCCGAAGTGGCTGCAGAATTCACCAACGTTCGCGCCGAAATGAAGCAAGGCCTCGCGGACGTTCGGGCTGAGATGACCGCCGAATTTGCGAATGTCAGATCCGAGATGACCACCGAATTTGCCAACGTCCGCGCCGAAATGCTCGATGGCCACGACCAAATTCTCGAAGCCATTCAGCGCCTGAGCGACGAAGACCGCGACGAAATGGCCGGCCTCACCGGTCGTTTGCGCAATCACAATGAGCGTATCGCCCGGCTCGAACGGCTGAGCGATCTGCGGTAGTTACGCCCCCGCCTTCACGAGTCGCTCCACCTCGGCCAGTGTCGGCAGGCCCGGCCGCGAAATTTTCAGCGCTGCTGTGGCACTGCCGTAGCGCATGGCCGTCTCCAGATCTTTGCCGGCCCGCACCGCCGCGATGACCCCGGCATTGAAGCTATCGCCCGCACCCACCATATTCACAGGTCTCACGTCATGGGCCGGCACTCGAACGACATTGCCACCTACCAGCCCCCAGGCACCACGCGCGCCGTCTTTCACCGCCACCCGCGTGTCGCCCCAATCGTGGTCTTCAAGCCCAGCCTCGATCGCACCAAACCCCCACAGCGCCAAAAACTCATCGCGACTCGGGAAGTAATAATCCGCCCGACGCACCAGTTCGCGCACCATGGCAAGATCGCCCTCGGTCGAACCGGCATTTAGCCGGCCGTGATCTACCACAATTCGCGTATCGGTCGCCCTCGCTCGCTCGGCCAATTCTTCATAGGCTGGCAGCAGCCGCTTGAGCTTAAGACAGCTGCCTAGGTACAAATACTCCACTTCGGGTAGCAGCGGTTCGGCCCGCTCCAACACCTCATCGGCCGTCAGAGCCTGGTTGGCCGTGCCCATCGCCGCCATCAGGGTGTGCGCCTGGTCATTCACGAAATTCATGCCAATATTCGTATGCACCGCCGCATCAACCACTAGCGCCGGTCGAATTCCGGCCTGCTCGATCATTCGCGCCAACATTTCTCCGGGCCGATCTTGCCCAGTTTTGCCCACCATCACGGCCGACAGCCCCAGCGCGACACATAGCCGGCTAAAATTCAGCGCCGAACCCCCAAGCGTAAACTCGTAATCTCCGGCCACCAACTCGGTCTCCACGGCTAGCCCGCGCTCATCAAACGGCGCACCGGTTGAATTAATGTCGATATACACCCCGCCGACAGCCAAAAGCTCGTATTTTTTCATGACTCGAGCATACACGAACGGCCATCCCGCCGGCTAGCCAGTCGACAAACAACACCGCAGAGCGTATCGTATGCCTGCCCGGAAAGAGCACTGCCCAACAGAGTTAGGAGCCCAGTATGGGCAACCCCCCGTACGATCGTGAGCAGGTAAACCAGTCCATCTATGCGCTGGGGCCATCCATCGTGGATCAAATGCGCATCCTGCACCCCGCTCATCACAGGGTCGATGCACCGTACGGTTTCATGATCCTCGACCCGCAAGTCCACGCCGTCAATCGAAACAATGCACTGGGCCTGAGCAATCCCCTCAAGGAAGCCCGGGCCTATCTGGGGGCACGCCTCGTGGGGCACTATGTGAGCCCCGCCGCTACCGCGAGAAGCCACGGACGACCGCCGCTCGCTGGCGCGATGAGCCTAGCGGCGGCGGTCGCACTCATGCGGTATCGCAATCAGCTCAGCGACAACACCGCTGGAATATTCGACCGCGAACAGGGCAAAACCGGCTGGCAGAGCTTCCTCGAGGTAAGGCCGGCGCCGATCATCCCGACTACCTTCAACGGCCCCGCCTTCATCATCGTGGCTGGCGGTTGGCCACAGGAGGACCACGTCGCAGCGACGGCGATCGAGCTCATGGCCCATGCGCTCGATCTCGCTTTCGGGGATCGTCCGCCCATCCTGCGATGACTACAGCTCATCTTCCGGGTGCGTTCCGCCGGCCCCCACTATCCCGGGGGCCGGCGGGACCACCGCTAACGCTTTGCGTCGGCCGCCAGCCGTGCTAATCTAGTACACTATGGAAACCAAGCTTATCACCCGCACCGACACCGAAATTCAGTTCACGGTAGTCCTCGACGAGGCCTATCTCAAGCCCATCAAGGCTGAAATGTTCGATCATCTGCGCGGCCGCGTCAAGGCCGCCGGCTTCCGCCCCGGCAAAGCTCCCGACATGATCGTGGAGCGTGAGCTTGGATCGGGCACCGTTCACAGCGAAATTATCGATCACGCTATTCAACATTCGTATCCCGATGCCATCAAGGAGCACGCCGTCCAAACCGTTTCCGGCCCCAAAGTATCGCTCGAAAAGTTCGTCCCCTACACCGAACTCGTCTATAAAGTGACCGTCGAGCTCCTGCCCAAAGTCAAACTGCCCGATTTCAAAAAACTACGCGTGAAGCGACCCGCCATCAAGGTCGAAAAAGCCGAAATCGAGCGCACCATCGAAGACTTGCGCCGCCGTGAAGCCGCTCGCCTCGAGAGCGAGCAGCCGGCCAAGAAGGGTGATGAAGTCAATTTTGATTTCGACGGCACCAAAGACGGCCAGTCCGTCTCCGGCGCTTCGGCCAAAAACCAGACCCTCCAGCTTGGCTCTGGCCAATTTATCCCCGGCTTCGAAGACGAAATGATCGGCCTCAAAAAAGGCGACGAGAAAACCTTCGACATCCGTTTCCCCGAAAGCTACCACGAAAAAACCTTGGCCGATCAGGTGGTCACCTTCGCCATCAAGATCAACACGGTCACCGAGCTGGTGCTGCCCGAGATCGACGAATCATTCATCAACGCCGTCAGCCCGTTCAAATCACTCGACGAGCTTAAGGCCGACATTACCGCCAAAATCTCCGGCGAAAAGGCCGAAGCCGCCTCGCGCGAGTACGAGCAAGAAGTCCTCAATAAGCTCCTCAAAAATTCTGACTACCAAACCCCTGAGACGCTCGTGGAGCAGCAGCTGGAGCGTATGCGCACCGAGCTCGAACAAAACCTCGCCTACAGTGGGCTTGATCTGACCAAATACCTCGACCTCTCGGGCAAGACCCGCGCCGAGCTCGACACCGAAATGCGCCCCGAAGCTCAGCGACGCGTCGGCCTGGCGCTCGTCCTCACCGAAGTGGCCGCGGCCGAGCAGTTGAGCGTGAGCGCCGAGGAACTCGACGCCGAAATCAGCCGCCTCAAGCAATCGTACCCCGACCCTAGCACCCAGGCCGAACTCGAAAACGCCAGCACCCGCGAAGAGGTCTACAACCATCTCATGAGCTCCAAAGTCATTGCCCGGCTCGTCAGTTACGCCGAAGCCAAATAGCGCACCCCGGGGCTAGCACTCGCATACCACGAGTGCTAAAATAACCCCAGAATGTGAACAAGGAAGCCCCCATGAAGCCAACCAGCCAATCCATTTTGATCCCCACCGTCATCGAGAAAACTCCCGGCGGCGAGCGCGCTTACGATATCTATTCGCGTTTGCTCAAAGAACGCATCGTGTTTCTGGGCACCGGCATCGATGACACGGTCGCCAACCTCATCGTGGCGCAGTTGTTGTTCCTCGAAAGCGAAGATGCCAGCAAAGACATTCAGCTCTACATCAACTCACCCGGCGGGCAAGTGTACTCGGGCCTGGCCATCGTCGACACCATGCACCTCATCAAGCCGGCCGTTTCCACTATCGTGGTGGGGGTGGCGGCCTCCATGGGTGCCATCATTGCCTCTCAGGGTGAAAAGGGCAAGCGTTTCGCGTTACCAAATGCTAAGATAATGATGCACCAGCCGTCCTCAGGCTTTGAAGGCACTTCGGCCGATATCGAGATCTCGGCCCGCGAAGTGCTCAGCCTGCGTCACCGCATCGACGAAATGCTAGCTGATGCCACGGGTCACCCCATCGAAAAGATCAATCACGACACCGATCGCGATTATTGGCTGACCGCGCAGGCCGCCGCCGAGTACGGCGTGATCGACAAAGTCATTACCAAATCCGCCTCCGCTACGAAATAAGCTTAAATTCCCAGGAGTCGCCCGCTTGAAGCGCCGCACCGAGATACCGGCCCAGTTCGTCACTGACGACGCCTCGATCGTCCGTAATGCCAGCTTCAATCGGCTCTGGAGCGCGCAGATTCTGTCGCAGATTGCGCAGAACCTGCTCAACTTTGCCCTCATCATCCGCGTCTTCCAGCTCGCCCAAGGCACACGCCTCGCCAACGTCTCGGTGGCACTGCTCATTTTGAGCTTTGGCATCCCATCGCTGCTCTTCGCCGCCGCGGCCGGCGTGTACGTGGATCACTGGAACAAAAAGCGGGTGCTCATCATCGCCAATGTCACCCGGGCGCTGCTGGTGCTCGGGTATTTGGCCTTCGAGCATAATCTGTATCTCGTGTTGCTGCTGACCTTCCTCATCTCCACCGCCACCCAGTTTTTTACCCCCGCCGAAGCCGCGGCCATACCGGCCCTGGTGTCCAAAAAACACCTCCAGCGCGCCAATTCGCTGTTCGTTTTTACCATCTACGCCTCGTTTATAATTGGCTATTCCGCTTCGGCGCCGGTGATCGCCGCCTTTGGACCCAGCGGACCGTACATCCTCACGGCTATTATGTTTGCCCTAGCCTCGGCGCTGGTGTGGGTGCTGCCCGATATTCAGGTGGAACGCTCCAAGGGCATGCCATTTAGGCACGTAGTGCGCCATACCTGGAGCGAACTGCGCGACAACTGGGAGCTCATTCGCACCACTCACAATCTATCGTTTCCCATCCTCCAGCTCACCGTCGCGCAGTCCATTCTGGGAGTCATCCTGGCGCTCGCTCCGGCTCTATCACTGGCAGTTTTAGGCTTGCCATTGCAAAATTCATCGCATTACCTCATTATTCCAGCCGGCATTGGCATGGTGCTTGGAGTAGTACTCATTGATCGCCTAACGGCGCTCGTGCCACGCATCCGGCTTATCGTGGGCGGGGTGATCGCCGGCGCTGTCGCTCTCACGCTGCTCGGTTTGGCCGACCGCTTGCACCATTTCACCGACGGCAAGGTTATGCTGGCGCATTACCAGATCGGCCTGATTGTCATCCCGATTGTTTTCATGCTGGGGTTCACGAATGCGGTCGTGTCGGTGGCAGCCCAAACGCTGCTGCAGGAAAACACCACCGAACAGAGCCGCGGCAAGGTCTTTGGCGCGCTCGGTATGATGATTAACATCGCCGCCACGCTGCCCATTTTCTTTGCCGGCATATTAGCCGATCTCACGAGTGTTAATATTGTCATCTCTACCCTTGGGCTCCTTCTGCTTGCATTTGCTCTCGGGCAATTTTGGTACCTCCGCCGCTCTGGTAAACTCGGCTAATGGTTTCCCGCCTAAGTTCTCAGGCCACCGCTTGAGCTCTTGGGTTGGAGTCCGACCTCGAGCCTGCGCCCGAGGTCGGACGGTTGTGGTGAATGGTCGCTGCCTGACCACCCGCTTGCCGTCGGGCGTCATGCCCGCCGACACGAGGGACGCGGGCGCGCCGAGGGCCGTCGTCTCCCCCTACCTGACCTTCCACGAAGCGCTTGAGCTCTGTCGGAGTAGCTGGATTGGGACTGCCGGTTCGGTGAGCGGTCGCGGTCGTCGCAATCATTTCGTTAGGGGCCGAGAAAGCCCTGCGGTAATTCCTAGAGCCTGCCACTCCATCTCGATGATGAGGATAGCTCGATGGAGGGAGGACCCGCCCGGCACCAAGACCGGGCGGGTCCTCGTCCCGGAACTAGCAGCCCAGCTGGACCGCCGGTACCGGCTTACTCACTACGCTCAGAATCAAGCTCCCTGGGTACCCGGCAGATGTGTCGCCCCAGCGATTCGGGTACGAGTGCTTCTGCCACCAGTCCAGCGAGTGCGGTGACACCAGCTGTACCCGGCAGTCATGCGGCGTGCCGACGATCAGGGTCTGGCCTGCGGGGCATGGCCGGGTAGACAAGGTCACCAGGTCGCCGGATTCCACTACCAGCGGGGTGCGGGTGCTGTCGGTGGCCTGGACCTTCCGGTCCAAGACGCACGCCCGGATCGGGCGACTCGAGTTGGCGACCAGCTGTTCGAAATTGATGCTGGCAATCTTTGTCCCCTCTGGTAGGCGCGGCGCACGAGATGCGGGGCCGGGAACGGGCCGCGCCGAGGTGGGCGCAGCTGCGCGCGTCGTTGCCGTCGCGGAGCCTCCCGGATCGCTGGTGCAGCCTGCGAGCAGGAGGCCTGCAGTGAGGCCCAGCCCTGCGAGCAAGGCAGTCGTTCGTGTGAAGTGCACAGAAATCACCCTTCGGTATCGGTACTAACGACGCCTATATGTCTACACGCCGGCCACGTGCACGTCAACACCTTGACACCGCCACCAGATTGCGCCACACTAGATACCAAGAGGATGCTTAAATCGGACAACTAGGGCCTGTAGCCCCTAGTTTTATGTGTTTAGAAAAGCCTCAGAGCACATATTCACTCACATCACCCATAGTTAGGAGCAAAGTTTTGGCCAAACCAGGCGCGCGCACCCGCAAAAACCTGAAGACAACAAAAGACGTCTTACCTCTCCCTAACCTCATCGAAATCCAGCTCAACTCGTTTGACTGGTTCGTCACTGAGGGTCTCTCGGAGCTCTTCGCGGAAATCAACCCGATCGAAGACTTCACCGGCTCCAGCCTCGCGCTCTATTTGCGCGACTTCCACTTCGAAGAGCCCAAATACGACGAAAAAACCGCCAAAATCAAAAACACCAGCTTTGAAGTTCCGCTCAAAGCCAAGGCCGAACTTGTCAACAAAGAAACCGGCGAAGTTCGCGAACAAGAAATTTTCCTCGGCGACTACCCGCTCATGACTGAGCGCGGTACCTTTGTGATCAACGGCGCCGAGCGCGTCGTGGTGTCGCAGCTCGTGCGTTCTCCCGGCGTATTCTTCACTTCCGAGCGCGCTGCCGCTGGGGAGTTGTTTGGCGCCAAAGTCATCCCAAGCCGGGGCGCCTGGCTCGAGCTCGACACCTCCGCCGCCGGCGTTATTTCGGTCAAGATCGACCGCAAGCGCAAACTTCCCATCACCACCTTGCTGCGCGCCTTTGGCTATGGCACCGACGAAGAGATCAAAGCGCTCTTCAAAGACGCCGACACCGGCGACATCAAATACATTGACGAAACCCTCGAAAAAGACCCCAGCTCCACTATTAGTGAGGCCCTCATGGAGGTCTATCGCCGCATCCGTCCGGGGGACCTGGCGACCGTCGAAAACTCCAAGAGCCTCATTGAGGGCATGTTCTTCGACTTTAAGCGCTACGATTTCAGCAAAGTCGGCCGCTACAAGCTCAACAAGCGCCTCGGTCTCGACGTCCCCAATACGAGCGAATACCGCACCCTGCGCCGCGACGATCTGGTAGCTATCGTGTCGGAAATCATCAACCTCGCCAACGGCAAGGGTCAAGCCGACGACATCGACAACCTCGCCAACCGTCGCCTCAAGATGGTAGGGGAGCTCATGCAGAGCAAGTTCCGCATCGGTCTGGCCCGCATGGAGCGCATCGTCAAGGACCGTATGTCGGTCTACGACACCACTACCGTCACCCCCGGCCAGCTCGTCAACGTGCGGCCGATTGTGGCTTCCGTGCGCGAATTTTTCGCCAGCTCACAGCTGTCTCAATTCATGAGCCAGATCAACCCGCTCGACGAAGTGGTGCACAAACGCCGCCTCAACGCCATGGGTCCGGGTGGACTCAGCCGCGAGCGCGCCGGCTTCGAAGTGCGCGACGTGCACAAGACTCACTATGGCCGCCTCTGCCCCATTGAGACGCCGGAAGGCCCCAACATCGGCCTCGTGAGCAATCTCTCCACCTACGCCCGCGTCAACGAGTACGGCTTCATCGAAACGCCGTACCGCGTGGTGCTGCGCGAACTGCCCACCGACAAGGCTGTCGGCGAGATCGCCCGCGGCCAGGTCAAGGCTGGCGACACCGTGATCATCAAAAACGGCGACACCATCACCGAAGCCGACGCCAAGAAGCTGGCCAAAGCCGGTATCGAGAAGGTCAACGTCAAGGCTCACGTCACCGACAAGAGCGTGTGGCTCGATGCCTCCGACGAGGAGCAGGCCGTCATCGCCGGCTACGGCGTGGAGCTCGACGACCATGGCTACTTCAAAGAAGCCCGCGTTCCGGCCCGTCTGAAGGGTGAGGCCGAAGAGGTCGACGCCAACTCGGTTGACTTCATGGACGTCTCTTCCAAGCAAATCGTGTCCGTATCCGCCTCGCTCATCCCGTTCATCGAGCACGACAACGCCAAGCGCGCGCTCATGGGCGCCAACATGCAAAAGCAGGCCGTAGCGCTCATTAAGCCGCAGGCCCCCATCGTGGGTACCGGCATGGAGGCCACCGTCGCCCGCGACTCCGCCCAGGTGGTGCTCGCCGAAGCCGATGGCATCGTCGACTCCGCCACCGCTAAGAGCATTACCGTTACCTACAAAACCGGCGAAACCAAGACCTACGAGCTCACCACCTTCGCTCGCAGTAACGTCGGCACCTCCATCCACCAAAAGTGCGTGGTGTCTGCCGGCGAAGAAATCAAGAAGGGCGACGTGCTGGTAGACGGCATGTCCACCAAAGACGGCGAGCTCGGCCTCGGTCAAAACATCCTCGTAGCCTTCATGAACTGGAAGGGCTACAACTTCGAGGACGCCATCGTGCTGTCGTCGCGCCTCGTCGGTGACGACCGCTACACCAGCATTCACATCGAGACCCACACCGTCGACGTCCGCGACACCAAGCTCGGACCAGAGCAAGTCACCCGCGACATTGCCAACGTTTCCGAAGAGTCCCTCAAGGACCTCGACGAAAACGGCATTGTACGCATCGGCGCCGAAGTCACTGCCGGTGACATCCTGGTCGGCAAGATTACCCCCAAGGGCGAGCAAGAGCTCAGTTCTGAGGAAAAATTGCTCCGCGCCATCTTTGGCGAAAAGGCCCGCGACGTCAAAGACACCTCTCTGCGCCTGCCCAACGGCGAACGCGGCAAGGTCGTCGGCGTCAAAATCTTTAGTCGCGAAAACGGCGACGAGCTCCAGGCCGGCGTTATCGAGCAGTATCATGTGTCGGTCGCGCAAATGCGCAAGATCACCATGGGTGACAAAATGGCCGGCCGTCACGGCAACAAGGGCGTCATCGCCCGCATCCTGCCCGCCGAAGACATGCCCTACCTCGAAGACGGCACTCCCGTCGACATGATCCTAAACCCCCTCGGTGTCGGCAAGCGCATGAACATCGGCCAGATCTTCGAAACCCACCTGGGCTACGCCGCCCACGCTCTCGGCTACACCGTAGCTTCCCCAGTCTTCGACGGCGTCACCCTCGACCAGATCAAAGCTGAGCTCAAAAAAGCCGGCCTGGCCGAAGACGGCAAGACCCAGCTCTACGACGGCCAAACCGGCGAGCCCTTCCAGGAGCGCACCACCGTGGGCTACAAGTACATGCTCAAACTCCAGCACATGGTCGACGACAAGATCCACGCCCGTTCCACCGGTCCCTACGCCATGGTCACCCAGCAGCCGCTCGGTGGTAAGGCGCAAATGGGCGGTCAGCGCTTCGGCGAAATGGAAGTCTGGGCTCTCGAAGCCTACGGCGCCGCTCACACGCTCCAGGAAATCCTCACCATCAAGAGTGATGACGTGGTCGGCCGCTCCAAGGCCTACGAGGCCATCATTAAGTCCGAAGAAATCCGCGGCCCGCGCATTCCCGAGAGCTTCAATGTGCTCGTGAAGGAACTCCAATCGCTCGGACTGTCGGTCGACCTCACCAAAGAAGACGGCAGCGACACCGTCATCGACGCCGAAACCGTGATCGCCGAGCGCCTCGATGACGAAATCACCGAGCTCGGCACCGAAAAGATCATCGAAGGCGAGGCCGTCGTGGCCGACATGCCGCTTGTTGACCTCGCTGCCGGCGGTGAAGACGAATTCGAAACCCTCGACGGGAACGCCGAAGAAACCGACGAAGACGAAGCCAAACGAGTGGCCGCAGACACAGAATTAACGGTGGAAGGCTAGTATATGGAACAATTTGAAAATCAAACCTCCACCGACTTCGACGGCGTGAAGCTCTCCCTTGCTTCCCCCGAGATGATCCTGCAGTGGTCTCACGGTGAAGTTACCAAACCCGAAACAATCAATTACCGCACCCAGAAGCCCGAAAAAGACGGTCTCTTCTGCGAGAAAATTTTCGGTCCTACCAAAGACTGGGAATGTTACTGCGGTAAATACAAGCGCATTCGCTACAAGGACGTTGTTTGTGACAAATGTGGTGTGCGCGTCACGCGCAGCATTGTGCGCCGCGAGCGCATGGGCCACATTAGCCTCGCCGTGCCCGTGACCCACATCTGGTTCCTGCGCGGCACCCCTAGCTCAATTGGCCTCGTGCTCAACATGAGCATCCGTGACCTCGAGCGGGTGGTTTACTTCGCCAGCTACATCGTCACCAGCGTCGACAACGAACGCCGTCAAACGGCGCTGGCTGGTCTCGAAGCCGAGTTCAACTCGCGCAAAAACGAGATCATCAAGACCTATGAGCAGCGCGCCGGTGAACCCGACGCCGATGTGAAGGCCCTGGCCGAGGCGCAAAACGTCGAGCTCGACGAGCTCGATGCCTCCCGCGCCACCGCCAAGAGCGAGCTCGAAAGCCTCGCGCGCCTCACGCTGCTTCCCGAAGCCAAATACCGCGACCTCAACCTCAAGTACGGCGAGGTCTTCCGGGCCGCCATCGGCGCCGAAGCCATTCGCGCCCTCTTGGCCGAGATCGACACCGACAAGCTCGTGAGCGATCTCGATGCCGAAGCTGAGGCTTCACAAGGCCAAAAACGCAAGAAAACCCTCAAGCGCCTCAAGATGATCGAGGGCATGAAGGCCGCCGGTATCCGTCCCGAGTGGATGGTCACCACTGAGCTGCCCGTGATCCCGCCCGACCTGCGCCCCATGGTGCAGCTGGCCGGTGGCCGGTTTGCCGCCAGTGACCTCAACGACCTCTACCGCCGCGTCATCAACCGCAACAACCGCCTCAAGCGCCTCATCGAGCTCGACGCACCGGAAGTCATCCGCCGCAACGAGAAGCGCATGCTCCAGGAGGCCGTTGATGCCCTCATCGACAACAACGCCCGCCGCGAGCGCGCCGTCTCGAGCACCGGCACTCGCCGCAAGCTCAAGTCGCTCTCGGACATGCTCAAGGGCAAGCAAGGCCGCTTCCGCCAGAACCTGCTCGGCAAGCGCGTCGACTACTCGGGCCGTTCGGTCATCGTGGCCGGCCCGCAGCTCAAGCTCTACCAGTGTGGTCTGCCCAAAATGATGGCGCTCGAGCTATTCAAGCCGTTCGTTATCGGCTCACTCATCGAGCAAGGCCACGCCCACAACGTTAAATCTGCCAGCCGCATGATTGAGCGCGCCACCACCGTGGTGTGGGACACGCTCGAGTCAATCATCGAAGGCAAGCATGTACTCCTCAACCGCGCCCCCACGCTGCACCGCCTCGGCATCCAGGCCTTCCAGCCCAAGCTCATCGAGGGTAAGGCCATCCAGCTGCACCCGCTCGTGTGTCGCGCGTTCAACGCCGACTTCGACGGCGACCAGATGGCCGTGCACGTGCCATTGAGCGATGCCGCCCAAAAGGAAGCCCGCGAGATTATGCTCTCGAGCAAGAACCTGCTCAAACCGGCCGACGGCGAAGTCGTGGTAGACGCCACCAAAGACATGGTGCTCGGCAACTACTACCTCACCTTCCTCAAGGAAACCGGCGACAAGGCTACCAAAGCGTACTCCACGCCGGCCGAAGCCATCTACGCCCACCAGACCGACAACATTACCCTGCAGAAGCTCATCAAGGTGCCGATCGAGGGTAAGCTCATCGAGACCACCGTTGGCCGTATCTTATTCAACGAAATCCTGCCCGAAGGCTTTGGATTCCGCAACGAGACCATGACCAAGAAGGTGCTCCAGCGTCTCATGGCCGAAGTCTTCGTGCGCTTCGGCGGCGACGTCACGGCCGAAGTCATTGACGACGTCAAGAACCTCGGCTTTGAACACTCCACCAAGTCCGGCGTATCCGTGTCGCTCGATGATTACCTCATTCCCGACGCCAAAAACGGCATCATCGACACCGGCGAGAAGCAGACCGCCAGCATCTCGAGCCAGTATGCGCAGGGGCTCATCACCGACGACGAGCGCTACCAGCGCACCGTCGACACCTGGAAGACCGCCAACGACCAGATCACCAAGGCCGTCGCCGATAAGCTCAAAGAGGGCAAAACCTCCACGGCGCTGTTCATCGACTCTGGCGCCGAAGGTGACACCGCTCAGGCCAACCAGATCGCCGGTATGCTCGGACTCGTGGTCGACCCCTCGGGCCGTACCATCGAGCTGCCCATCAAGAGCAACTACAAAGAAGGCTTCTCGGTGCTCGAGTACTTCAACTCCACCCACGGTGCCCGCAAGGGTCTCACCGACACCGCCCTCAAGACAGCCGAATCCGGCTATCTTACCCGCCGGCTCGTCGACGTGTCTCAGGACGTGATCATCACCGAGGACGACTGTGGCGACACCACGGGCATCCAGATGTTGCGCTCTGAAGCCACCGGCATCGGCGAAAGCTTCGCCCACCGCCTCGCCGGCCGCGTCACCGCCGCTCCGGTCAAGGACGGCAAAACCGTCCTGGCGCCGTCCGGTGAGCTCATCACCGATGACATTGCTCGCGCCATCGAGACCGCCGGCATCGACGAGGTCATGATCCGCAGCGTCCTGAGCTGCCGCACCAGCTGGGGCATCTGCCGCCTCTGCTACGGCCTCGATCTGGCCCGCGGCCACATCGTGGACCTCGGCGAACCCGTCGGCGTCATCGCCGCGCAGTCCATCGGCGAGCCCGGCACGCAGCTCACCATGAAAACCTTCCACAAGGGTGGTATCGCCGGCGAAGACATCACCACCGGTCTGCCCCGCGTCGAAGAAATCTTCGAAGCCCGCAGCCCCAAGGCTCAAGCCATCCTGGCCGATGTCGCTGGTGTGGTCACCGTAAAGCAAGCCGGCGGCAAGCAGCTCGTACGCATCGCTCCGGCCGACCTCAAAGTCACCACCCACGATCTCGACGGTCGCATCGCGAGCGTCAAGAGCGGCCAAAAGGTCGTCCCCGGCGACGTCATGGCAGCCAACGCCGGCGGCAAGAAGCCGCTCAAGGCCAAGGTCGAAGGCACCGTTAAGGTCCACAAAGACCACATCGACCTCACCCACACTGGTGGCGCCGAGCGCGAGCACAGCATCCCGGCGTTCCAGAACCTCGAAGTCCGCAGCGGCGACTTGGTGGCTCCGGGTCAGCGCCTCACCGAAGGCTCCATCAACCTCCAGGAAATGCTCACGCTCAGCGGTGAAACCGCCGTTCAGCGTTACATCATCTCTGAGGTCCAGACCATTTACGCCGCCCAGGGTCAGATCGTGTCCGACAAGCACATCGAGGTGATCATCCGCCAGATGTTCAGCCGCGTGCAGGTTGAGGAGCCCGGCGACAGCCTGTTCGTCACCGGCGAGATCGTGCCGCGCCAGAGCGTCATCGAAGACAACCAACGACTCGAAGGCGAAAGCAAGCAGGGTGCTACATTTACCCAGCTCCTGTTGCCGGTCACGAAGATTTCGCTGTCGAGCGACTCGTTCCTGTCGGCCGCCTCGTTCCAAGACACCACTCGCGTGCTCATCGCCGCCGCCATCCGTGGCAAGACCGACAAGCTCCGCGGCCTCAAGGAAAACGTGATCATCGGCCGGCTCATCCCGGTTGGTACCGGATTCCGGGTCGACGGCGAGGGCGAAACCGGCCTCCCTGAGGCCGAAGCCGCGGCAGCCGCCGAGACCCAGATTGACGAACCAGCCAAAACCGAGTAACATTTAGGACCGTTATGCCTACCATCAACCAATTGCTGCGCAAGCCCCGTAAGGACCCGAAGAAAAAGTCGGATACCCCTGCGCTCGGCCGCATCCAGAACTCTCTGAAGAACCGCACCTACAACCTCAATTCGCCGTTCATGCGCGGCGTGTGTGTGAAGGTGTCCACCCAGACCCCGAAGAAGCCAAACTCGGCCTTGCGTAAGATCGCCCGCGTGCGTCTTACCAACGGCATGGAAGTCACGGCCTACATCCCCGGCATCGGCCACAACCTGCAAGAGCACTCCGTCGTGCTCATCCGCGGCGGCCGCGTGAAGGACCTTCCGGGTGTGCGCTACCACATCATCCGCGGAGCGCTCGACACCGCCGGTGTCGCCAAGCGCGCCCAAGGCCGCAGCAAGTACGGCGCCAAGAAACCCAAAGCCGCTTAACTATTAATCCAAGCATCAACCGCCCGGCTGGTCCGGAACCAAGCGGTAGTATCTCAAAGGAGAGAAGCCAATGCCCCGCAAGAAAACCAAGTCCTTCAAGCGCGTCGTCGACGCCGACCTCAAATACAACAACGTCATGGTCACCAAGCTCATCAACAAAGTGATGCGCGACGGTAAAAAGCGCCTCGCCGAGACGCTGGTATACGATGCCCTCGAAACCGCCGAAACCAAAGCCAAGCAGCCCGCCCTCGAGATCTTCGATACTGCCATCAAAAATGTCGCCCCGGCCGTACAGGTGAAAGCCAAGCGCATCGGTGGCGCCACCTACCAGGTCCCCATGGAAGTCCGCGGCGACCGCAAAGTCCACTTGGCCATGACCTGGATCCTGGCCGCCGCCCGCACCAAAAGCGGCAAAGCCTTCGACCAGCGCCTCGCCGATGAACTCATGAATGCCGCCAACAACACCGGCGACGCCGTCAAAAAGCGCGAAGACACCCACCGCATGGCCGAAGCCAACAAGGCCTTTGCCCACTTCGCCCGCTACTAAGCCTCCAGCTTAAGTGCTATGCTTAAGGCCATGAAGTCTGCGCGCCTTAGCGACACCACCTATGCCCTCCGGCTCGAGCGCGGTGACGACATCCATACCGTCGTCCAGGAATTTTGCGCCGAGCATACCATCGCCAACGCCTCGCTCACCGGCATCGGCTCAATCGAAAACCCCAAGCTAGCTTACTACTCCATCGAGACCAAGCAATTCACCGAACGCCCCCTCGACGGCATCTTCGAGGTCACGAGCCTGCTCGGCAACGTTGGTCTACTCGAAGGTAAACCGCTCAACCACGTACACGTCACCCTGTCCGACTCGCTCATGCAGGTCTACGGCGGCCACCTCGTGAGCGGCGCCTGCTCGGCTACGCTCGAAATCTTTCTGCACCAGTACGCCACCAGCTTTGGCAAACAGTTCGACGATGCTATCGGCCTCAATGTTTGGGATTTCGGCTCCCATTAAAATATTACCCCGGATGGGATTTCCGACCTAAACCCACTACTCCATTTTACGGAATAGTCGCACAATATTGAAGAATAATACCCGTACAAAGCCTTAATTCAGTTATACGCCAACAACTATTCCAAAAGGTGGAATAGTACTCCTGCGGCCACAACCCAAGCAGTAACGGCCGCGCGAAGTCCCCCTCTATAAGGAAATTCATGCTCATCAATCTCCAAAACATCGGCAAAACCATCGGCGCCAAGACGCTCTACGCCAACCTCGACCTCACCATCCAGGCGGGAGAAAAGATCGGCCTCATCGGCCGCAACGGCATCGGAAAAACCACCCTGCTGGGCATCATGGACGGTACCGACTCGAGCTTCACCGGCAGCCTAGAAACCCGGCGCGGCCTGGTGGTTGCCTCCACCGCCCAAGAGCACCACGCGGTGGCCGACCAGCCGGTGCTGGAATACGTGCTCGAAAACCTCCCCGAGTACAAGCAGCTCAAGCACATCATTGACGCCTACCCGGAGACGATGGGGGAGGACATGGCCATGATTTCTGCCTACTCCGACGCGTTAAGCCGCTTCGGCGAGCTGGGCTACTACGATATCGAGCAGCGCGCCCGCCAGGAGCTCGAAGACTTCCAGCTGCCGGCCGCCCGCATCGACGGCCCCATGCGCACGCTCTCAGGCGGCCAAAAGCGCTTCGTGGAACTCGTGAAGGTCACGCTGGCCGACGCCGACCTCGCGCTCATCGACGAGCCCACCAACCACATGGACTACATCGCCAAAGAGGCCTTCATCGAATGGCTCGAAGCTGCTAAGCAGGCTGTGGTGGTCATCACCCACGACCGCGATGTGCTGGCCGTAGTCGACCGCATCGTTGAAATCAAAGACAAAGGCACGGTCAGCTTCGACGGCGACTACGAAAACTACCTCAAGCAAAACGGCCGCACCACCATGAACGCTATGGAGCAGTACGAATTTGACCAGCGCACCCTGTCTAACCTGCACAACCAGGTGATGGAGGCTCGGCGCAAGAAAAACAAAGCTGCCGGCCCCAGTGCTGTGCGGTTTCGCATTATGGAAGACCGCCTGGCGCGCCAATATAGCGAGCTCAAAAGCCGCATCGTAAAGCCGTCGTTTTGGATTGATTCCGAGCAGCTCGACACCATGCAAAACAAAATGGTCGAAAAATACGACAAATACAAAGCCAAAAACATTCGCATTCACACCAAGGAAATCACCGAAGGCCAGCGTGTGCTCGTAGACGTCGAGAACCTCTCGCTCGGCTACGATCAACCCTTGTTTGCCGGCATCAACCTTCACCTCCGCCAGGGCGAGCGCATCGAGCTCAAGGGCCGCAACGGCGTCGGTAAATCCACGTTCGTGAAGGCCATCCTCTCGACGGCCGGCAGCACCAAGCTTGGCTCCCAGATTTTCGGCGGCCATATCATTCTCGATCCCAAGATCAAAATCGGCGTCTACGAGCAAGAAATTGACGCCAAATACCTCAGTATGCCCCTCGGTCAGGCCGTCATGAATACCTATCTCGAGCAAGATGTGCCAGCCAGCGACCAAAAAGTCCGCCAGATTTTATCCGACTATCTATTTGATCCCCAGCTCGACGCGCAGCTGCCCATCGAGCGCCTCTCTGGCGGCCAAAAAGCCCGCTTCCAGCTCATCAAAATGCTCTGCGCCGGTCCCAACCTGCTCATTCTCGACGAGCCCACCAACCACCTCGACCTTCCGAGTATCGAAGAACTCGAAAAAGCCCTCGACCGCTATACCGGCGCGGTGCTCTACATTTCGCACGATAGCTATTTCACCCGCGGTGTGGGTGGGGAAGTTATTGAAGTTGCGCCTTAAGCTGGCGGATATCCGCGGAACTTTGTTTAACCAGGCTCTTAATGACCGTTAAATCCAGTTCAACTCCATCCATCCGGTCTTCCAATCTGCCCAACCGCAGCCGCATATCTGGAATGTCTTTCACATATTCCAAAATAGCATCAAACTTACCGTTCATTTCCTCAAACAAAACCAAAATACGCGCAGGTTCTTTCATATCATCCCCATTTGTTCCTAGTTTACCAACTCTGCCCGCCAAATATACCGAACAAAATACGAAAATACAATATTAATTTCAATCGGATATAATAAGCTCAATGAGAACTATTTTACCTGCCAAACACCGCCTCATCCCCAGCCAAGCCAAGCGCGTCTTCCAGGGCCAAATTTATGACGTCTACCAATGGCCGCAGGAGATGTTCGACGGCTCCACGGCCACCTTCGAAATGCTCAAGCGGCCCGACACGATTCAAATTATGGCCGTCAAAGACCACAAACTCGTGGTGCTCGAGGAGCAGCAGCCGAGCATGGGGCCGGCCTTTTACGGCCTGCCCGGGGGCCGCCACGACAATCCCGCCGAAACCGAGCTCGACGCCGCCAAGCGCGAGCTGCTCGAAGAGACCGGCATGACATTCACCAACTGGCGCCTCATTGAGGTCACCCAGCCGCACTCCAAAATCGACTGGATGGTGTATTTGTATCTGGCTACGGATTTCGAATCGCAGGGGCCGATCCACCTCGATGCCGGCGAGAAAATCGAGGTAAGTCTCATGGATTATTCGCAGGTACTGGGCCTGGCCAAAGACGATTCCGTGCGCAGCCTGCCGTTCGAGATTCTCCAAACCGCCGGCTCCCTCGATGGCTTGACGAAACTACCCCAATTTGGCGTGGTAAACTCGAAGCTATGACGGGCCACCTCTATTTCATCGGCATCGCCGGCCACACCATGCGCGGCCTCGCGCTGGCCGCCCGCGACAACGGCTACACAGTGACCGGCCTCGACCCGAGCGCCGTGCCCCCCGGCAGCACCTGGCTCGACGAGCACGGCTTCGACTGGGCGGCCGAGTACGAACCGGCGCAGCTCAAGGGCGTCACGGCCGTCATTGTCACCGGGGCGCACGTCAGCGCCGACGCGCCGGTGATCGTTGAGGCCCGCGAACGCGGCATTCCGGTGCAATCGTACGCCGAATTCTTCGGCCACCTCACCGCCCGCGCCCGCGTGATCGCCGTGGCCGGCACCCACGGCAAAACCACCACCACGGCGCTCATCGCGTGGTTGTTCGAATCGGCCGGCCGCCGGCCCGATTACCTCATCGGCATTCAGCCGTTTAACTTTGCCACCAGCGTGCGCTTCGCCGGCGCCGCTGACGTCGTGGTGGAAGCCGATGAGTACCAGGCTTCGGCGCTCGATACGCGCTCCAAGGCCGAATATTACCACCCCGACATTCTCGTGCTCACCTCGGTGGAGCACGATCACCCCGACCTGTTTCCTGATCTCGCCTCGGTGGAGGCGCGGTTTGCCAAAATCGTGGCGGCCGTACCCTCCTCGGGCGCCGTTATTGCCTGTGCCGAGGCCAAAAACACCGTGCTCATCGCCTCCGGGACGTCCGCGTCGCTCGCCACCTACGGCTTCAAAACCGGCGATTTCCACGCCCGCAACATCGCTTATTTGCCCCAAGGCCTCGAGCTCGAGGTGGAGCACGACGGCGAGGTGCTCGGCCACCTGGCCGTATCGCTCTATGGCAAGCACAACGCGCTCAATACTCTCGCTGCCGTGGCCGCCGCCCTCCAGGCCGGCTTGAGCTTCGATCAAATCCTGGCCGGCGTCGCCTCGTTCAAGGGCGCCTACCGCCGCTTTAACCTCATCACCCCGGCCGAAGCCGATATCACCGTCGTCGATGATTACGCCCACCACCCCACCGAAGTCGCTACCACCATCGAGGCCGCCAAATTGCATTTTCCTGGCCGCCGCATCGTGGTAATTTTCCGCCCGCACACCTACTCGCGTACCAAAGCCCTGCTCCGCGACTACCAGGGCGCTTTCGGCCAGGCCAACATCGCCTACATCACCGACATCGAAGGCGCGCGCGAAGCCGGCACTCAGACCACCGTGAGCGGCCGCGACATCTCGGGCGCCCTCAAAATCCCCGCCCACTACGAGCCCGATCGCACTCAGCTCGCCACGCGGGTAGTCTCAGATGCCAAGCCGGGAGACGTTATCCTCTGTCTCACCGTCTCCGGCTACGACGATCTGGCCGAAGAGCTCGCCCACAACACGACGAAGCCCGCCACCGACGAGGGTGGTGGGCTTCGTCGGTAACGGGCAGTGATGTAGTGATCGTGTAGCTAGGCCGCCAGGCGGTTGTGGGACTCGAGGAGCCGCACCATGCCGTAGGCCGGGCCTGCGAGGGTCGACGTGAGGTCTGGCGTGCGGCGCCATAGCTCGAACATGCCCCTCAGATCGGCCAGTGCCGTCGCTTCGGCTTGCGCCAACACCTCCCGCTGCGTTGGCGGAGCCAAGCGAGTCGCGCCGGCCGGCCGGAGGTTGTACTCCAGCTCCATGGCCGACACATCCATCCCGCCGGACCCACAGAGGATGCCCGAGAGCACGTCCACATTCGGCTTGGTAGCCAGAACCTGAGCGGCGCCATAGGTCACCCCGAAGTTCGACGGTTCGGCCACGATGCGGGCGTTCACCCGGTGTGCGTTGCCGTCGTTGACGGCCATTTCGCCGGCCGCCAGCACGAGGGCCGTGGTATTGGCCCCGATGACATCAGCCGAGGCGAAGGGCTCGCCGCCGGGGAATGTGCTGAGCGGGTTGCGATCGCGCATCCAGCTCAGGAGCTCCTCTACATTGAGACCGTTCGGGTCGAACCGGCCGCCATCCACCTCGGCGACCATGGGGATGCGCCAGCCGAGCTCGTTCAGCCGATAGGCCAGATGCCACCCGACCTTGCCGAGACCCTGGATGGCCGCCGTCCGGTTGGAGCGCGGAATGCCGAGCAAGTCGGCAAACCGGTCCAGCAGTACGGCACACACGTGGCCGGTGCTTTGGGGTCGCCCCTCGTATCCTCCCAGTCCCAGCGGCTGGCCGGTGACCAGCGCGAAGGGGTATTCGGGGTAGTGGTCTTGGATCGCGCACCGGTAGGCATCCATCTCCCACTCCCCGGTGCCCATGTCGGGCGCCGGAACGTCGTTGAGCGGACCGGCGATGCCGAGCTCGTGCATCTTGAGCGCGAAGCCCGCCATCAGCCGCTGCCTTTCGGCGGGCGAGAGCGTCAGCGGGTCGACCTCCACGCCACCCTTGGCGCCGTAGAACGGCCGTCCGCGAGCGGCGCACTTGAACATCATGAGAATCGCCAGGGCGGCGGCCTCGTAGCGGTCCATCACCGCCGCGAACTTCAGGCCGCCCTTCACGGCCCATCGGTTGAGTCCGGAGGCGTCCGCGAAGGCGCCGGGGCGGCACCACACACGGAACGCGTTGTACCGTTGCACGGAGCCGTTGTCGCGGTGGAGCGTCACGGTGAACTCGTACACCAGGAAGTGTCCGAGCACGAACTGCGCTTGCTCCGAGGTGAGTCCGAGGGCCGTGAGGGCGCACACGAGCATGGCGCGCACTTCGTTGAGGAACCTCCAGCCGTGAGTGCGGGTGCTGGGTCGTTCGAGTAGTTCGCCCAGCGTCGTTGCTGTGACCGAGTCGGTGGCCGTCATGTCAAGCTCCTGGTCCAGGCCGTTGGGAAGTTAGGCCGAGATTAAGCTACGCCTATCTGGAAAAAGTGTCAATAAAAAGGCCTCATTGGCGCTCAAATATTATCATTTCGCACAAATGTATCTGGTCCCGCCCCCGCACAGATAGCTTGAAAAATTCGGCCACAACCAGTACAATGATTGCAACCAGTGCGCACTGCGCTGTTTTGTTTTGCGCACACATAACTATAAGAGGAATTAACCACCCCCATGGCCCGCGACTACTCGCTCGAAAACACCCGCAACATCGGCATTATCGCCCACATCGACGCCGGCAAAACCACCGTCACCGAAGGCATTCTTTACCGTACCGGCAAAACCCACAAAATCGGCGAAGTCCACCAGGGCGAGGCCACCATGGACTGGATGGAGCAGGAGCAGGAGCGCGGCATCACCATCACCTCCGCTGCCACCACGTGCTTCTGGAAAGGCAAGCGCATCAACATCATCGACACACCCGGTCACATCGACTTCACAGTCGAAGTGGAGCGCTCGCTGCGCGTGCTCGACGGCGCCGTCACCGTCTTCGATGGCAAGATGGGCGTAGAGCCCCAGTCCGAGACCGTCTGGCGCCAGGCCGACAAGTACGGCGTGCCGCGCATTTGCTTCATCAACAAGATCAACCAGACCGGTGGCGACTTCTACAAAAGCCTCGAAAGTATCCACGAGCGCCTCAATAAGCGCGCCTACGCCATCCATCTGCCCATTGGTTTCGAGCAATCCATCAACGGCATCGTCGACCTGGTCGAAATGAAGGCCTACACCTACAAAGACTACAAAGATCACGAGCTGGTCGTTGGCGAAATTCCGGAAGATATGCTTGAAAAAGCCAAAAACTACCGCCGACACCTCATCGAAGCGGCCGTGGAAGCCGACGATACCATCATGGAAAAATACCTCGAAGGTCACGAGCTCAGCAACGACGAACTTAAATCCTGCATTCGCAAGAGCGTACTTTCCGGCAGCTTCTTCGCCGTCTCCGGTGGCGATGGCCGCGGTGTGATGGTCGAAAAGCTCCTCGACGCCGTCGTCGACTACCTCCCCACCCCGCTCGACATCGGCTCTGTTTGGGGCACCGATCCCAAGACCGGCGAAGAGATCGAGCGCAAACCCTCGGACTCGGAACCCTTTGCTGGCCTAGCCTTCAAGATCGCCACCGACCCGTTCATCGGCAAGCTCGCCTTCTTCCGCGTCTACTCCGGCGTGCTCAAGTCCGGCTCGTACATCCTCAACGCCTCCACCGGCGACAAAGAGCGCGTCGGCCGCCTCGTCCAGATGCACGCCAACTCCCGCGAAGAAGTCCAGGAAGTCTACGCCGGCGAAATTGCCGCCGCCGTGGGCCTCAAAAACACCACTACCGGCAACACCATTTCCGACCTCGACAAGCCGGTCATTCTCGAAAGCATCACCTTCCCCGAGCCCGTTATCTCCATCGCGGTCGAGCCCAAAACCAAAGCCGACCAAGAAAAAATGGGCAACGCCCTCCAGCGTTTGGCCGAGGAAGACCCCACCTTCCGCGTTCACACCGATGAAGAAACCGCTCAAACCATTCTCGAAGGCATGGGCGAGCTGCACCTCGACATTCTCGTCGACCGCATGAAGCGCGAATTCAAAGTGGAGGCCAACGTCGGCCGTCCGCAGGTCGCCTACCGCGAAACCATCAAGAAAACCGCCAAGGCCCAAGGCAAATTTGCCCGCCAAAGTGGTGGCCGTGGTATGTATGGTGACGTTTGGCTCGAAGTCTCGCCGACCGAAGTCGGCGAAGGCTACATCTGGGAAAACGGCATCGTGGGTGGCTCCGTTCCGCGCGAATTCATTAAGCCGACCGAAGAGGGCGTAAAAGAGGCCATTAAAAATGGTATCGTCGCCGGCTTCCCCATGGTCGATGTGAAAGTAAGGCTCTACGACGGCTCGTTCCACGAAGTCGACTCCAACGAAATGGCGTTCAAAATCGCCGGCTCCATGGGCTTCCAAGCCGCCGCCCGTCAGGCCGAGCCGATTATCCTCGAACCCATCATGAAGGTCGAAGTCATCGTAGCCGAGGAGTTCATGGGCGACGTCATCGGCGACCTCAACTCCAAGCGCGGCCGCATTGAAAAAATGGAAGACCGCTCCGGCGCCAAGGTGATCGATGCCCAGGTGCCGCTAGCCGAAATGTTTGGCTATACCACCACGCTGCGCTCCATGACCCAAGGCCGCGGCTCCAACACTATGGAATTCGACCACTACGAGGAAGTTCCGCGTAATGTCGCCGAGGAAATTGTTGGCAAGCGCGCCGCCGCCAAAGCTGCCGGCAACTAAGCCTCACCCACAATTTCCTTAAAAAGGCCCGCCAGGGCCTTTTTAAGTTCGCCCCAATGTGATATAAAAGGCGGCGTGCCATAACAGCACGCACCTGTCCGCTCCAGTGCGAGAAGGAGACCAGTCATGAGTCCCGAACTTCCCCGCCCACCCCGGGCGGGCCAACGGTGAAGAAACTCGTACACTGGGTGAGTGTGGCCGCGTTCGCGGGAATGTCGGTGATCGTGCTCAGCAACGCGGTCACGCAGGGTCCCCCCAACACGGCCGTCTCTCCCCACGCCCTCCAGCTCGTGACCGGCAGTGGGAATATCCTTGCCGTCAAGGTTATCCCGAACGGCTGCAGCTTTGAGCTGGTCGCGCCGAACGACGATACCCAGCTCGGCTGGCAGAACTTCACCGGCGTCGCCGCTCGCAAGCTGTGCCGCCCGTCCGCAGCCATCCGGGGCTCCCGCGTTTTTCCGGACAACTATGAAATTTCGACCGACCACCAGTTGGCCGTGTACTACCGAGTCGTCGCCCGCCTCATGAAGGTGGAGGAATTCGATCAGTACAAGGGCACCTCGGACACCTATTGCACCATCACCTACCGTGGCCTCACTCCCGCCGCCGCCAAGGACTTCCCCAGCGTGCCGCTGGTACAGGACAAACAAACCTGCAAGAACATCCCGGAGGAAGGAATCGCCGCAATTACCGTGAAGACAGACAGCGTCCCGGCCACAGACGCGCACCTGGACGCGCACCTATGAGCAGGGATAGCTCGAGAGCAAAGGCGGGAATCTGGGTCAAGTTTGGGATCGGCATCGCGGCATTCTTGACCCTGCAATTCATCCTGCCGTCCACGATAGGAACCATGCCGCTCATACCCCGGACGTACGAGCACGGAACAGTCGTCGTCGCCGAACATCCCAAGCCGAGTACCTGCCGGTTTGAGCTGGCGCCCACCGGCGAGAAGCCGCACCATTGGACCGATGTCCTCAGCGGTGGAACGTGTCAGTCCCTCCGCGTCGGTTCGCACTATAAGCTGAAAACCGGATGGAACTTCACCATATTCCACACGTCTGAACGGATAGAGGGCACGTAAGCCACCGGTCTCATCCCAAAAGACGGGGCCCTGGGCACGAACCCAGGGCCCACCCGCGATTTAGCGACAGCTAGATCGCGTTTTTGCTGTATAATGACCGCGTCCAGTCCACAGCGCGTTCGCGGGGGCGACCATGCTAGTACGAAGAGTAGTAACGGCCATAATCTTAGTGCCGCCAACGTTCGTATTTGTGCTCACAGGCCTGCAGCACGTCACCAAAGAAACCGGCACCGTCGTCACGATCGAACACCCCACGCCCACCACCTGCCAAATGGTGGTGGAACCCGATCACGGCAGCCGTCACCGGACGATCGTGTACCCGCGGGACGTCTGCGATCGGTTCTACCTTGGGCAAAATTACGCCCTGCACCTTGACGACCAGATCGTCCCGACCCATCCGTAAGAGCATCCTCTACCACACCCCGGGAGGGGCAATGAAGCTTAGAGCAGTCGTAGCCGGAGTCGCATTGGCGATCGGTATAGGCTTCGCGGTGGCACATACTCCACCCGAGCACCGATATGAGCGCGGGAAGGTGGAAACCATCGAGCACCCGACCCGGGCGCCCAGCACCTGCCGGATGCTGCTCCGGCCCAATGACAACCCCAGCCATCCCTACTGGACGCCGGTGTACGCCGACGGCCACTTCTGCGATGCGTTCAAGGAAGGCGGCCCCTACATCCTGCTCATCAACGCTCTCAAGCCGCAGTGAGCAGCGGCATCACCCAAAGAGGGGGTCCGAGGGCAAAACCGCCTTGGACCCGCGCGATTTAGCCTAAGCTAGATCGCGTTTTTGCTTATAAATCCAGGTTAGGGCGATAGCCCCACCTCCAAAAGTCAGGGCCATCGCCGGCCAGTCTCGGTAGTTTGGCGCTACCTACTGGCGGCCCAGCACCGTCAAGAAAGCCCGAAAGGCGCGCCGAACGGTGTTGACATCGTCTGTTGTCAGACTCCTCGAGTCGGTGAATTCCGGCGTCGTGTTTGATCGCACCCACCCCTGTGAGGTAGGCAGCCAAACATGAATCTCCGCGCGCCGTGCGTCCCGGTCGAGCAGTGGTGAGCTGGGCACAGATACCTGCAGCACCACGCCCGTCCGGCGTGGATACAGCCACAGGAACATCCCGCCTCCGGCCCCGGGCGCGAGCTCAGCGAAAAATTCCGGCACCGCCGCATCATCGAGGTCGCCACCGGTATTGACGAACATGGCCGCATACACAAAGCCCGGTACGCCGCCGATGCGGGCAAAGCAGTACGGCTGGTCAGTGGGAAGTGCCGGCTTCCATGTGCCCTTCACGTTGACGGTGGGACAGTTGTGGGCCGACAGACCGCGCGGGGTGCCTGGTCGCTGCACCGGATTATACACCGGATGCAGGTTGCGGAGCGGCCGGCCGCACAGCTTGGCCATCATCAGCGTGAGGTGCTGGCCTTCGATCGCGCTGCGGGTCTGCGCTCCACAGGCCGCCTGCTTGATGGGCGGCGGCGTTGGGGTAGCGCTCGGCGTGACAACACTGCCGCCGTTACCGATAGCAGCACAGCCCGCCAGCAGGAGCGCGCTCGCCGACAGTCCCAGCCTTCCGCGGCGGGGGTTCCTCGTGCTCATGGCATCCTCTCGGGAACTCGGATCGTACGGACCTAAACCTTATAGCATTAAAACCATAAGCAAATCAACAAGACCGCTCTCCGGCGCCACCCTCTGCTACAATCGAAAGATGCCAACCGTTACCAAGCTCGAACAAACCTTTCTCGACCTCGTTGCCATCGATGAAGTACATCCCCACGAAGACCAGGTACTTGTCTACATTAAGCGCCGCCTCGATGCGGCCGGCGTACCTTTCCGCCAAGACGCCGCCGGCAACATTGTGGCGCAAATCGCCGGCGCGGCGGGCGGCCCGGCAATCGCGCTGGTCGGCCACACCGACATCGCCGCGCCGCTGGCCGGCCGCCAGGTGGTGGTGGCGGAGGGCGTCATCAAAACCGACGGCCACGGCCTGCTCGGCGCCGACGACAAAGCCGCCGTAGCCGCCATGCTCGAGCTGGCCGACGGCGCCACCTCAGCGCGTCCCGCCCGTACGATTGAGCTCGTGTTTACCGTGGGCGAGGAAGCCGGCTGCGTAGGCGCCGTGGGCCTCGACATGGCTCTCGTAAGCGCCAAACAGGCCGTGGTGCTCGATTGGACCGGCCGCGTCAACCGTGTCATCACGCGCAGCCCCGCTTACTTCAAGATCGACGTCGAGTACCGCGGCCGCGCCGCGCACCCCGCCGAGTGGCAAGAGGGCAAAAACGCCGGCGCCGCCCTCATCGCCGCGGCCGCCCAGCTCCGCCAGGGTGAATACGCGTCCGGCGTTACCTGCAACATCGGCGTCATGCAATTCGGCGACGCGCGCAACAAAGTCCCCGGCCACGCCACCCTCCAAGCCGAGTTGCGCAGTTACGACACGGCCAAAATCACGGCCGCGGCGGCCGAAGGCGAGCGATTATTCCGCGCCACGGCCGCCCAACACGGCGTAGAAGCGCAGCTAGCGTTCGTGAAAGATTCCCCGGCCTACGAGCTCAATCAAGACGGCGAACTAATCACAATCGTCGAACAGGCTCTCGCCACCGCCGGCCTTCAGCCCCATCTTGAGCCCACCTATGGCTGTTTCGACGGGAATATTCTGGCCGCTCGCGGCCTCGACACCATCATGCTTGGCGCCGCCTATTACCATCCCCACAGTGCCGAGGAATATCTCAACCGCGCCGAATTTGCCGAGCTGCTCACTGTCTTAAAAATACTCCTGTACCCACCCAAAGGCTCAAACCGCGTTTGAGAACTTGGGTCGGGCAGTGGCCCTCCCCGGCGTTATTGCCGGCGAGGGCCACTACGAGCGGCTCCCTGCGGTTATCCGGCCGCCCGGTCTAGAAAGTCATGAAAGTCATTGAGGAGGCCGGCCAGATCGGTAAAGCTCGGTCTGGGCACCACCTCCCATCCAGCCTTGCCGGGGCGCCACGACGCCACATTATCGCTCGTCAGGATGCTGGCCCCCACCGGTATCCGGAATAGCAGCCCGTCTGCCTGGAATACCCAGAAGTAATCACCGACCTCCTCGATGAAAAAAAGCGGCTGCGACGCCGGGTTGGTTTTGCCGTTGGCAGACGCGGGCATTGCCGCGTATACCGTTGGATAGTCACCCAGGCGGGGGAAACAGTACAGGGTGCCGCTGACAAACCGCCAGCCCTTGGCAGTGTGGTCGGCGGCGCAGCTTCCGGCCACGCCGAGAATGGTGGTCGCCGGTTTGTGATTCAGGTAGACCGGCTTCAGCTCCCGCAGCGCCTTGTTGCAGCTGAGCGTACCCGCATCGGCGACGTGCTCCTGCGCCGGAGCCCCGTGCAGCGTGCGGCCGCACAGACCCGCGGGCAAAAGCAGGATGGTCAGGCCTGTGGCAGCAAGGGCCGCTAATGCAAGCCCTCCCGCGGAGCTGAGAAGCCGCCCAACAAAAGTCTCTCTCGCCATGCTCTCCTCCGAGACTCGAACGTTTGCGGACGATAAAATTATGCAACCAAGGCTCGTGCCAAGCAATGAGCCAAAACACCACTTCTATCCCACCCAAAGCCTCAAACCAATGCTTGAGAACTTGGGTCGGGCAGTGGCCCTCCCCGGCGTCATTGCCGGCGAGGGCCACCACGGACGGTCCTGGCGATCAGCTGCCCGCGCGGACCAGGAAGTCATCGAAGGTGGTCACCAGTGTGACGAGCTGGTCGGCGGCTATGCCGTCGCGAGCCTCATCCAGACCGCCCGGCTGACGCACCCACTTTGCGCCGACTGACCGCAACACCGTCAGCTGTCCCGCAGCTCGCTCCCGCTTGGCCGTGGGCGAAGCAATCAACGAGCCGGTCGCAGGCACGAATACCCAGTCGACACTCTTCACTCGCTGCACGAAGATGGGCGGATTGGACTTCGATCCGATCTCCGCCGGCGGCGCCGCCGCAAAGACCGAGCGCGCCGCCGTGATCCGCGGGAAGCAGTAGGGGGTCTGGAAGTTCAGCGTGGGCTTCTTGGTGTCAGACGCACAGCTCTTGTACAAGCCCCGATTCCCCTGCTTGGGGTAATGCGTGTCGTAGGCGACCCCGATCTCCTCGAGTGACTGATTGCAGTGCTGGAAGCCCACGGTGGCCGCAGCAGAATTCGGCCGCGGCGCAATGGGCGCGCAATCCGCACCACTGTGGTTGAGGCCACCTTTGGCGACGGTAACCACGCCGGCCGCGGCAACCAGCCCCAATGTAACCCTTACTATTCGTGGTACTTTCAGTTTCACGATTTCCCTCCGGGGGTCTCGCATCGGTTCAGGACGGTAACGATTATGCGATATTGGAGCGCAAAAAGCAATTCGCGGCGCCGAGCGCCCGGCGCCAATCTATGGCATGATAGAAGCACTAACGGGACCGCCTCATCATGAGCAAATGGCAACGCCTGTCCGGCAAAATCGTGTACCAAAACAATTACATGAGCGTCCACGAAGACGAAGTAATCGCTCCCGACGGCCGCGCCACCGTGTATGGCTGGATCGAAACGCCGCCGGCCGTGTTCATCGTAGCGCTCGGCGATCAAGACCGCGTCTGCCTGGTAGAGCAGGAGCGCTACACCACCGGCGCGCCGTCGTGGGAAATCCCGGCCGGCAACACCGACGGCGAAGACGACACCGACGCCGCCAAGCGGGAGCTCGCCGAAGAGGCCGGCCTCCACGCCGACAAATGGGAACGCCTGCCGGTGCAAACCTACCCCTTCAACGGCTTCGCGGCCGAGCGCAACATCATCTTCATCGCCACCGGCCTACATCAAGTCCGGGAACCTGTCGGCGCCACCGACGACACCATCACCGCCAAGCGTTGGGTGAGCTGGCCGGAACTCAAAAAAATGCTCTCCAAGGGCGAAATCACCGACGCCCAAACCATTTCTGCCGTTATGTTGGCCGGCCTGCACCTGGGGCATATCAAATAAACCGTCCGACTTGAGCCCGCACCTCTTTACAAGATCGGCCTGGCTTGTCTATAATGATTGGGTCCCAAGTGGGCAAAATTTTTTATGTTCACAAAGTAATAAATCGATTCCACTGTAGATCGCTGATGCGGCCGCCGATTGGCAGTCCGCTAGGGGCTAGCAAAAGCCACATTATCAATCTGTAGTGGAACATATTAAGGAGAGTTAAAGAATGGCCGAAACATTCAAGCGCGACAAGCCGCACGTCAACGTAGGTACCATGGGGCACGTCGACCACGGCAAAACTACCCTCACGGCTGCCATCACCGCCGTGCTGGCTAAGCACAAGCCCAGCTCGATCAACAAGCCCGTTAAGTACGACGAAATCGACAACGCTCCCGAAGAGCGCCAGCGTGGTATCACCATTGCTACCTCGCACCAGGAGTACGAGTCCGACAAGCGTCACTACGCTCACGTCGACATGCCGGGCCACGCCGACTACGTCAAGAACATGATCACGGGTGCCGCCCAGATCGACGGCGCCGTGCTGGTGGTTTCCGCCGCCGACGGCCCCATGCCTCAGACCCGTGAGCACATCCTGCTCGCCAAGCAGGTGGGCGTGCCGAGCATCTTGGTCTTCATGAACAAGATGGACATGGCCGATCCCGAGCTGGCCGAACTCGTCGAGATGGAAATCCGCGAGTTGCTCGCCAAATACGACTTCGATGAGAATGCCCCCATCATCAAGGGCAGCGCCCTCAAAGCCCTCGAAGGCGACGCCGACAACGAGAAGGCCGTTCTGGACCTCGTTGCCGCCATGGACGACTTCATCCCCGAGCCCAAGCGCGAAGTCGACAAGCCGTTCCTGATGCCAATCGAAGACGTCTTCTCGATCAAGGGTCGCGGCACCGTCGCCACCGGCCGTATCGAGCAGGGTAAAATCGCGATCAACGACGAAGTCGAAATCGTGGGTATTCGCCCCACCAAGAAGACCGTCGTCACCGGCGTCGAGATGTTCAAGAAACTGCTGCCCGACGCCCAGGCCGGCGACAACGTCGGAGCCCTGCTCCGCGGCATTGAGCGCACCGACATCGAGCGCGGCCAGGTATTGGCCAAGCCCGGCACCGTCACGCCTCACACCGAGTTCGACGCCGAGGTCTACGTGCTGAGCAAGGACGAAGGCGGCCGCCACACCCCGTTCTTCAAGCACTACAAGCCGCAGTTCTACATCCGCACCACCGATGTCACCGGCGACGTCACGCTGCCTGAGGGCGTCGAGATGGTCATGCCGGGCGACAACGTCAAGATGAAGGTTGAGCTCATCTCGCCCATCGCCATGGAAGAAGGTCTGCGCTTCGCTATCCGCGAAGGTGGCCGTACCGTCGGCGCCGGCGTGGTGATCAAGATCATCAAGTAAGTTTGCCCACCGCAAACGACCGCAAAAAGCGGGCCTTCGGGTCCGCTTTTTTGTGGTGTACAATCAATCCATGAAGGTTAAGCTTACCGCCGAAGCCTCGGTCCAAAAAGCCTCGGTCAAACTCGGTCTGCTAGCCGCCGCCGGCCTCGCTGCCGGCCTGCTCGCCGGCACGCTGGCCTCATGGAAAATCGCGCCCCTCGTAGCCTGGGATACGCTCGCGTTTGCCTATGTAGCGGCTACCTGGCTCAAGATTACCAAATACGACGCAGCGCTCGTCAAAAAGCACGCCACCCGCGAAGATCCCTCGCGCGTGGCGTCCGATCTCATTCTCATCGGTGCCAGCGTCGCGAGCCTTGGAGCCGTCGCGGTGCTGCTGGCGGGCTCGGCCAGCTCCGGGCAGTCCACCAAACTAGCACTCACGGCGCTCGGTATGCTGAGCGTGATCGCGTCTTGGCTGATGGTGCATACCGTGTACGCTCTGCGTTACGCCGAGCTCTACTATTCCCAGCCCGAAGGTGGGGTAGATTTTGGCGGTCAGAAGCCACAATATGTTGATTTTGCCTACCTGGCGTTTACCATCGGCATGACGTACCAGGTTTCGGATACCACCCTCACCACCCGGGCTTTCCGCGCCACTGCGCTCAAACACGCGCTATTGGGCTTCCTGCTGGGCACCGTTATCATCGCTACTACCATCAATCTCGTGGCCGGACTGGTCAAATAATCGCTTCAACTAGCCAATTCTGATACACTCCGCTCAGGTGAACGCACCTCACAACCCGTTTCGTCGCGCCCCGCCTCCGGGAGGAGATAGTCATGCAGCCATCAAGTGCAGCTACCGTACGTCTCCGCTGCCCGCACCCACATCAGCACCTCGGAACCAACCCACGGACAGAACCTCCGGGAGCCATTGAGCTCGCCGGGTCCATGCGGGGCTGGCTTCAGCATGCGCTGGCCATCGGTTCCCCCAAGGAGCCCGAAGCGTCGCAGCACGACGTGCACCTGTTCTACCTCGCGTCGCTGGCCACGCAATTCCCCTCGCCGCAGCCGGGACTGCTAAGCCCCGAACACGAGCTTCTAGGCGCCCCGTGCTCCGCCGTCGCCATGATCCCCTATGGGCTGCTCGACGGCGTGCCCTGCTCTGCTATCAGCTTCCTGGAGTACTGGGGCGAACCAGGCGCGAGCTCATGCTCCGTGATCGGCTCGGTGCTGGCCACGGCGGCCGGCCACCAACTCGTCTACAGCATGAGCGCCGCCCACAGCCTGTTCTGGGACCCGGATGAAATGCCGTCGGACGCCAACAGTCCGCTCAGCTTGTACCTGTCTCGAGCGTGGCATCCGATCCCGGGCTCGCCGCTCGCCCGAGCTATCCAGCTCAACTGCAACGGTGGCATCATGGATAGCCATGAGCTCTTCGAGGGCAGCGTGCTGGCCGGAGTGTTCGGCTTGCTCCGGAGCGAAGGCGCGCTCATTCTGCCGCCCGGCAATTACAGCGTGGCCATGATGGCCGCTGTGCTACCCACCCTCATCCGGCGCGACTACGTCTTCTACACGATCGGATCAGAGGGTGATATTCAGCACTACTGCCCCCGTCTGGGCATCGAATCCGTCCTGCTCACGGCGCCCGTGCTCGTCCTGGCTCAGCGCCACCGGCAAGCGTTCAACGACTACATCATCTAGCCCCGAGGAGCCTGAGGCCCCTTGGGGCTTCAGCGCGTTTAGGCACAAAAAAGCCCCCAGAACAGGGGAGTGGAGGATAATTGCCGTGGTCTCGGTCCCGGGTTTCCCCGGGGCCGAGTTCCACCTTCGCACCGTGCGGGATCAGAGGGCGAGCAGGCCAAGCCCGAGACATACGATGGCGTACGGCGCCTGCCAGATCAGCAAGGCGCGGTAGCGCCCCACTCGGAACTCCTGAAGCACCTTCCAGCCGCACAAAGCCGCCCCGGCGAGTGCCAGCAGGCAGGCGAAGAACGCGGCGTCCGGGGCGTAGGCGGTGTGAATGGCGGCGCCCTGCCGGGCATTCCAGGCGGCGACCGCCACGAGCCCGAGGTAGCCGATGAGCCCGATGAGTTCCGGCCATGTCAGCGAGTTCGCCTTCGGCTGGGGGATCGCCCCGGCCGCGTCGGCGTTCTGGGTCATGGTGCTCCTTCGAGTCAGGCGACGTTGGCCGCGTTCAGGATCAGCATGGAGACCGCAATGGCCAGCCCTAGTACCACGAATGAGCCAGCCACCACCCACAGGCCCCAGTCACCCGCGCGGAGCCGCAGGTAGCTCTCTCCTGCGAGCAGCCCCATCAGTACCGCGGTCAGCGCGAGCAGGATCAGCGCCAGTATCCACGGGACATGCGGCACCATGACGGCGCCGAATGCCATGAGGCCCGCGACGATCACGCCCAGGATTACCGCCAGCGCATGGCGTTTACTGGTCGTTTCTGTCGGGTCCGATATCTCACCCATGTCGATGATCTCCATTTCTGTGCGAAAGATGGAAGACCAACTATACCCACAAAGAGCCAAAAAATCAACCCAACCAAACCTGAATCTCAAAACCCCAGCCTTATTTCGAGTGACTCGGTGATTTTTGACAATTTTTGTCATTTTTTGCCTATCCGTTCTAATGGACTCAGTGAGAGCGAGGAAGATTTAGGGGGTTTCGAGACTCAGGTACCACGGGTAATTGACAAAACATCAAGAAAGTTATATTTTCATAAAGTTCGTCCCGCCCACAGATGAGGTGAGAGACCCATGACCGAGCTCCCGATCCAGGCGCTCCCGCGCGACGGCTACCTCGCATTCTCCGGAATGAGCTGCGTTACGGAGTTTTGGAAATTCGCCGGTACATCGTTGCTCAACGACATTCCGACCGATTCAATGCATTTCCCGTCCATGACCGATTATGCCTGGGGCACTCTTCAGGCGTGGCCGCTATCCGGCGGAAGGGAAGTAGTCGATGTCGGTGGCGAAGCCGAGCCGGACCAGAACCGACGGGGGCGCCGCCTGTTCTTCCTGACGCTGCCCGGCTCCCCCGCCTGGATCATTACGCTGATTCTCACGGCTACGCCGATGTGGCAGCCGCCCGGAACCCTGGATCTGCGCCTAATACGGACGCGCGGTGTGGTCGAGTACGCAGACCCGGGGCCACACCGGCGCAGCCTCACAGCCCTCGTCTACATTGGCTTCGGCGGCTTCGGCGCTTGCGTCGAACTCGTCGGAGCCAATGGTCAGACCGTCCACCGACAGGTTTTCGAGCCCGGCGATGCCGTCCTGTTCGACGACCGGCGCCTCCGCCCCGCCTGTTGTCGCCCCATCGGCTCCGGGGCGTCGGTGATTATCTCGAAATCACCTTCTGCCAGCCGAGCACCCATCCGCTGCCGCACACACGCCGCGCCCACATCATCCCGACCAACCCGATGCCCTGAGGAGCATGAAGCCCCTCGGGGCTTCATGGCGTTTAGGCACAGATTGACAAAACCGCCTGAGCCATGCTTAAATCAAAGCCAAACACGTGAGAGTGTATTTACTATTAATTGATCGAAAGATAGCACCTACCCATGGCCACAGCCGAAGTCAAAGCCCCCGATAAGCAGCGCATTCGCATTCGCCTCAAGGCGTACGATTCCAAAGTGATCGACCAGTCCGCCAAACAAATCATCGACACCGCCACCCGTACCGGCGCCACCGTCGCCGGCCCCATCCCGCTGCCGACCGAAAAAAACTCCATGACCGTCCTCCGCTCGCCCCACATCTTCAAAGATGCCCGCGAGCAATTCGAAATGCGCACCCACAAGCGCCTCATCGACATCACCGAGCCCACCCCCAAGACCATCGACGCCCTCATGAACCTCAACCTCCCCGCCGGCGTCGACATCGAAATCAAAATGTAACTAACGCCCGCTCCAACAGCCCCGCTCCGGCGGGGTTTTTGGTTTAGGGGTGTTGACTGCTTGATATCTTTTTTGATATCATCAAGGTGTTTCGGAGCCAAACATGAAGTACGAAGTAAAATTTTATGAGGCTCCGAACGGCAAGCGGCCCGCTGAGGATTTTCTAAGCAAGCTTTGGAGGAAACAACCTAAGTTAGCAAAACATACCCTAGCAAATCTCAAAAAACTAGAAGATTCAGAAAGACACGGCCCCCCATTGGTTAAAAATCTCGAGGATAATTTGTTCGAACTTCGGACGGGATCAGCAAATATCACCCGGATCTTTTTCTCGTATAGGCAGGACCAGAGCATTTGGTTGCTAAGTGGATACGTAAAAACTACGGATAGGATTCCGCAAACCGAACTAGATAAAGCTCGAGCCTTGCGGGACGAGTGTGAAAGGAGCAGACAATGACAAGAAGCCTTAATGATTTCATAGACGATCAGCGTCGAGAAGACTCTGATATTGATCGGGAGCTAATTGAGTTAGGAAACTACACTGATCTCGCGCTGAAAATCCAAAACCTTCGAACGTCCCGAGGTTTATCGCAGCGTGATTTAGCCGAAATGATTGGCACAGGCCAGGCCAATATTAATCGGTGGGAGACCCCTGGATATGCTAGCTACACAGTGAATAGTCTTAAGAAGCTTTCTAGGGCGCTAGGGGTGGCACTAAAAATTGATCTAGAGCAGGCGGCGCAGATCAGAATAGATAAGCCATACAAATTCTTAGTGCAAATTGAGCGTAGCCCATATGACGTAACGATTAATCCTAGCAGGCAACGCGAAGAGGCCAACAACTACTATCCATCAAGCGGAGGAATAAAATGATCAGGCACCTATGGTCAATTTTGGCAACCCAATCGTCAGTTGACCAACAGACCAATAACCTCAGCATTTTCGACGTCATGGAGGAGCTCACAGTTCAGCTTCCCGTCGATGCGAAGCTACCTGCCGTCGTTCCGCTAAAACACACCATTGTATCGCTTTGGCAGAAAGAGCGTGGGAAAGAAGTTAATTTCGAATTAAGAATAGAAATTGTTGGTCCCAACGGGAATAAGCTCGGTGAAATAGTCCAAAAAATAAAAACCTTACCCCAGCACAGGCGGATGAGGACAATAACACAAATGGAGACATTCCCATTAGTTGGGGCAGGAGAATACACCTTTAAAGTGTTCACAAGTGAGTCAGATACAGTGAGAACTCTTCAATCAGAACTTCCTCTTGACATCATCATTCCTAAAATCGAGCAGTAAAGAGCGATCTATTCACGCCGCCAGAATAATATATAAACCACGAGGAATTCGCCATGGCCACACAAATCAAAGGCAACGGAACCAAAGAGTCGCCCTGGCAGCTCACCACGCCGCCCGGGACGTCGCAGTATCAGATGTACGAGGATGAATCGGCCGATCCGGCGGCCATTGTGTGCGTGGTGGGCTCCACGAAGCTCGGCTACCAGTTGCGGGCCGTCGAGGATCTGCACGCCATGCTCAAGGCTCACGGCGATTGGATGGAACTCGGCGCCGCCGATGAGCAAAAGCCCGCCAAAGACGGCACCGTGGAGGCTTGGGGCCGCGCCGAAACCAACCCCGTAGGCGGCTGGTATGGCATCAAGAAGGGCTTGCGCGGCCGATTTGGCATGTACATGCCCCCGTTGCTCGAGGCGCTCGGACTAGCCGAGGTGGAGCACAATCCGCGCGGCAACCGGATGCGGGCTCTATAGCTCAGGCGCTTGTGGTATAAAGCTATTGTTGCAATCGCCTAGCCGAGAGGCAGGATAGCCAATGTCCACTGACACCCAACCGCCCCCGGACCCGCTCACCGACTACTCGCAGTGGATCGGCGGAATCCTCTACACTGTCACTAGTGAGCGGCGAACTGTTTCCGACACCTTCGGCTTCCGGGTCGACGAGGTCTCGCGGCTCATCACGCCGATCTTCCCCTCGCTCGGAGACACGATCTACATGGTCGCCCGCGAGTACTTCGTGGCCGGCCGCCCCTTGGCCAGCCTCACCATCAGGGCCACCACCCTGAACCTGTTGTTGCTCGCCGGGCCGGGCGGTCCGCACGCGTGCGGGCTCTGACGGGGACATGCAACCCAACCGGCCCCGGGACGACGTCCCGGGGCCGGCTCCACTAGGACAGCTGTCAATGCGCACATACGCTGCTTCAAATTACAGCTCAGCGGAAGGATAACGCACATGTCCCCAATCCAAACCGTCCGGCGGGTCCGTTTCAGTGCCAAGGGCGCCCTCGCTGCGGGCGGCGCTTACGGCCTGGCGCTCGGCGTCATCCACGCCTTCCTCAACCACGCCGGCACCAGCCCGATGGAGAAGCTCGGCGTCATCGCCGCGGCCGTGCTCATCGGGGCCGCCACGACGCTGCTGGCAAAGGAGCTCTTGTCGCTAATGCCCTCCGGCGGGTACATCACCCAGCTCGTGCTCGGCTTCGGCGGCCTTGCCTACCTGCTCGGATGGAGCCAACCTTGGGTGCGCTGGCTCGTCATCCCGACGATTCCCTGCCTGCTCGCCGCGTTCGTGATGGACTACCAGGCCGAGGCCGGACCAAAGCGGCGGCACACATAGAGGCTGACCGCCACCCAACCGGCCCCGGGACCATCTCCCGGGGCCGGCGCACCGCCATTATTTTTCACGCTCGCCAGTTTGACACCCTTGCACTCAGTCCGCTAATGTGGCTAAACCTAGCAGAAAGTTCAAGATTCGGCCACGAGGTAGCCGAAACACAAAAGGGGGGAGTGGCATGTACCCGCACTACGACGAACGAGCTACCCTACCGCCTACGTCTAGCGGTCGTCTACGCACAATGGTCGCCGAGGGAATCCCAGCCGTGGTCGCGCATCTCGCCACCGGCATGAAGCTGGCCGGCGAAATCGACCACACCATGGCGCGGCTCTACGCCGGCGGAATCCTCTCGGCCGAGCTGAGTGTGCTTCAAACGCTGCGGCTCGGCGGCGCCGAAGGCGACTGGTTTGTGCGCGAGGGCGAGGAGCCCACATGGGGCATCGGCGTACGCCTCGACTTCGCGTTTAACCGCAGCTACATCGTCTGCTCGCTGCGCCGCGACACGCCGGCAGCCGCGCTCTACATCACCGTCGAGCGCATCGTGCCCGATCGCGATCTGCAGCAAGAGCTCCTGCGGGTGACGTACACAGTCGAAACGGGCTTCATGTGCTGGGCCGGCGAAGACATCACGCTTGAGACCCAGCCAACGCTCGGCACCGAGGTGAGCTGTCGGGAGGCCTTCGAGATCGCAGTCAGAAAACTGTTCGATGCTCTCAAGAATGAAGCCGCCCACATCTTCGATGGCTATACGCGACTGTCCGAGTATTAACTCCGGCCCGAAGGGTGGCCACCATGCCCGATTCGAGTCTCGACCCGGCCGAGCGCAAAATCGTCGGGGACGTCCGGTCCAGAGTTGCCGGCAATTTCGGCATCGATGCCGACACCTGGAAGCGGTTGGTGGCGTGGGACGAATCAACCAAGTCTCAGCGCTGGATCGTCGGGATCATGATCCTGGTGGCAATGGAGCTCATCCGCCGCCGGCGGGTGCACATGAGCGCCACGGCACCAAACGAGCGTGATCTCGCTCGTCGCATCAGCGCTGAGCTCGGCATCAATGCCCGCGCCAACCCCAAGAATCCCCATGCCCGCATGGCCGAGGCAGTCGGCGCAGCGGATCGCAAAGGGCTACTGCATGAAGTGCGAGAAGCAGTAGCAAGCATCTTTCTCGCGCTGCGCCAGTCGGAGTTCCCAAATTGGCGTACCATCGCTCGCCGGGTCGTCCATCCCCGGGCCAACAAGGACGACCAGTGAGACGCCCGGCGCTCGAGTTTCCGGTACCACCGGAACGCTCGAGCGCCGTCTCTCGTTTTATCGAGCGCTTGTCTCCCCAAACGCAGTGCGCCCCCGCCGAGACCGAAGTCAGGGCAGGGGCGTGGGCACCGATGGTGCAGGGGGATCAGCCCCGAACTGGAACATAGGCGGCGTACGGCGACCCGGGGGTGATCAGGAGTCCGCGAACCGGCCGGCCACCGGGGTCGAGGACATCCGCGTAAAGCGATCGCTCATCCCGCGCGTCGAGCCGGAACGCCAGGGTGAACGCAGCCGAATCGCCGTCATGCGCCACTCCGGGCGCGTCCGGAAGCGTAACCGCTCGCGCAAAGGCCTCGTGCCACGCGAGACGCCTCGAACCTTCCCCGTCCCAAGCCCGTCCGAACACCGCCGCCAGCATCGCCGGCGACAGATCGGCCGCCGCCGGATTGGGATCGCGCCCGGCCGCCACATTGGCGCCGACCACGCCGAAGACGTAGCGCACCGCCAGATCGAGGCTCATGGGCTGCCGAACCTTCGACCAGTCGAGCCGTCCTCCGATGCTGGGCAGCCCCGGTAGGTAGAATCTGACCCAGCTGCCGGAGCCGGCCCAGAGGAACAGTCCGCTCGGGCCGGCCGACCCTATGGTCGGCGTGACTTCCAGCGACACCTTCCTCGGCTCGATGAGCGTCCAGCGCGTGTGGGGCAGCGGCGGAGTCACGTCGGGCACGGCCAGCTGGCCGAAGGTCACCGTGAGCGTGGATCCATCGATGGTGATGTCCACGATCGTTCCCTGGCACATCGAAATAGCTTCGTCAGTGCCGTGAGAAATGCTGATCTCGCCACCCGCCGCATAAGGCGCTAGGTGTCGCGGCTGCAGAGCAAGAGGATCTTCCATGGTCGCCTCCTGGGCGTCGGGCTGACGGGAACTGGCCAGAATGGCCGAGATTGGACTCACCGACTATACCATCATTACGCACTTTAGTCGAGGCATGCGGGTAGTGTAAAATACCCACATGACCACACCCGCCACACCCATCATTTACTACACCGACGGCAGCTGCGAGCCCAACCCTGGGGCCGGCGGATTTGCCGTTATTCGCTCTATGAAGCCACACGTGTTGGGTTCCGAACCCGTTAGCACCAACATTCGCATGGAGGGCCGGGCCCTCATTGCCGCGCTCGCCGACGCCGACGGCACCCCCTGCCTCATTCACACCGACAGTGAATTCTGGATCAACGTCATCACCAAATGGTCCCTCAATTGGGAGCGCAACGGCTGGAAAAAGAAAGGCGGCGACATCAAAAACCTCGACCTCGTGCGCGAAGTCTGCGAGCTGTACCGTGCGTCCCAGGCCCGGCTCATCTGGGTACGCGGCCACAACAACGACCCAGGCAACGAGCTGGCCGACCAATGGGCCAACCGTGCCCGCGAACAAGGCGTACAAGCAACCAAGGAGGCAGTATGAAGTTCACCGAGCAAGAAATATTTGTGATGGCCGACCGAGCTTTGGAGCAGGTAGTCAGTCAGATCAAGCCCGAACAATATACCCAAATCGTGCCGCCCGAAATCACCACCCGCCAGCCGGGATCGTCGCTGCGCCAAATCATCAACTACCACGCCTACGACGACTCGTGGGTGCCCGACACCCTGGCCGGCAAAACCGCCGCCCAGGTCGGCGCCAAATACGACGGCGATCTGCTCGGCACCGACCCCGCCGACAGCTTTAGCCGCGTGGTTGACCGCGCCGTGAAGGCGGTCGAAAGATTCCGCGAGCCCGAGCGGGTGGTGCACCTAAGCTACGGCGACTTTCCGGCCCGAGACTATCTCATCCACATCACGAGCTTCCGCGGCTTTCGGGCCTACGATATCGCCAAATTTATCGGCGCCGATACCACGCTGCCGGCCGATCTGGTCCAGGGCATGTGGGACGAACTCTCGCCGCACTGGGAAGAATACCGCGCTATGGGTGTGTTTGGGCCGGCCGTAGAGACACCACCTCACGCCGACCTGCAGGCTCGGCTGCTGGCGCTCTCGGGCCGCAACCCAGCAGCCTAAGCATCTCGCATCTCGGCTAGGGCCCTTGATAAATCGGTGAAATATGCCTATAATAACCAATTCTTATGGCTACCACCGATACCACCCTTCTCAACCCCCGTCGCGGACCCCGTTTGGGCCTCCGCAGCCTCATCGGCCTGTTGGCACTTTTGGCGCCACTGGGTTACCTAGCCGGCCGTCTCAGTACGAGCCAACTTGCTGGTAGTTACATCGCTTTTCTTGGCTCCGGCCTTGCTCTCGGCGCGCTGGGGGCTATGATTGGCATCCCGATCGGCCTGTTTTTTGGCTCGCTGCGGTCCGGCACCACCCGCCCCAGCGCCGCCCTCAGCGCCAACACCCCCGCTATGGAGCGCGACATTCTCGAGCAACTCCGGGCCGAATTGGTCGAAGACAAAGCCCTCTTTGACGCTCGCCGCGGCAGTACCACCATGTACGCACGCATCGAATATCTCATGTCGTTTTGGACTACCATCAAAGCTTCGGGCCGGCTGTTTGTGATGCAAGATGCCCACCTCCTAAACACTATCGCCACGGCCTACTACTGGCTCGAGCAAGCCACCCACCTCGAAACCCTAGCCTACGAGGCCAAATACGCAGGCAAACAAATCGACGAAGCCCGCACCGCCGAGCACCTCATCGCCGAAGCCCGGCTGCTCGACGGCCAGCTCGATGCCGCTCTTTCGCGCGCTATAGCCGAAATCGACGCCACCCGGTCATAGCCACCTCGCGCTCGGCAAAAATTAACGCTACTATAGTTCTAGCTTTTAAACGAGGATGCGTCGGATATGTCGCTCGTGCTTGCGCTCAAGAACCGTAATTCCATCATAGCCGCCAGCGATAGCCCCACACCGACGGACGGTAGTCTAGCTTTTGGTCAGTTTATGAACGTCCCCGGTCGCGCCATCCTGCTCCTGGCAGGCAACCTGGCGGCCGTGCAGCGACCCATCGTCGAAACCGTGCTACCCAAGCTCACCGCCAGCACCAGCGCCGCCACCCTGGCACAGCTCATCCAGGCCGCACTCGTGCTTGAGGTCGTGCCCCATTTGGCGGGCATGGCCGGCCGCGTCGAAATCATCGTCGCCGGCATTGATCCCGTGCGCCACACCGAAGAGCCGGGGCTGTATTACCTGGATAGCGCCCAAGATTTCTATCTGCAGCCAATCCTGGGGCAATTCGTGGCCGCCGGCGCCAATGCGGCCGTCGCGGAGGTCATCGGCGACCAAGATCTCACCGCCGCCACGGACGACGATCTCATTAATCTCGCTAAGGAATGCATCACCACCACCAAGCTGCGATGGCCCACTTCGGTAGCCCAGCACGTCCAGTTTGGCGTTATTTCGCCCGTTCGCACCCGTATACTCAATTTCTAAGGCATCATGGTTCCATCCCAGGTATAGTGGAGATATGAATTTATTCTCCGATAACACCAAGCGTCCCCTCGCCGACCGGGTGCGGCCGCGCACACTCGACGAATTTATCGGCCAAGCGCAGGTGGTGGGGGAGGGGCAATTTTTGCGCACCATGATCACACGCGGCACGCCTACCTCGCTGATCTTGTGGGGGCCGCCCGGCACCGGCAAGACCACGCTCGCGCGCATCATTGCTTCAAGCGGCGATTTTGCCTTCGAGGAAATCTCCGCCGTCACGAGCGGCCTGCCCGACGTCAAAAAGGTCATCGAGCGCGCGGCCGAACGCAAAAAACTCGGCCAGGCCACGGTGCTCTTCGTCGACGAAATCCACCGCTTCAACAAGGCCCAGCAAGACGCCTTCCTGCCCCACGTCGAAACCGGCACCATCATCCTCATCGGCGCCACCACCGAAAACCCGTCGTTTGAGGTCATCGGGCCGCTGCTGTCACGTAGTCGCGTGGTGGTACTCGAGCCTCTGTCGGCCGAGCAGATTTTGGCCATCATCGAGCGGGCCACCCGCGAACTTCCGGGCAAAGCGCTCGACGCCGATGCCGCCCGCCTGCTGGCCGAGCTCTCCGCCGGCGACGCGCGGGTGGCGCTGGGCGGGCTCGAGACCGCCGCCGAGTTAGCCGGCGGCCGCATCACGCTGGAATCGGTGAAACAAGCCATGCAAAAACCTGGCCTCAAATACGACAAAAACGGCGAATATCATTACAATCTCATCTCGGCCTACATCAAATCTCTCCGCGGCGGCTCGGCCGATGCCGCACTGTTTTACCTCGCCCGCATGCTCGAAGGCGGCGAAGACCCCAAATTTATCGCTCGGCGACTGGTTATTTTTGCCTCCGAAGACATCGGCGTGGCCGACAACACCGCGCTGCCGCTGGCCGTAGCCGCCTTTCAAGCCATCGAACGCATCGGCTTGCCCGAAGGCCGCATCATATTGAGCCAAGCCACCATCGCGCTGGCCACTGCTCCCAAAGACCGCCGGGCCTATGACGCCATCGCCGCCGCTATTACCGCGGCCCAGGAGCACCCGGCCGCCGAGGTTCCGTTGCATCTGCGCAACGCTCCTACCAAGCTCATGAAAGACTTGGGTTACGGTCAAGATTATCGCTGGCAACCCGGCTTTGAGCCCGACCAAGGCTTTTTGCCCGATGAGCTCAAGCATCAGAAATTTTTCACACCAGATCAACAGTAAGCGATAATAAGCCCGCGGCCGTTTCGCCAGGCCACCACAAAATAGCCTTTGCACTCGCAACATGCTTATGGTTTAATGAGCGCATGGCAAAGACTACCAAACAAGCGCGCGGTCGCGAAACCGACAACGCTTATTTTCTCAAAATTCTCATTTATTTTGTACTCGGACTCATTTGGGTTAAGGTCAACGGCTTCGTCGTAGTGCCCATTGGACTAATTTTGGGCATCATTATCGCCCAGCACGACCACTTCTCGATTGATCGCAAGATAGAATACGCTATTTTGCTCGTATCCGCCGTTCTCGGGCTGGCCGGCTTCGGCGCATATCTCGGCTTTTGGCTCGGCTAAGCTAAAATTCGCGTAGCAACGATCGCACGGCTACCGCCGCGACTCCCAGTATGCAGCCAAGCTGCACTGCCGACAAGACCGCGCGCATCACCTCTAAATCCTGGGGCACATACTGATACGCGATCGTAATAGCAACGGCCGGAATGAGTAATGCACCAATTTGATTGAGCGTAGAATGCTGATTCAAAGCGTTTCTCCAATAGGAATACTGCATAGTACCATAGCATAAGTGCTTTGTCAATACTGACGAATGAGCAGCGAGCCGCTAGAGTACTAACGTATGTGGATTTTTATTTGCGGTAACTTACCATTGCCGCTCATTCTCTATCTGAACTGGCATGTCACGAGAAAGTTCTTGCGCGTGCGCAAACTTTCCAAGCACGTACCCATAGCCAAACCGCGGCGCCTCGTCATTGGTTGGTGGCTCACCAATGTATCGGCGGTATTCGTGCTCATCCCCGTGCTCACCGAGCATCGACTGTTCGTCCAAGACTACCGCTGGCTGGTGTCCTATGCCCTAGCTGCCACCTTCACCATCACCGGACTGGTGCTCATGAACGACGCTTTGGGGGAGGAGCTGGCGGCCCTAGCGCATCGCCGGCGTAAAAACCCGTCTAAACCTGTTGACACTACAGCCTCAGATACGCTATAGTCACATGGTATTTGGCCTCAGCAGCCACCTGCGGGGCGTGCAAAGACTAGGAAGCGGCAGGTCTCCACGATAGGAGAAACCATCGTTGCCTAGCGCTTATTTTATGTAACTTTAGGATAGTTTGACCTCATATGAAGGCGCTTCTCGGAACCAAACTCGGTATGACCCAGCTCTTTGACGAGAGCGGTAACGTCGCACGCGTTACGCTTATTCAGGCTGGTCCCTGCGTGGTCACCCAAGTGAAAACCCAAGCAACGGACGGCTACAATGCCGTTCAAATTGGTTTTGGCGAGGCCAAGCATCAGCCCAAGCCGCAGGCCGGCCACCTCAAGCCCGCCGGCAGCAACGCTCACAAGCTGCGTGAAATCCGCATTCAGGACGTCCAGGCCGGCCACCCCGACGCCAAGACTCGCGAGGCCGCCGCGGTCGAGGCCCTGGCACTCGAGGTCGGCGCCACCATCGATGTTACCGCCTTTGAGGCTGGCGACGCGGTGCAGGTGACCGGTATTTCAAAGGGCAAAGGCTTTGCCGGTACGATCAAGCGCCACAACTTCAGCCGCGGGCCCAAGACTCACGGTTCGCGCAACTATCGCGCACCGGGTTCGATTGGTTCTGGCTATCCGGAGCACGTCTTCAAGGGCATGCGCATGGCCGGCCACATGGGCCACGAGCGCGTTACGGTTAAAGGTCTCAAGGTCGTCGTGGTAGATGCCGCCCTCGGGGTACTGGCCATTTCCGGCGCTGTGCCCGGCCCCAAGCGCGGGCTCGTAATGATCCGAGGTGCCGCATGAACAAAGTAACCGCTTACTCGAAGACGGGCACTACCCGCGAGGCTGGCCACCAGCTCGACGCGACCGTATTTGGCGTCGAGGCCAACCATGAGCTCGTCGCGCAAGCTTACCGCACCTATCTGGCCAACGGCCGCGTAGCCGGCGCCAGCACCCTCAAGCGCGGCCAAGTCGCCGGCGGTGGCAAGAAGCCCTGGAAGCAAAAAGGCACGGGCCGGGCCCGCGTCGGCTCCATCCGTGTGCCCAACTGGCGAGGCGGCGGCGTGGTGTTTGGCCCCACCGGCAACGAGAACCACACCATTACTCTGCCGGTGCGCATGAAGCGTGCCGCCATTCGCCAAGCTCTCAGCCTGCGCGCCGAGGCCGGCAATATCGTGGTAATCGAAGCGTTCACAAGCGCCGATGGCAAAGTTAAGCCCACCGTCGAGCTCCTGAGCAAAATGGGTCTCGCCGGCAGCATCCTGATGGCCGTCAGCGTCAAAGACAACCTCACCGAGCGCGCCACGCGCAACGTGGCTGGCCTCAAGGTTGTTCAGGCCCAGTACCTCAACGTCTTCGACATCATGAGCGTCGACACCATTGTTATCACCGAGAAAGCCCTCGACATGATCAAAGACTGGCTGGGAGAGAAATAATGTCACACCTCATGCTTACCCCCAAGATTAGCGAAAAAGCTATTTACCTCGCCGAACGCGGCATTTACGTGTTCGAGGTGCCGTCCGATACCAACAAGATCGAGGTGGCCAAGGCTGTCGAAGCCATGTTTAAGGTCAATGTAGTCGACGTGAACATTGCCATCACCAAGGGCAAGCTCAAGCGCTACAAGCAGATCTTTGGTCGCCAAAAAGACGTCAAGAAGGCCATGGTTAAGCTGCGGAGCGGTCAAACGATCGCCCTATTTGAGGGAGCAAAGTAATGGCTATTAAACTGTATAAACCAACCACGCCCGGCCGCCGCGGCATGACCACGGCCGACACCGAGGGACTTTCGAGGAAGCGCCCCGAAAAGTCGCTCATCGTTGCCAAGAAAACCGGCTCGGGCCGCAACAATCAAGGCAAAATCACCGTCCGCCACCGCGGTGGTGGCATGAAGCGTTTCTACCGCCTCGTCGACTTTAACTTCAAATCGGTAGCCTCGGCCAAAGTCGAAGCCCTTGAGTACGACCCCAACCGTTCGGCCCACATCGCGCTCGTGCGCATCGAAGGCGGCAAGCTAGCCTACGTGCTGGCCGGCGCCGGCATGAAGGTTGGCGACCAGCTCGCTTCGGGCGAAGAGGCCGCCATTCGCGCCGGCAATCGCCTGGCCCTCAAGAGCATTCCCGCTGGCACCCAGATCTACAACATCGAGCTCGTCCTCGGCAAGGGCGGCCAGATCGCTCGCTCCGCCGGTACCAAGGCCTCGCTGGTATCCAAAGAGTCCACCAAGGCCGGCTTCGTCCAGGTGAAGCTCCCGAGCGGCGAAGTGCGTCTCGTAAACGAAAATTGCCAGGCTACCATCGGCACCGTTGGCAACGAGCAGCACCAGAACATTAAGTACGGCTCAGCCGGCCGCCGCCGCCGCCTCGGTTGGCGCCCCGCCGTTCGCGGTAAGGCCATGAACCCCGTCGATCACCCCCACGGTGGTGGAGAAGGCGCGCAGCCCACAGCTATTTATAAATACGGCCAGAAGACGCCATGGGGCAAGCCGGCTTTGGGTCTCAAGACCCGCCGCCGCAAGTCCACCGACGCCATGATTATCCGCGGCCGCGGCAAAGGTAGGAGACGCTAGATGAGTCGTTCACTCAAAAAAGGACCCCACGTAGACCAGCGGTTGCTCGGGCGCATTGTAGCACTCCCGGCCGGTGATAAGTCGGTGCTCAAGACCTGGGCCCGCGCCTCCACCATTTCTCCCGAGATGGTCGGCCACACCATCGCCGTACACAACGGCCGCATGCACGTACCCGTGTTCGTATCTGAAAATATGGTTGGCCACAAGCTCGGCGAATTCTCGCCCACCCGCAAGTTCCGCGGCCACGGCGGTAAATTGGCGAAGAGTAAATAATGAAAACCTCAGCTACAGCTAAATTTGTCGGCACCTCGGCTCGCAAGACCGGGCTCGTGGCCGCCCTCATCCGCGGTCGTCGCGCCGTCGACGCTCAGGCCATCCTGGCCAACACCGACAAACGCGCCACCACGCCCGTGGGCAAGGTGCTCGCCTCGGCCATTGCCAACGCCGAAAACAACCACAACGCCAAAGTCGCCAACCTGGTGATCGAGGCCGTCCTTATCGGCCCCGGCCCCACGCTCAAGCGCTCCCGTCCCCGCGCCAAAGGCAGCGCCAGCGCCATCCGCAAGCGCTCCAGCCACATCACCGTCATCGTCAGCGACGGCGCATCGGTGGTAGTAGACGCAGGCAGCGCGAAGGGATCAGTCGCCTCGCCAGCCGGCGTAGGTTCTGATACCGGTTCCACCGAAAAGAAGGGTAGCGTTCGTCGGTCAGAGGCGACTGATCCCGCAGCGCCTAAAGCCAAAGCAGAGACCGCCAAAGAAGCTAAAGAGGAGGCCAAGTAATGGGCCAGAAGATCAATCCCCGCAGCATGCGCCTCCAGGTCGACCACGACTGGCAGTCACGCTGGTACGCCGACCGCGATTACGCCACCTTCCTGATCCAGGACCTCAAGTTGCGCGCGGCCATCTCGAAGAAGCTCAACAAGCGCGCCGGCGTGGCCCGTGTCGACATCGAGCGCTCGCCCGGCCAGTTGGTTGTTACCATCCACACCTCCAAGCCCGGCGTGGTCATCGGCCGCGGCGGTAGCGGCGCCGAAGAGCTCAAGACCCTGCTGGCCGCCATCGTTGGCGGTCCGGTGAAAGTCTCGATCGAAGAGGTCAAGAAGCCCGAAACCAACGCCATGCTCGTCGCCGAGAACATCGCCGGCCAGCTCGAGCGCCGCATCAGCTTCCGCCGCGCCATGAAGATGAGCGTCGAAAACGCCATGAAGAGCGGCGCGCTCGGCGCCAAAGTCGCCATCGCCGGCCGCCTCAACGGCGCCGAAATGGCCCGCCGCGAAAACGTCAGCCAGGGCAGCATTCCGCTCCACACCCTACGCGCCGACATCGACTACGCTCAGGCGCTGGCCAAGACCACCTACGGCGTCATTGGCGTGAAGGTTTGGGTATATAAAGGTTCGAAGTTTTAGGACACCGCTATGTTAATGCCAAAGAAAACCAAGTTTAGAAAGCAGATGAAGGGCGTAATGCGTGGCAATGCCACCCGTGGCACCGAGATCGCTTTTGGTACCTACGCGCTAAAGGCCGAGGCATCGGAGCGCATCACGAGCCGCCAGATCGAGGCTGCTCGCCGTGCCATGACCCGCTACGTCAAGCGTGGCGGCAAAATCTGGATCCGCATTTTCCCCGACACGCCCATCACCAAGAAGCCAGCCGAAGTCCGCATGGGTTCGGGTAAAGGCTCGGTCGACCACTACGTCGCCAAGGTCAAAACCGGCGCCATCATGTTCGAAATGGACGGCGTCGACATCGAAACCGCCAAGGAAGCCATGCGTCTAGCCGCTCACAAATTACCCATCCCCACGCGATTTATCGTCCGTGAAGTCCCGGGAGAGACCCAGTCATGATTAAGTTGAATGAAATAACCAAGAAGACCGACCAGGAACTAAACGACTTTATCGTTTCCGAACGCGCAGCATTGGCCCAGGCCATCATCGACAGCCGCACCAAGGAAGTCAAAGGCGTCAAAATTCTGGCGGCTCACAAGAAAACCATCGCCCGTGCGCTCACGCTTCGCCGCGAACGCGCGATCGCTAAAGAGGAGGCCGCGTCATGATTCGAACACTTCGGGGGACAGTTGTCTCCGACAAAATGGACAAGACGGTCGTGGTCGCGGTAAACAGTGTCAAAGAACACCCGATCTACCGTAAGAAGTACAAAGTAACCACTCGCTTCAAGGCTCACGACGCCGAGAACGCAATGCATACCGGAGACCTCGTGGAGATCACCGAGACTCGGCCATTGTCGAAAGACAAGCGCTGGGAAGTTGCCCGTAAAGTGACGGCCAAGGAGATGGAGGCCTAATATGATTCAGGCAGAAACCAGACTCAAAGTAGCCGACAACTCCGGCGCCAAGGACATCTTGTGCATCAAGGTGCTCGGTGGCTCACGCCGTCGCTACGCCCACGTTGGCGACATCATCACCGCCAGCGTCAAGTCGGCCTTGCCCGGTGCCGGCGTCAAGAAAAAAGAAATAGTTCGGGCGGTCATCGTGCGCACCGTCAAAGACACCAAGCGCGCCGACGGCTCCAGCATTCGCTTCGATGAAAACGCCGCCGTACTCATCACCAAAGACGGCCTGCCCCGCGGCACCCGCATCTTTGGCCCCATTGCCCGCGAGCTGCGCGACGGTGGCTATATGAAGATTATCTCGCTCGCTCCGGAGGTGCTGTAATGAAACTCCGTAGAGACGATAAAGTCATCGTGATCACCGGCCGCGACAAGGGCAAAACCGGCACCGTTATGGCCGTACTCCCCGCGCAAAACAAGATTGTGGTCGAGAACATCAACGTGGTAAAGCGCCACACCAAGCCCTCGCAGAAACTCCCGCGCGGCGGCATCCTGGACATCACCAAGCCTATCGACGCCTCCAAGGTCATGGTGCTCGACCCCGCCTCCGGCAAACCGGCTCGCGTTGGTTACCAGATCAAGCCCGACGGCACCAAGGAGCGCATCTTCAAGGTGAGCGCCAATCACGACAAAGCCGCCAAGAAGGCCGAGACCAAACCCGCCAAAAAGTCCCCATCACCTAGCAAAGCAGGTAAGAAGTAATGAATAGATTAAGCGAAAAATACCAGAAAACCGCCGTACCGGCACTCAAAGATGAGTTCAAGTACACCAATCCTCACCAAGTCCCCCGCATCCAGAAGGTCGTGGTGAGTGCCGGTGTGGGTCGCGCAGTCAGTGATGCCAAGCATCTCGACGCCGCGGCTGAGACGCTCGCCAAAATCACCGGTCAGCACCCCGTTACCACCATCGCCCGCAAGAGCATCGCCAGCTTCAAGCTGCGCGAAGGCAACAAGGTCGGTACCACCGTCACGCTGCGCGGGGCTCGCGCCGAAGAGTTCGTGGACCTGCTCGTGAGCGTGGTGTTGCCCCGCATCCGCGACTTCCGCGGCATTTCGGCCACCGCCTTCGATCCATTTGGCAATTACAGCCTCGGACTGCCCGATCACACCATCTTCCCGCAGATCGCCTTCGAAGAAGCCGGCGCTCCGCACGGATTGCAGATCAATGTGGTCACGAGCGCTAAAACTGCCGCCGAAGGCAAACGTTTACTACAGTTAATGGGATTTCCCTTTAGGAAGGACGCATAATGGCACGAGTAGCACTAGTCGTAAAAGCTGCGCGCAAACCGAAGTTTTCGACCCGCAAAGTCAACCGCTGCCAGGTTTGTGGTCGTCCGCGCGGTTATATCCGTAAATTCGCCCTGTGCCGGATATGCTTCCGCGAATTCGCTTCGCGCGGGCAAATCCCCGGCGTCACTAAGGCGAGTTGGTAAGGAGATAAGCTATGTTTAACGATTCAATTTCCGATCTCCTCACGCGCATCCGCAACGCCAACACGGCGCACAAGCGCTTGGTGGTGATGCCGTATTCCAAGCTCAAGGCGCAGGTCGCCGAGATCTTGGCCGCTAATGGCTTCCTCGAGGACGTCAAAGTGGCTGAGGATGGTGGCTTCAAGTCGCTCGAGCTGACGCTCCCGGCCAGCCCCGACACCATCACCTCGCTCATTCGCGTGTCCAAGCCGGGCCGCCGCGTCTACACGAGCGCTCAAGATATCCCGCTGGTTCTCGGCGGGCGCGGCCTCGTCATCGTCTCCACCTCAGGTGGCGTCATGACCGGCCGAGACGCTCGCAAGAAGGGCTTGGGCGGCGAACTAATCTGTAGGGTGTGGTAACATGAGTAGAATTGGACGAAAACCAATTATCGTGCCGGCCGGCGTCAACGTCGAGCTCAATGGCCAGCATGTCAAAGTCACCGGTCCCAAGGGCGCGCTTGAGCTAACCGTGCTCCCCGGTATCACCATCGAGCAAGACGGCTCCACGCTCACGCTCGCCCGAGCCGTAGAAACCGCCGAAACTGGCCGCTCATACGGCCTGATGCGCACGCTCGTCGACAACATGGTGGTGGGCGTTTCGAGCGGCTTCACCCGCGCGCTCGAAATCAACGGCGTCGGTTTCCGCGCTGCGGTCGCCGGTAACACCATCAATCTCAGCCTCGGATTCTCGCACCCAGTCGTGTTTACCCTGCCACAGGGGGTCGAAGCCAAGATCGAGAAGAACGTCATCACCCTCAGTGGCTTCGACAAGCAGCAAGTCGGCCAAGTCGCCGCCAACCTGCGGGCGCTCAAGAAGCCGGAGCCGTACAAGGGCAAGGGTATCAAATACGTAGAGGAGCAGATCCGCCGCAAGGCCGGCAAGACTGCTACAAAGGGTTAAAAACTATGATTAATCAAACACTAGCCAAACTCAACCGCCGCCGCGCCCGCGTTCGCTCCCGGGTATCGGGTGTGGCCGCGCGCCCGCGTCTGTCAGTCAAGATCACCCTCAGCCACGTGCAAGCCCAGCTCATCGATGACACTACCGGCCGCACGCTCGCCGCCGCCACGACCGTCGGACAAGATGTCAAAGGCACGATGACCGAAAAAGCCGTATGGGTAGGCGAAAAGATTGCCACCGCCGCCAAGGCCAAGAAGATTAAGCAGGTCGTGTTCGACCGCAACGGCCGCATCTACCACGGCCGCCTGCACGCACTCGCCGAGGCCGCCCGTAACGCTGGATTGGAGTTTTAGCATGGCTATCGAACAACAGCCCAAAGAATTCGAAGAAAAGGTCATAGCCATCGACCGCGTCGCACGCGTCGTGAAGGGTGGTCGTCGCTTCCGCTTCCGCGCCACCGTCGTGGTCGGCGATGGCAAGGGCCGCGTCGGCGTCGGCGTCGGCAAGGGCTCAGAGGTTATGACCTCTATCGCCAAGGCCGTCGCTCGTGCCAAAAGCCAAATGATCACCGTGCCGCTCAAAGATCGCACCATCCCGCACGAAATCCAGGTTCGGTTTGCCGGCGCTATCGTGCTCCTCAAGCCCGCCTCGGCTGGTACCGGCGTTATCGCCGGCGGCGCCGTCCGCAATGTCGTGGAAGTAGCCGGCATCCGAGACCTGTTGACCAAATCACTCGGCTCAAGTAATAAAGTAAACAATGCTTATGCCACCGCCCTGGCCCTTTCTCGCCTCAAAGGCGAAATCCGGCCGCTAACGCAGAGCAAGACCAAGAAGGAGCCGGCAGCCACTGCCGCATAAGGACCCGCAATGAAGATTCACGAACTCAATCTCCAGTCCGCCAAGGATAAAAAGCGCGTCGGTCGCGGTATCGGCTCAGGCTACGGCAAGACCGCCGGTCGCGGTACCAAGGGCCAAAACGCCCGTACCGGCGGCGGTGTCCGCATCGGCTTCGAGGGTGGCCAGAACCCCCTCGCCAAGCGTCTGCCCAAAAAGCGCGGCTTCACCGCTCTTTCTCACACCGAGTACCAAACCGTAAACCTCGGCTCGCTCGACCGCTTCAAGGCGGGCTCGACGATCGATGGTGCAGCGCTTGCCGCCGCGGGCCTCGTCAAGAAAGCCGGTGAGCGCATCAAGCTGCTCGGAACCGGCGAAGTTACCAAGAAATTGGTGGTCAAAGTGACCGCCGTCAGTCAGACAGCCAAAGCCGCCATCGAAGCTGCCGGTGGCTCCATCGAGTTGATCAAATACGTCGCTACCCCCAAAAAGGCCACGCGGCCCCAGCCCGCAGCCGACGACGGCAAACCAACCGCCAAGTCCGACACTAAGCCCACTGAGGAGCACACCGAGGCATAATGAACCTATCCAGTCTCAAGCAGATCTACCGTTCCCCAGATCTGCGCCGGAGGGTGCTGGTGGTTCTTGGTCTCATAATTATCTTCCGCTTCTTGGCGCACGTGCCGGTGCCAGTGCCGGACAATGCCGCGCTGTCGAATTTTCTCAAATTCATTTTCAACTCCAACAAAGTCCTCGGTTTCGCTGACGTTTTTTCCGGCGGCGCTCTGGCCAATTTCTCGATCATCATGATGGGCGTGGGCCCGTATATCAACGCGTCGATCATCATGCAGCTCCTTCAGCAGGTGGTGCCGCAGTTTGAGGCACTCTCCAAAGAGGGTGAGCAAGGCCGCCGCAAGCTCAACCAATACACTCGCCTGCTTACCCTACCGCTGGCATTGGTGCAGTCGTTTGGCATGGTGTTTCTCATTCAGCAAACCTCGATTCGCGTGGCCAACACCGACGTCATTGGGCATCCCAACCCTTTGCAATGGGCCCTCATGGTCTCGACCATCACCGCCGGCACTATGCTCCTCATGTGGATCGGCGAAATAATCACCGAAAAGGGGATTGGCAACGGCATCTCGCTCATCATCTTTTGCGGTATCGTTTCACGCCTGCCTACGAGCGCCGGACAGTTCGCTAGCCTGGCTTCCGGCGATGCGGGTAAAATCATCACCGTTATCGGGTTCTTACTCGCCACCCTCGCCATCATTGCCTTCATAGTGCTGCTCAATGAGGGCACACGCAACATCCCCGTGTCGTACGCCAAACGCACCCGTGGTGACCGTATTTTTGCCGGCGTCGACACCCATCTGCCCCTGCGCGTCATCACGGCCGGCGTTATCCCTATCATCTTTGCGCTCGCGTTTCTCTCGATCCCCGGTTTGCTCGGCCAGGTGCTCACGAGCGCCAAGACCCACTGGGTAGCCCAATTCGCATCTACGCTCAATAGCTGGTTTTCCCCCAATGGCGTCGTGTACGCGGTCTCGTATTTTGTGCTCGTGGTGGCCTTCACCTACTTCTACACCTCGGTGGTCTTCAATCCCAAAGACATTGCCGAAAACCTCCAAAAACAAGGTGGCTTCATTCCCGGCATCCGTCCCGGCAACCAAACCGCAACCTACCTCAAGCGGGTAGTCAACCGCATCACTCTGGCCGGCGCGTTCGGCCTAGGCTTCATCGCGGTACTGCCGTTTATCGGCCAAGCCTTCACCAATAGCCAGGTCCTCACCTTTGGCGGCACCGGACTGCTCATCGTGGTCTCGGTAGCTCTCGAGACTCTCAAACAACTCGAAGCCCAGGCTATCACCACCTCCTACGAACAGTATTAGGGCAAACATGGCCGACGCGAGCAACAACCGCCTCACGCTCCAGGCTTACGAAGATAATCTTCAGGCCTACATCGAAGGTACGCCGCAGACCGTGCACGGGCCGTTTCAGAAGTGGCTCGACCAAGTGCTTGGCCATATTGCGCGCGGCGGCACCATTCTCGAACTCGGCACCGCCTTTGGCCGGGACGCCGATTATATTGAGGCTCACGGCTTTCGCGTCGTGCGAACCGATGCCGTCACCGGCTTCGTCGACCTGCTCGCAGCCCAAGCGCAGGCGGCTCATCGGCTCGACGCCCTCGCCGATGATTTTGGTGGTCCCTACGACGCCGTATACGCCAATGCTGTCGTACTGCACTTCACGCCCCAACAGCTCGCAGAGGTGCTCCGCAAAGCCCACACGGCCCTCGCCAGCGATGGCATCCTAGCATTTACGGTCAAACAAGGTAGCGGTGCGGGTTGGAATACCGACAAACTAGGCGCCAAACGCTACTTTCACTATTGGACAGCCGACCCCCTGGCCGAGCTTGTGAAGTCGGCAAACTTCGAAATAATCCAGCTCGAAAGCGGATCATACCCCCACCGACCCGACACTATCTGGTTGCGGGTGATAGCCCGCAAATCCAACCCAGGAGCAAAAATCCCCGAAACAGATACAAAAGCCTTTACAACCCACTAAGATTTATCTATAATCGACAACTGTAGTCATATATGCCAGTCAAGAAGAAACCCACAAGGCCGGAACGCCCCGGCAAGCGAGCCACAAAGGAAGTAATTGAGCTCGAAGGCACCGTCCTTGAGTCTCTACCAAACGCCCTTTTTAAGGTAGAGCTCGAGAACGGCCACATTGTGTTAGCGCACATATCTGGCAAAATGAGGATGCACTATATCCGCATCATCCCAGGCGACCGGTTGACTCTGGAAATGACACCGTACGACCTTACCAAGGCCCGTATCACGTTCCGGCATAAATAATTAACGACGAGGACACCCCCGTGAAAGTACGCGCCAGCGTCAAACCAATCTGCGCCCGCTGCAAAGTCATCAAACGCGAAGGCGTGGTGCGTGTGATTTGCGAAGTGAAGCCCCGTCATAAGCAGAGGCAGGGTTAGCACGTGGCACGTATTTCCGGCGTCAACATTCCCGAGGCAAAGCGAGTCGAAATCGCCCTCACCTACGTTTTTGGTATTGGTCCCACCACTAGCCGCAAAATTTTAGCCACCACTGGCATCAACCCCGACACGCGAGTCAAGGACCTCACCGAGCCCGAAATCTCCAAGCTCCGTGAGCTCATCGACAAGAATTACCGGGTCGAAGGTGACCTCCAGCGCGAAATCAGTCTCAACATCAAGCGGCTCAAAGAAATCAACTCGTACCGCGGTTTGCGCCACAAGGCCAACCTGCCGGTCCGGGGTCAGCGCACCAAGACCAACGCCCGCACCAAGCGCGGCCGCAAGGTCACCATGGGCTCCGGTCGTAAAAAAGCGGCATCTAAGACGTAAGGAATATTCAGATGATGGCGAAACCAACCCCCAAAACCACGTCCACTGCCCGCCGGCGCAAGATCAAGCGTTCGGTTGCTACTGGTCAGATGCACGTACAGGCCACGTTCAACAATACTATCGTGACGTTTACCGACGAGCGCGGCAACGCACTATCGTGGGCCAGCTCCGGCTCCAGTGGCTTCAAGGGCAGTCGCAAAAGCACGCCCTACGCTGCGCAAACCGCCGCCGAGCGCGCCGCAACTGCCGCCAAAGATTACGGCCTCACTCGAGTTGACGTGCTCGTCAACGGCGTCGGCAGTGGCCGCGAGTCGGCTATCCGCGCCCTCACCACCATGGGCATCGCCGTCACAAGCATTAAGGACGTCACCGGCATTCCGCACGGCGGCTGCCGACCGCGAAAGGCAAGGAGAGTCTAATGGCACGCAACCTTACCCCGATCGTTAAGCTCAGCCGCCGCGAAGCCGTGGCCTTGCACCCCAAGGCCATCAAGGGCATCACCAAGCACCCCTACAAGCCGGGTCAGCACGGTCCCAACGCTGGCCGCTCCAAGCCCAGCCAGTACTCGCTCCAGCTACGCCAAAAGCAGATGGTCAAACGCATGTACGGCTTGCTCGAAAAGCAATTTGCCAAAGTCGTCCACGAGGCCGAGCGCCGCACCGGTAACTCCGGCGACATCATGCTCACCTTGCTCGAGCAGCGCTTCGACAACGCCGTCTACCGCCTCGGCATCGCCCCCAGCCGCCAATCGGCTCGTCAGCTCGTCACCCACGGCCATTTCATGCTCAACGGCCGCCGCGTCGACATCCCCTCCATCATCCTCAAACCCGGCGACGAATTTTCTGTGCGGCCCAAGAGTGCTGCAAACGCCTACTTCAAACAGCTCGGTACTGACCTCGGCGGTTCTTCCGCCCAGGTGCGGTGGCTCAGCTTCGATGCCAAAAAACTCTCCGGAAAAGTCACCGGGCTCCCTGCCCGCGAGGACATTACCGAAGAGATCCATGAACAGCTTATTATCGAATTTTACTCAAGGTAAGGAAGGACTAATTAAGTGTTACACCCGATTCAGCTCCCTGAGCTCAAGCCCACACGCGAAGACGGCAACAAGGCCACCTTCGCGGTCGAACCGCTGCACTCCGGCTACGGCATGACGCTCGGCAACAGTCTGCGCCGCGTCATCCTCTCGAGCCTTGGTGGCGCCGCCGTCACGGCCGTCAAGATCGACAGCGTTGCCCACGAATTCTCTACGATCGAAGGCGTCAAGGAAGACGTCGTCGAGATCATCCTCAACCTCAAGAAACTCCGCTTCCGCGTATTTTCCGACGAGCCGCAGTTCCTCGTGCTCACCGCCTCCGGCAAAGGCGAGGTAAAGGCTGGTGACATCAAGACCACCGCCGACGTCGAGATCGTTAACCCCGACCAGGTCATCGCCACTCTCGACACCGACAAGACCAAGCTCGGTATGGAAATCAAGGTCGAAAAGGGCCGCGGCTACGTGCCGGTCGAGAACCGCGAAGCCGAGAAGCTCGAAGTCGGCATGATCGCCGTCGACGCGCTCTACTCACCGGTCGTCCGCGTGCGCTACAACGTCGAAAACACCCGCGTCGGCCAGATGACCGACCTCGACCGCCTCGTTATGGAAATCGAGACCGACGGCACCATCACCCCAGCCGAGGCCATCCGCCAGGCTGCTGACATCCTCGTGGATCACTTCCGCGTGGTCGCCGGCAACTTCTCCGCCGAAGACACCGGCACCATCATCGGTGGCACTGCCGAATCCGGCTCAGCCAAGATCAACATCGAAGAGATCAATCTCTCGCCGCGCACCACCAACGCGCTCATCAATAACGACATTAAGTCCGTCAAGGACCTCCTCAAGCTGTCCGACACCGAACTGCGCGAGCTCAAAGGTTTCGGCTCTAAGGCCTACGAAGAGGTCAAAGAAAAAATTGCCGAACTCGGCATCTCGGACGCGGAGAAGGTAGCCTAGTATGCACCGCCATAGTTACACAGGAAGGAAATTGCAGCTCGCGGCCGGTCCGCGCCGCGCCCTCGTGCGCGGGCAGCTCACCTCGCTTACGCTTCACGAAGCCATTACCACCACACTGCCCAAGGCCAAAGAAGTCGCACCAGCCTTTGAGCGCCTGGTAACCTATGCCAAAAAAGGCACTTTGGCCGGCGGCCGCTCGTTGCGCCGTGAACTGCTTACCGAAAACGCCGTCCAAAAAATGATCCAGGAACTCGCGCCGGCCTTCGAAAGCCGTCACGGCGGGTACACCCGGATCATCAAGCTCGCCAACCGCCTGGGCGACAATGCCCCCATGGCTCGCCTGGAATTGGTGCTCGACGACATCAAGCCGGCTGTGGTTGCTTCGGCAGCACCCGCCAAAGCCAAAACCAAGGCGCCGGCCAAGACCAAAGCCGCTGCAACGAAAAAGACTGCGGTAGCCGCCACCGCCACCAATGAGGCCCCCAATGCTTAAAACCTACTCACCCAAACCTAGCGAACTCACCCACGATTGGTACATCATCGACGCCCAGGGCAAGACTCTCGGCCGGCTGGCCACGCTCGTCGCCACCTATTTGCTGGGTAAGCACAGAGTGCAATTTAGCCCCCACCTCGACTGCGGCGACAACATCGTCATCATCAACGCCGCCCAAATTGCCGTCACCGGCAACAAACTGACCGACAAAAAATACTACCACCACTCGGGCTACCCCGGCGGCATCAAAGAAACCTCGCTGGCTGAGCTCATTAGCCGCAACCCGGCCGCGGCCCTCGAAAAAGCCGTCACCGGCATGCTGCCCAAAAACAAGCTCACCGACGACCGCCTGCGCCGCCTCAAGGTCTACGCCGGCGCCGAACACCCGCACGCGGGCCAGAACCCTAAACCACTTGGAGATAACTAATGGCTGACGCTACCCACTATCATTACGCCCGTGGTCGCCGCAAAGAGGCCATTGCTACGGTACGGCTCTACCCCGGCAAGGGCGAAATCGTCGTCGGCGATAAGACCGCTGCCGATTACTTCAACAACGACGCACTCGTAACCGTCGTCGAGCAGCCCATCAAGCTGGCCGGCCAGGAGCAAAAGCTCCGCGTGAGCCTGCACGTCAAAGGCGGCGGCAAGCGCGGCCAAGCCGAAGCTGCCCAGCTCGCCATCGCCCGCGCCCTCAATGTGATGAGCGAAGACCTGCGCCCCACCCTCAAGAAAGCCGGCTTCCTCACCCGCGATCCCCGCGAAAAAGAGCGCATGAAGCCCGGCCTCAAGAAGGCCCGCAAGGCTTCGCAGTTCTCCAAGCGCTAGTCGAGTGAAGTTCTACGCCCTCGGTAACCCCCGCGACTCCGCCACCTTTCGGGAGGCCGTCGAGCGAGGATTAGCCAAAAACGGAAGTCTCTATTTCCCAACGCGTATCCCTAAGCTCTCGCGCCCGCAGCTCGAGAGCTTAGTTGATGCTACGCCGTCCGAAGTTGCCTATGTGTTGCTCTCGGCCTGGCTCGGCGACGAACTAGCCGAAGCCAACCTCCGCTCCATCATCGCCCAAGCCTGCACCTTCGAGGTGCCGGTAGTACAGGTGGGGCCCAAGGAAGTTCTGGAGGTGTTCCACGGCCCCACTGCTGCCTTCAAAGATGTCGCCGCTCGCTACTTGGCCGCCTTTATGGGCTTTTACGGAGCCGAAAACGGCCATACCAGCATCGTCCTCGTAGCGACCAGCGGCGACACCGGCGGCGCCATCGCCCAGGGATTTGCCGGCATCCCTGACACACATGTTGTGGTGCTATTTCCTCGTGGCCGCGTTAGCCAGCTCCAACGCGAACAACTCACCCGAGTAGCCGCCAACATCACGAGCCTCGAGGTAGAAGGCAGCTTCGACGACTGCCAAGACCTGGTAAAGCGCGCCCTAAACGATCCATCACTTAGCCAGCTCCACCTCACCACGGCCAACTCCATCAGCATCGGCCGACTGCTACCCCAGATAACCTACTACGTTACCGGGTCGCTGGCAGCCGGCGGCCTCCACCGGCCGCTGCGCTTCGTGGTACCCTCTGGCAACCTCGGCAACCTCACCGCCGGCACCCTCGCTCGCGCCATGGGCGCGCCGATCACCTCATTCTTAGCGGCCAACAACGCCAACAACCTGCTCCACCGCTATCTCCAGTCGCCCGAGGCCGGCACTCGTCCGGTGCAGGCCACGTTCGCCAATGCCATGGACGTGGGCCGCCCGGGCAACCTCCCGCGTCTCGCTCAGGTCTTTGGCGACCACCATAGCCAGCTCACCGCCGCCGTCACCGGGGCCACCATCACCGATGCCGAAATTATCGCCACCATCCAAAAGGTATGGACGGAGCACCACTATCTTCTCGATCCGCACACCGCCGTAGCCTGGGCCGCCAGCGACGCCCACCCGGCCGCAGCCGCCACCGATGTGATCGTGGCCACTGCCGCCCCGCAAAAATTCGCCAGCGAAATCGAAGCCCTGTGCGGCATTCCAGTCGACAACACCCAACTTTTGCAACAATTGCAGCACATCCCGGTGCGCTTCCAGGCCATGCCAAACAGCTATCAAGCCCTACTCGACGTGCTCGCGTCCGTCTCGCCGCACGCGCCCTCCACCTTATAGCTAAGCGCTACAGTTAATGGTATAATAATCCTGCTTCTAGCAGCCCTGCCGCTGGATGAATTCTTGGTGACCTTCACAACTCACGGGGGTGGGACAGCTATGACCAAATGGGATGCAAGGTGGCCCCGTCGCGCCGCCTGCAAAACTACCGAAACGGACACCATGTTTGCCCAAGGAGCGGCCCAGAATCGCGTCAAGCTGGTCTGTCTCGGCTGTCCGGTTCGAACTGAATGCTTGGCCGATGCTCTCGACAACCGCGTCGAATTTGGCGTCTGGGGTGGCAAGACCGAGCGCGAGCGCCGAGCAGTGTTGCGGCTAAACCCCGGTGTTCGCAGCTGGCGAGACGTGCTAGATGTTGCCCGTCGCCGCCACGAAGGCGAAGTAGACGCCCGTCTGCCCGAATACCCACCCGAACCGGCTCCGGTCCAGGACGAAAACCCGCCGCCAGCCAAGCCTCCACGGCCACCGTCATTGATCCCGCGTGGCTCACAAAGTGGGCGCGATCAGGCCGTGCTGGAATTCTTGCGAGACTGCTACCCGCCGAACCAGGAGCAGATGATGAGTACGGTCGCGACGGCCAAAAAACTCCACGTCGCGACCGTTACATTCCGAGCCGCCATCGCCAGCCTAGAAGCCCAGGGACTGATCACGTTTAGGCGCGGCTTCGGTCCACATCCCTCCCGCATCACCCTCCACTCCCAACCCGTCGTCACCCGGGAAACTAGCCTATCCGGCTAACCACGTCCGCCGGTTCTTGTTCTCACAAAGGACAGGAACCGGCGGCGCCCGAGCGTTATTCCGTACCTCAGCCATAAGCGCTATAATTACTCCAGTGAATCAGCACAATCAGCGGACCATCCGCGGCCTTATCATTTTCGCCGTCAGTATCGGATTGCTTGGTACTCTCGGTTTTTCGCACTTCGCTCACTTGTCGGTGGGTGAAGCTATTTATGAGACATTTATCATTCTGCTTACCCATTACGATCACTACGGGTTCACCGATACCCCGTCCCGTCTGCTCGTAATCCTCCTCATTATCTCGAGTCTTGGACTGGTTGCGTATTTACTTAAGTGGCTGGCCGAATATATGATGGGCCTTAGTGATAACGTACGCAGGTTGAGAGTGCAGGCAAAAGTCGAAAAACTAAAAAACCATTACATCGTGTGTGGACTCGGCCGAGTCGGCGCGCAAGTCGCAGGCGAAATGATGCACGAAGGCGTATCATTTGTGGGACTCGACCGCGACGAGGGCAAAGTGGCTGATGCGTTGGGGCGCGGCCAGATGGCTCTCGCCCTCGATAGCACGGTCGAAGAAGTGCTCACGTCGGTAGGCATTCAAAAAGCCGCCGGCCTCGTAGCCTGCTTGGGCGAAGATTCCCTCAACCTGTTTGTGGTGCTGGCGGCCCGCTCGCTCAACCCCAACCTCTACATTGTGGCCCGCGCCAACCGCCCCGAGAATGAAATCAAGCTCAAGCACGCCGGCGCCAATCGTGTTGCCATGCCATATCAGATCGGTGGCTACCACATGGCCTCCATGGCGTTACGCCCGAACGTGGTCGACTACATGGACGTCATGACGGGCAAAAACGGCCTTACCGAGCTCGAAGTCGAAGAAATGGTAGTGGGGGAGCACTCGCAACTAGCCGGCCATCGCCTCGGAAAAACCCTAGCCGAAGGCGAAATCGGAGCCACCGTCATCGCTATCAACGGCATCGATGGCACAAGCCGCGTGCGACCTACCGGCAAGGAGGTCATATACCCCGGCGACCGGCTCATCATACTTGGAGCCAAACGCGACCTCACACGAGCCTCGGAGCTCATCAGATGACTCTGGAGGCCTTTACCGTCACCCCCAGAGCCGCCAACGAGCGGCTCGATGTGTATTTAGCGCAGCAAACCACACGCCCCCGGAGCCAGATCCAGCGGCTGGTGAAAGCCGGGTTGGTGCTGGTAAATGATCGCCCCCAGCGCGCAAGCTACGCAGTGCAGGCGGGGGACAAACTCACGGTAGGGGAGACCTCCGCGCCAACCGGCCGCCCCTCAGCGCCCGATCTGCCCATCATCTACGAAGACGACGACCTGTTCGTAGTCGACAAACCGGCCGGCCTCCTCGTGCATCCCGGCGCCGGCAGTGGCCAGGCCGCCAGCGTGGCCGACTTTGCCCGCCCCCGCACCACCGATCCCGATGCCGAGCGGCCGGGCATTGTGCACCGGCTCGATCGTGATACATCCGGTCTGCTCATTATTGCCAAAACCCTCGAAGCCAAAGCCTTTCTGCAGGACGCCTTCAAGCGCCGCCAGATACACAAGACCTACCAACTACTCGTAGTAGGGCTGCCGTCGCACGAGGAGGCCACTATCAAGCTGCCGTTAGGCCGCCACCCAGCACATCCATTGCGGCAGACCGTGGTGAGCGGCGGCCGCGAAGCCGCTACCAGCTACCGGCTGGTGCGCAGCTTTCCAGGATTTGCGCTCCTAGAAGCCCAGCCGCAGTCCGGCCGCACACACCAGCTGCGGGTTCACTTTGCCGCTCTGGGGCACCCTGTGGCCGGCGATACCGCCTACGGCGTCCCGCGGCGGCCCCTCGGCCTGCGACGGCAATTTCTGCATGCCGCCGGGCTCCAATTTACCGCTCCCTCGGGCCGGGAGCTCCAACTCCACAGCCCACTGCCCACGGACCTCGCCGCCGCGCTTGCCCGCCTAGAATCATCCGCCGAAGCCGCGCCCAGTCCCACGGGAGACCAGTTATGACGACGAAACTCCTCCTTCACCCGCACACCGCTGCCAATCTTGCCACCTTCGCCGGCGCCGCGGGTGGCAGCGCCATATTTCATGGCGCGCCGGGTCTCGGCAAGTCCGCAGCCGTCCGCGAGCTCGCTATGCGCCTCAACTGCCTCGGCGACGAGGCCGGCCCCTGCGCCCACTGCCGCGCGATCGTCGCCGGCAACTTCCCCGATCTGTTGTGGCTCGACCGCGGCGACAAGGCCAGTCTGGGCATCGAGGCCGTTCGCGGTCTCACCGCCGAGCTGGGGCTACGGCCCTATCGCGCGGCCGCCGTGCGGATGGTCGGTATCCCCGACGCTCAGCTGCTCACTCCCGAAGCCCAAAACGCCCTCCTGAAGCTCCTCGAAGAACCACCTCCAGCCACCCTCATCATCCTCACCACCACCCGGGTGGAGGCATTACTGCTCACAGTGCGCTCGCGCTGCCGCCTAGTGCATTTTGTAGCACCCGGCGAAACGGCCGTTGCCACCCTGCTCACGAGTACCCATGGCGTCCCCGGAGCCACCGCCCAGCAGCTCGCGACCGCCGCCGGGGGAGCGCCCGGTACCGCCATCGCGCTCGTCGAGCACCCCGAAACTGCGCAGGCACTCCTCGAGCTTACGCGCCAAGCCGATGCCATTGCGTCGCACAGCCTGTTTGAACGCCTGCTCCTAGCCGCCCGATTGGCCGCACCGGGTACCGATCTGGAGCAATTCGGCTCCGCCCTCCATCGCCGCCTCATCGCCGCCACTGCAAACGGCACGCTCGGCCCCGCGCAAGCCGCCGTCCAACTCGGCGCCCTCGAGCGCTTCCGCCGCGGGCTCCAGGCCAAAATGGCGCCGCGGGTCGCGCTCGAGCGGCTCATGCTGGAGCTTGGCCAGTGATCGAGCTCACCATCGTAGTCGGCAGTTGGCTCGTCTTGCAGCGACAATTGGCCGCGCTCAGCCAAGGCCCGGCGCCGGTACTCGCTCCCAAACGCCCCAACGCGCAGCTAGCTCAGCTCGCCTCGTACGCCGACCGGCTCTATACCGAGCGCAAATGGCTCGCCGCCGAAAAAGCCTACCTCAACGTGCTCAAACTCGACCACAAAAACGTTACCGCCTACGTTCACCTCGGCATTATCTACTCCACCCAAAAAAACATGCCCGACGCCATCGAATGCTTCACTATTTCCGCTAGGCTTCGACCATCGGGCAGCTCATTCCAGAATTTAGCCCTCGCGTTCTATGATAATCGCAACTACATCAAATCAATCGCTGCCTACGAGAAAGCCATTATGTTCGAACCCCACACCCAGCGCTACGTTGGCCTCGGCAAAGCCCAGCTCAAACTGCACAATCTGGCCGCCGCCATCGAGGCCTTCGAGCACGCCGCCGAGCTTGATCCCTCGGCCCGCACCCTCCAGCGCCTGGCCGAGGCCTACGACGAGGCCGGCCGCAAGACCGACGCCGAGACCACCTACCAGCACATTCACGATCTCGATTCTGCTCTCCAACCTGCTCAAAAGCCTTGAAAGCCGAGCATTAAGCTGTTACTATATCCAAGTTGAAAATGCTCAACACGTGAGTAAATGCGTGATAGCGATGGAGTAATCGTGCCGACGTGGCTCAACGGTAGAGCAACAGTTTTGTAAACTGTAGGTTGCGGGTTCGATTCCTGTCGTCGGCTCCATTTTACCCTGCCGGGTTACTCAAGTGGCCAACGAGGGCTGACTGTAAATCAGCTGGCATTAGCCTTCGGGAGTTCGAATCTCTCACCCGGCACCAGTTTAGGCCCAAGTAGCTCAGTGGTAGAGCACTTCCATGGTAAGGAAGGGGTCCAGGGTTCAATCCCCTGCTTGGGCTCCATTTAGTAATACAAACTTTAGGATTAATCGAAAGCTCCATGAAGCGCCTCGTACTCAACCAACACGATAAAAAACTCACCGGCCTCTGCGCCGGGCTGGCCGACTATTTTGAGGTTGACGTCACCATCGTGCGTTTGCTGGTGCTGACCGTTGTCATCATGACGGGTGTGGTGCCAGGCTTCCTGGTTTATCTCATCGCCTCAGCCATCACCCCCAAAGAAGGAGAAGTAAAGTAATGCCCAAGCGCAACCGTCCGTTCATCACGCTGCGTTCCGAGGAAGACCCCACTATGGTCTACACCACCTCCAAAAACCCCAAAAACACCACCGCCCGCATCACGGCCCGGAAATATTCCAAGCTGTTGCGCAAAGTAGTGCTCTTCAAAGAAGCTAAATAACGGCTTCGCCAATCTACAAGGGGCTGCAGTTGCGGTCCTTTTTGGTGCTATGATCATGGATATGCTTTGGATTCTTCTCCTTTCGATCCACCTCATCGGGATCGTTGGCTACGCGCTCTATTTGCGCAAAAGCGCCCTCAGCTCCATCGACAAGACCCTGCTCGCCGCTCTCATGCAAACGGCGGTGTTTCTGCCCTCCCTCGCGCTGGCCGCTTACAGCGGGGTTAATCTTCACCTGCAGGCGTGGCAATGGGGCTCGCTGCTGCTCAACGGATTGTTTATCGTAGGCATTCAGTTTTTCGGCATTATGGCCCTCAAGTATCTCGAAGCCTCGGTGTTTACGATCATTTTCAGCCTGCGGCTCTTATTTACCACCATCCTCGGTCTAATTTTTCTGGGCGAACTGCCCACCCAGATACAACTCCTCGGCGGCTTCATCATCTTCGCCAGCATTATCGCCCTCAATCTTCATCGCGAGCGCCGCTACGCCAGCCGCCCGATCGTGTATGGCGTACTCATCACGTTATTTTTCTCACTCCACGCTACGCTCGAGAAGTTCAATATCGTCAACGTCGGCTTCATGCCCTACATCGTCATCTCCGGCGGGATCGCTACCGCCATTCTGTGGATTATCGTCTACCGCCGACGCATCCGCCTTCCGCACGTCGTCGCCGCGCTCGACGGCCACACGCTGCAATTGCTCGTGTTGCGCACCATGTCGGCCTGGGGCTACCTGCTCGCGCTCAAATACGGCTCCTTGGCCGTCACCAATTACGTTTCTGGTATGAGTGTGCCCCTCACGGTGCTGTTTGGCATTTTCATCCTGCGCGAACGCACCCAACTACGCGAAAAAATCACCGCTACGCTCATTGCCCTCGCCGGACTCACCCTGATTTTGCTCGGCCGCCTCACTGGCCATTGAGCTTAGGCTCAAATCGTGCTACGCTAAGCATCGCTTTTTAAGGAAAAACATGCTCTACGCCGCCCTGATCGGGCACCCCGTCAACCACAGTGCTTCGCCGGTCCTCTACGGCGAACTCGCTCGCATGGCCGGCCTCGGACCAAACGATTTTGCCTATCTCAAAATTGATGTCACGGCCCAAAACCTCTCCCGCGCCTTCGACCAGCTGGAGCAGCTCGGCTTCATCGGCGGCAACATCACCCTGCCCTACAAAATCGACGCCATGAAGCTAGTGAAGCCCGACGAGGCCGCCCAGTTCATCGGCGCCGTCAACACCTACGTGCTGCAGGATGGCCGCCGGCTCGGCTTCAACACCGACTGGCAAGGCGCGTACGGCGCCCTCAAGCGAGCCGGCGTCACCCCGGGCGGCACCTTCGTGGTACTCGGCACCGGCGGAGCCGCGCGCGCCGTTATCTACGCCGCCAAACAGCTCGGCTTCACCGACATCCGCGCCTTCTACGAAGAACCCACCGACGCCAAAACCCAAGATCTCCAGACCCGCGCAGCCGAGCTCGGCATCACGCTCCACCCCTACGACCACCACCTCGAATCCGCTCTCGCTACCGCCGCCGTCATCTACAACGCCACCTCCACCGGCATGACCGGCCAAGCCCCGGCCCCATTCGACCTCAACCGTCTCAGCAGCCTATCACTCAACCACGCCATCGCCGCCGACGCCGTCTTCGAGCCCGTGCAAACCCCGTTTCTCCAGGCCACCAAACAGGCCGGCGCCCGCACCGTCGACGGCATCTGGTGGACCCTCTACCAGGGCCACCCGTCGTTCAACCTCTGGACCAACCTCGGCACCGAGCCCACACCAGAGCAACTCGAGCACCTCCACGACGTCATGGCCCAGGTCCTGAGCAGCCCCACACCCGCCCGCGCGTGACGAAAACCCGCATTTTCAGTACAATATACCAGTTATCCAAACGCACCATAGGGGTGTAGCTCAGTTGGTAGAGCAACGGTCTCCAAAACCGTGTGTCGTGGGTTCGAGCCCTGCCACCCCTGCCAAGTCTTATTTGTATCTGTTAATCGCGCTTTATGGCTCGATTTTCTGTTTCTGATAGGGTCTCCTTATCTGTTAGAAGGTTCGAATCCTGGCACTGGGTCAGACAGAACGGATCGAATTTTGGTATTATTAGCGAATATGAAAGCCCAAAAAGCATCTCGTGCACCAATCGGCGCGAGCCTGATAGTACTGTCGTCGGTTTTTTATGCCACTTATGGCGTCTGGACAACACTTATGGGCGACTTTTTTGGTAGCTTTACGGCTAGCGCTCTACGCTGCGTATCGGTATTAGGTGGTTTAATCGTTGTCGCCATGGTGCGCCGAGAACTGCAAAAAATTAACTGGCGCCGTGACCGTAAATGGCTAACGACGATGGTTGTTTCATCGATTTTCGTGTCTGCGCCTCTGTATTATGCAGTCTTAAACGCCGGCATCGGCATAAGTCTTGCGATTGCTTATATCGGAATCGTCATCGGCATGTTTATATTCGGCTGGCTGTTTGAAAACGAGCGGTTTACTAAGGAAAAACTAGTAGCAACGATGCTGGGTATACTTGGCCTTGTGCTGGTGTTTTCCCCGAGTATTAAACTGGGCGGCTGGCTTGCGCTTGCCGGCGCACTAGTGGCTGGGCTAGCGACTGCAGCCAACATGGCGACGACTAAGAAAGTGCCCTATAACGGGTCGCAATCTGCCATATTAGTGTGGGGTTCTGGCGTAATCGCGAATGTGCCGATGGCTTTCTTGCTCAGTGAGCCGCTGCCGTCAGTTGGCTGGCACGCACAATGGGGCTACTTATTGTTATTTGCTGTCGCATCTTTGGTTGCTTCATGGACATTTATTAAGGGACTGAAGCTCATTGAGGCAGGAGCAGCAGGAATTTTGGGTTTATTAGAAGTTGTGTTTGGTGTGTTATTCGGTGTCATTTTCTTCCACGAACGACCTAGTCTAGTAGTTCTGATTGGAATTACTAGTATTGTTGCAGCCGCAGCTATACCGTACTTGCAGCACTACAATGCCCAAAAAGGCACACTGGATTAATCCGAATCCTGGTCTAGAATGTTGCGAATTTCTTCAACATCATCCCAAAAAGTTCGATTCATCATGAGCGCGTTTTTGTTCCAGACCCCCCGGGCGCAACGTGCGCCAAGGGGGTCTGGAATGCTACCGCCACACCCTAATGCGAAAAATCACCTGGTGGGTGTCGGGGTTAACACCCTCGACCCGATACCAAGCGATGTGGCCGTCCGACGTAAAGAAGCAGAACTGCTCGCCTTGGACCCGGCTCCCCGACGTCAGCGGATTGACAGTTTCGCGCACTTTGGCGCACAACTCTTGAACCGCTGCCTCCGGCTCAGTCGGCCCGTCAACGGGGTAGACCTTCTCATCAGCGATCGACTGAACCACAGCGCGATCGCGGGGCAAAAATAGGTCGGTCTCGTTCTGGATGAGGTCCGAAGTGACAACCTGGCCAGTATCGAGGTCGACCGTCTTGCCCGGCAGAATGCTGACCTGGCTATCTAGAATCATCCCAGCCGGAGGCGAGGGAGTGGGCGCCGAAACCGAAGCAGACACGATTGGCGAGCTGGTGGTCGGACGGGAGTGGTCTGAGGTCGTGTTCGACGCGCCATTTGACCAAGACACCCCGATCCACGCCAAGACCAGACCGCCTAGCAGCGCCAAAAGCCACAGCAGTCCTCGCCAGTGAAGCCGCCATAGGCGCGCCACCTCGAACGTACTGTAGATCACGATTCCAGCAGCCATAGTCAGGAGCATTGCACGCAGACCGTTCGTAAAAAGAGCCACGATGCCAGCGATAGCGCTTAGGCCGCCGATAATGGTGAAGGCTCGCTGACGGGGGCTGGGGGGAGTTGTCACCTGGCACTCCTTGTCCTGGGGTTGGATATGATCACGCTCAATGGTAGCAGTTGAGGCGAGATGGGGGAAGTGTCTGCTAAGGCCCAATCAGGCCTACCATCACCAATTTAACCCGCCAATATACACATTGCTTGATTTGACCGATGTCGCACCAGCCACGACAGTCGCATATGCCATATGGGGAGCCTCACTAGGTGCATAGCTACACGCAAAATCCTGCGCTTCATCGGCGGCCACAGTGAGGGTTTGCGAACAGAGAGTAGCGCCGGTCTCCTGTCTCGTCACCATCATCGTCACGCTCGCGCTGGCGCTAACGGTTACGGGAAGGGTGAAGGTAATAGTGGGCGGAGTAAAGGGGTCGAATGTGAGGGTTCCGAGTGTCAGGTCTATGGCAGCGGGAGCCGGCGAAGACGGGGGAGGCGTCGCGGCGGCCACGACACGAGACTCACTACGCAGGATGGGCGTGGACAGCAAACCAGTGGTTCGGGTCGGTGTAGGAGTCGAAGTAGGCACCGGCTGCGGTGTGCCTGCCAGCTTATTGGTAAGAGGAGTGGGTTCTGACTGAGCGTTTTGAGCAGGTCGGTCGGTAGCTGCCCCCTGAACCTGAGCCACAGTACGTCCGGCGGTCTTCGTATGCAGAATAGCGGCAACAACACCCGTGCCGATAGCCGTAGTCACCAACACCCCCAGCAGGACCACGAGTTCTCACCTATCTAGCCCGATTATCGCGCAGTTCCCAGGCTTTTGTCGAGTCGCTGCCAAAATTTCCCCTCACCTGACGGCGGAAGGACCATTTCATGGCTTTACAGCGGCCAAATGAGTGCTCATACTAGTGTCATACATCGAGAAATTCGGACACCAGCATGCCCTCGATACCACACCCTACCCACCCGCGCCAAGCCGACGTCGTCATCATCGGTGGCGGTTCAACCGGCGCTAGCATTGCCCGCGATGCCGCCCTGCGCGGACTACGCGCCATACTCATCGAAAAAACCGGGCTCGGTGCCGGCACCACCGGCCGTTTTCACGGCATGCTCCATAGCGGGGCACGGTATGTCGTGAACGACCCCGCCACTGCCAAAGAATGCTTTACCGAAAATCAAATCCTCCGCCGAATCGCCGCACCGGCCATTCACGACACCGGCGGGCTCTTCCTGGCGCTCGACGACGACGAAGCCGGCCACGGCGACATCCTCACCCAAGCCTGCAATCAGCAAGGAATCCCCATTCGCGATATTTCGCTACCCGAAGCCACCAAACGCGAACCCCACATCACGCGGAAGCTCAAGCGCGCCCTGGCCGTACCCGATGGTTTCATCGACTCCAAAGTATTACTGCAGCTTCTGCGCCAATCTGCCGAATCCGCCGACACCCCGGCCACGTTTCTCACGCACCACGAAGTAACCGCTCTTGGCCGGGCCAACCACCGCCTCGAGACCGTTACCGTCCGCGACACCCAATCCGGTCGGCAATTTGCGATCGAATGCGGCTTCGTCATCAACGCTGCCGGAGTCTGGGCCGGCCGAGTCGGAGCACTCGCCGGCGTCACCATCGACCTCGTGCTCGACAAAGGCACCATGGTCGTCCTCCAAGATCAGCTCAACAGGGCGGTGCTTAATCGGTGCCGACCCGAAGCCGACGGCGACCTGCTCGTATCCACCGGTACGCATAGCATCATGGGGACCACCTCCTTGATCGCGCCCGAACCGAGCGTAATCGACAACCCTCAGCCCACCACGGCCGAGATCGAGCTCCTCATTCGCGAGGGCGCCCGCCTAGTGCCACGCCTGGCCACCTCACCAATCATCTCCGCCTACTCGGGAGTGCGTCCGCTCTTTAAGACCGCGCAGCCGACCTCCAAAAGCCAGAGCTCGCGGAACATTCGGCGTAGCTTTACCGTCATCGACCACCAAGCCGCCGGCATCGAAAACTTCATCAGCGTGGTCGGCGGCAAGGTCACCACCTCGCGGCGCATGGCCGAGGCCGCTATCGACCTACTCTGCGCCAAACAAACCATTACCGCCTCCTGCCAAACCGCCCAAGTACCACTAGCCGGCCACCCCGTCCCCGCCGAGACCGAGCAATCCCTGTTATAATACCGGCATGAAAATTCTGACTTTTGACGTCGAGAGCAACGGGCTGCACGGGGAAGCGTTCGCGGTTGCCGGGGTGCTGATGGATTCCGGCCGCGCTATCTTAAGCCAATTCACGAGCCGCTGCCCCATCATCGGTCCCGTTGACCCGTGGGTATCCGAAAACGTTCTCGGCCCCATGCAGGGCATGGCCGATACTGCCGCCGACGGCCTCACGATGCGCAACGCCTTTTGGGACTGGTACCACGAAGTCAAAGCCCAGGCCGACCTCATCGTCGCCGCCAATCCCTACCCAGTAGAAGCCCGTTTTCTCATTGCCTGCCAGGAAGACGATATGCCCGCTCGCGAATTTGACCACCCCTTCCCGTATTTCGACCTTTCCTCAATGCTCTATACGCTCGGCATCACCACCGCGCCCGATCGCCGCGCCTACTCCGCCGAGGCTAGCAAATCCGATTCCGGACAGCCCCACAACCCGCTCTGGGACGCCAAATCCACCGCCATGACCGCTCTCGCAGCCATTGAGCAAGCTGCCGCCAAATTGCCAGCGTAGCGTATACTAAAAGCACCATGAGCCAACCACCGTCCCAGGCCAAACGCGCCAACAGCCGCGTGATGCAGCAAGCCAAAAGCGGCACGGCCCGAGCCGCGCTGCTGGGCGCCAGCGATGGTCTCGTCACCAACATCTCGCTGATCCTCGGTGTGGCCGGCGCCGGAGCCGGACCGCAGGTGATCCAGGTGGCCGGCTTCGCCAGCCTCATTGCCGGCGCGCTCTCCATGGCAGTAGGGGAGTACATCTCCATGCGCGGCCAAGTCGAACTGCTCTCGGGCATCCTCAAGCTCGAGCGCGAGCAACTACACAGCAACCCAGACGAGGTTCACACAGCGCTCCACGAAATCCTGGAGGCCGACGGCGTAGCCGCCAAGACCGCACACCGCGCCAGCCTAGAGGTGGCCGCCGATCCCGAAAAAGCCATGGCCATGTACGCCCGCGGCAAGCTCGGCATCAACCCCGAGGAGCTCGGCTCCGTCTGGGGCTCGGCCGGCAGTTCGCTCGTCATGTTCTCGATCGGCGCCTTCGTGCCACTCCTGCCGTGGCTCCTCACGAGCGGCCCGACCGCCATCTGGCTATCCATCGGCCTATCCGCCATCGGCGCGCTAGCCATCGGCTCGTACCTCGCCTACACCGCCGGCAGCCGCATGCTTCACTCCGCACTACGCCAGCTCCTCGTGCTCATTATTGCCGCCAGCGCCACCTATCTCATCGGCCGGCTCTTTGGCACCCAAATCTCGTAAATCATGAAGTTCGCCTCCGCCACCCCACCAACGCCACTCAAAACCGCCATCCTGCGACGACTCAGCTACGCGCTAGCCATCTTCACGGCCATACTGGCCGCCACTCAAATCGCAAGCTGGTCCGATTTCGCCAGTATTTTCCAAACCTACCAGCTCGCCAGCGCCCCCGCTTCGGCCATACTAGCCGGCAGCGTTATCGGGCTCGAATTACTCTCGCTACCGTTTTTGTGCCGGTTGCCTCTTAGCCGCGGCCTGCGCCGGGCCAGTGCATCCGCCTTCGTGAGCCTGCCGTACCTCTGGACATATCTCGCCACCTCGGCCATCTTCCGAGACCTTGCCGTATCCAATTACGGCCTCTTCGGCACCCTCATCCCCATCGGCACCTGGCAGCTAGCGCTCGCTATCGAACTCCTATGGATGACGCTTGTAGGCCTCACCTTTGGCGCATTTGGCGGACGCAAGGCCCTAAAACTGAAGTAGATTCTTGCAAAAATCATATATTTATGCTATTATATAAAATCGTCATGCACAACCGCGCGCGACGTCATCGCACCAACACATCCCAAGCACCCACCTACGCGGCCACCCGGCCAAGACAGGGAGAGCACCATGACCGAGACCACTGCCATCAAGGCCGTGACGCCGACCGCCAGCAAGTTCTCCGGCATGCAGCCCGGATGGATCTGCTACGCGATCAGCCTCATCGGCTTCGGCAGCGCAGTCATTGCTGCGTTCGCCCTGCTCCTCAACCTGAACCTCCCGAATCCGAGCGAGCCGGTCAATGTGGCAAAGTTCGGAGCCTGGATCGCCCTCCTCCTGGGCGTCGGCTTCTTCTCCGGCGTCTGTTCGCTCCGCCTGATGATCGAGAAGGTCATCCAGAACCAGGCCGCGAGCCGCCACCCGGCGACGCCGCCCACCCCAGAGGCCTAGCCTCCAACCACAAGGCGGCGGGGCCGAGGAGCTCCGCCGCCCGGGCGACCGGAATAAGGGCTTGGATGTGTTGGTGCTAAGCTCAACGATTGCGTAATCGTTCTGACGAGTTCAAAAGAACGAAAGCTTAAGTCCCAAGCCGCCCTACGGCGCCAACCGCTTCGTATCCCGCGGAAACAGCGAAGCTTCCTTCACATTATGCAGCCCGATCAGCTCCTGCGTCACGCGCTCTAGCCCCATGCCAAACCCACCATGCGGCGGCATACCGTACTTAAACGCGCTCACGAAATACTTGAACCCATCACTCTCCGGGTCGCCTTTCGCCATCTCGCGCAGCTGCTTCACGAGCCGGTCGTACCGATGCTCGCGCATACTGCTCGTCACCACCTCAATGCCCCGAAACAGCAAATCCGCCCGCACCGCAATCTCCGGATGCTCATCGTCGGCCAAGTGATAAAACTTCGCGTCGCGCATCGGCCATTCCGTCACAAACACCGCCTCCGAACCGAGCTCCTTGGCCGCATACTCACAAATCCAGCGCTCCTCCGCCGGGAACAAATCCAGCTCCTCGCGCGTATTCTCACCCGTAGCCTTCGAGTACAAATCGTGAATCTCACGCATGCTCAGCCGCGGCAACTCCTTGGTGAGTTTCGGCTTCGTAGCGCCCAAAAGCGTCAATTCCTCACCAGCCTCTTTCCAAGCCGAACCCACCATATGGTTAAGCAACTCACTCAGCATAGTCAAAAGCTCGTCAAACGTCACAAACCCCACCTCCGCATCGAGCGAAATGTATTCGCTCATGTGCCGCGTGGTCACGCTCGGCTCGGCGCGATACACCGGCCCCACCTCAAACACCCGCTCCAGCGCCCCCACCATCATCTGCTTATAAAACTGCGGGGACTGCGCCAAAGTCGCCACCTGCCCAAAGTAATCCGTCTTAAATACCTCCGCGCCGCCCTCAGTCGCCCCGGCCAGCAACTTGGGCGTGTGAATTTCCGTAAACCCGCGCTCGTCGAAGTATTCACGAAACGCCCGGCCCACCGCCGCCTGCACCCGAAAAATCGCCCGCTCACTAAGATTGCGCAAATTCAGCGCCCGATACTCAAACAGCGTGTCAAAATTCTCGCTCTTGTGATCAATTGCCTTATCGATCTCGATCGGTGGCACATCGCTCACCGGCGAAATCACCACAAGCTCCGGGTCATGGATTTCCACCCCACCCGCCGCGCGAGGTTCCGCCACCACCGTGCCGTGCACCTCGAGCACCGTGCCAGGGTACAGCCCCTCAAGCTTCTTTTGCTCCGCCTCATCCTTCACCACCATCTGCACCACGCCGTCGCGGTCGCGCAGCACCACAAACACCAGCGCTCCCAGATCACGGCGCTTGTGCAGCCAACCCTTCACCAATACCTTCTTGCCCGCTTCGGTGGCCAATTCACCTGTTAATAATCGCTTCATAAAACTATCTCCTTAGTAACAAAAAATCCCCGCGGTTCCCGAACCAAATCGGAAGCCCGCAAGGACGAAAATTTCGTGGTGCCACCTTGCTTTGCCGCTCTCGCGGCCTCATTTTACGGCTATTACGGGCCTTCCCGGGGAGTTCTAATCACCAATTTGGCTTTCTTCTCCCAGCTCGTGCGGTGTCGACCGCGTCATCGCCTGTATGCCATTCTTAGCACGGCCCGAGACATTTCTCAAGCCCCCCAAACGTCAAACGCCCCGCCGGTCCCGAAAAATCCAGGACCGGCGGGGCGTATCGCCCCGACAGCGAATCACTAGCGTGCCCAGCCAGCGAGATCCACCATGGCCTCGTAGCCCTCCCGCACCTTGCCCTCGCTGAGTGCCGTAGTACGCTCGCAGAGGTCGACGCGAGCGTAGCGAGCCACAGCCTCACAGATCTCGTCCTTGCTCACCGAGCAAGCCGGGAACGAAGTGCCCGCGCCGGCGGCATATCCCTGCGACTTTTCCATGAAGGCCGCCACGAACGGCGCACCCGGTCGCAAGGAGCGGATGAAGGCCGCGACCGCCGCGTCGAACATCGCCTTGCTGGAAGCGATCGAGCAGGCCACGAAGAACATCGAGCCTGAGCCGTAGTGCGCCCTGGGCAGATCGTAAATACTGCCCTGGCTCACCACCGACCGCGCGCGCAGGCGCTGGAGCACACCCTGCCAGTAGGGACCGTAGGCACCGCCACCAGCCGCTACCATCGCGGCCTCCTGCGGCAACCAACGCTGGTCGAGCGGCTGGAGCAGCGCCTTCTGAAGTCCCGCGACGTTGCCGCGACCGAACTCCACCTCGTGCAACTGTGCCCCGGGTGCCATCGTGACTTCCAGGATGGCAGGCCAGTGCCGAGTCTTGGCCGGCCCGACATCCAGATGCGGGCCCTCCAGCGAGTGGGGCTCGAGCGTACCCGCCTGGAGCTGATCGACCACCCAACCTACCAGGCCGTCGATAATCTGGGCGTCTTCCGCACCGACTCCGTTGACATAGTGATCGTTGTAGCGGTCACCGTCAAAATCGGTGTGGAACGAACTCGGACTCGCCGAGGCCGAGGCGTCGTAGCGTTGTTGGATTGACATGCGCGGTTCCCCCGTTTCAGGGTAGAAGGATGAAGGACTGCTTTACGATGTCTCGATAAAGCAGGCCATACTATACCACATTTAGCCTCGCTCTGCTAAAAATCAGCGCGCCGCGTTCGCCGTACCCTTGAGCTGGAAATAATCCCAATACACGTCCCGCGCCGCACCACCCGTAGCATAAAAGCTCAGAGCCGGCGACATGCGCGCCACACCATCAATCGTCACCGCCGTCACCACCTGTGCGCTGCCGTTGATGCCAAAGGTGGCCTCAGACGTCCCCACACCCACGCCGCTCACATTAATGCTCAACCGCACCCACGCATTGGCCACGATCAAGTTTGTAGTCGGCGTGCACGTAGCTGCCACCCCATCGCCGTAGCAATATTGCCAGTTTGGATTCACCGCCGGATTGGCCTCCCACCACACGCCCGACACCGGCGCTGTCGTGCCGCTCGTCTCACCGTGCAGGCCGATCCGCAGCACCAGCCCCGCCGTCGCGCCCACCGCCACCGCCGTCTTCAAAATATCGCCGCGCTGCAAAATAGCAGACCCGCCGCTCGTGTTGCCCAGCATCAATGTGGTGCCCTGACTGGCCACCGCCGGCGTCTGCAGCGCCAGCACTCCCGGCCGGTCCGCCACCGCCGCCGGTGTCGCTGGGTTAAAATCAATCGCTCCGTTGGCGCCGATGGCCGTCGCATGCCAGCCCAAGCTGCCAATATTATCATTCGGACTAAACGAATTCGTCTGCCCGCCCATAAATTCATCCTCGACCGAGAAGCCCTGATCCACGGTCGTCGAAGTACAATCACTCCATTCGCCGTCGCGATAACACCGAAACATCTTCTGGAAACGATTGTAATAAATCGCCCCCTCCGTACCCGATGGATCACCCGGCTCAATTTTGTTGCCCAGCACCAGAATCGTCCCGTCCGTATCCCCGCCGCCGGGCCCGATGATCACCCGCAAATTCGCCGTACTCACCGTAAATAGCGGTGTCGTATTAGCCTTTTGAATACTAAAGGCATCGAGCGAATCATTGGCATTGCGAAAAATATTATGGCCGCTAAAGATCTGCGCCGACCCGCGTTTGGCGATATTGCTATCGTTGGCCAGGTCCCCCGAAGCAATTTGGGCGCCATTTACCCGATATTTGGCCGCCAAATCGTAGGTGGCACCGGTGAATACCACGTCCACCCAGTAGTTGCTGGAGCTAAACGTGCGCGTCGGAAAGGTGCCCGGCGTACCGTAGTTAAACACCCCATTGCCACCATCAATGCCGCTAGCCAGCGCATGCAACGGCCCGTTATCGGCGCCATTTGAGCCAAAATAGTTATTGTTGGCCGCATAAAATCCCGCTCCCGTATGATACGAAATCACGTACGTTGTATCTGGCGAAATCGACACCGGACTGCTAAAGAGCGCTGTCTGCCAGCCCGAAGCCCCCTCGGCCGTAAACGTCACGCTAGCCAAAATCGTGCCCGTACTGGTCCACAATCGCCCCGTGTGCGCGCCCGTATTTTGCGAACCCTTATAAAACCGCAATCCCCGCACCTGACCCGCCACATCGGCAGTGAATTTCGTGCCCAGTTCCACCGGCCCGTTGCCGTCCGGCGAGTTTTCTACCGCCGGAATCGGATTAGTCGGCCAAAAATCCAGGTCAGACAGCGTGGATGTAGCCAAAAGATTCACCCCGCCGTTGACCTGAATATGCGTGCCGTTATCCGTCACGATCGAGTCGCCGGTAGACTGCGCACCCGTAAACTTCACCAAGCGCCCCGCCGTACCCGTACCCGCAGTAGCATTGATAACCGTATTGCCGCCCACATTGGTAACATTGGTCGCACCCTGAATAAACGTAGTATTGCCCGCCACCGGCACGTACTGACTGCCGTTGTAGTAGTTGAGCAGATTCGACGACTGGTCGTAATACATTTGGCCGGCCACCGACGAAGCCGGCTGCAACGTGGGGTTAAGCACCAACGAGCTGGCCACTTGCAGCTGCCCATTCACCCTGAGCGCTTGCGCCGCCGTTGTCGTCGTCTCGGGCGCCAACCCCGCCAGCCCCAACTGCACCGTATTAAAATTGCCCGCCTTCACCGTGTTGGCCGGCGTAACATTCCGCCGGGCCAGAGCCACCACCCCCGCAATCAACACCAAAACCACCAGCCCAGCGACCCGAAAACGACGAACAAACCGTCCCAACCGTCCCGGCCGCGCCGAGCCCACCATGTCCACGTTTGGCTGTACCGAGCCTATCGTCCGCACCCCCACCTGTGATTGGTTGAGATTTTGCGCCGGCGGCACCACACCCGCCGTGCTCAAAGAATCGAGCGGCGCCGTCGTGGCTCCATCAGTTTTGGGCGATACCGCAGACTCATCCATCCCCTCTATTCTATAACGGTTATGGCTGGAGCTCTAGCTAGTAGACCAAAATCAAATACACGCCCAAAAGCGTCAAAACAATCACGAGCAAAACCGTTATTCCCACATTCACCAACCCACGCTGGATCGCTCCCGCCGCCAGGGGATTGCGCCCCAGCGACACAATGCCGGCCCGCACCGCCGTATAGATCAGCGCAAATACCACCCCAAACGCCAGCAACAATACCACCCCGCTCAGCAAAATCCGCGCACCCGACACCGGCCGCCCCGAAATACTATTGGCCAAACTTTGCAAAAACGGCGGCAAAAACTGATTAGTCGGCGCCACATAATACGACACCCCCACCGCCAACGGCACCGTACCCACATGAACCGTCTGCCGCTTACCCGCTTTATCCGTCACGCTCACCGCCTTGGCCACGTTAGTATCAAACGCCAACCCGGCCGTGCCTACGATTTGCGCATCGTCCGTGGCCAGCATCCCCACGCCCTCAATAGGTGAGGCGGTAATCTTGTCGCCTGCCTTGATCGCGCCGTTGATGTCGCTCACCAGCGCCGGCGCTGTACCGCTAAGCGTCACCTGGACTTGCGCCCCCGCGCCACTCGACAGCCCCAGCAGGGGACTCATGATCACCACTCCCGCCAAACGGCCGGCGCGCTCAGGCGTGGCTAGCTCGACCGCACCGGAATTATCCGCCTTCGTGGCCACGAGCGACCCCTCCACCACTCCCTTATCGGCGGTCGTAAAACCCCGCGCCACCACCGACCCCGGCTGGTCACCGGAAGCCGCCTGCGCCAACACGCCCCAGCCCAGCACCACCAACACCGGCAATACCCAGCGGAATCCAACAGACCGAAAAGACCAGTTCATGAAACGCATTGTACCGGTCGTGCCGACTCGTGTCATTAAGCAAAAGCGGTAAGCATAGCGGCCCTATACAAGCAATAACTGTTGTGTTACAATATACCCAGATTAGATCAACCCCAGCGTCCCGGCGCGCCCTGCCCGAGACGTTTTTATGAGCCAACTATGAATCCCACCCTCACCACCACCAATCTCATCCGCAACGTCGCCATCATCGCGCACGTCGACCACGGCAAAACCACGCTCGTCGACGGCCTGCTCAAGCAATCAAAAACCTTCCGCGACAACCAAGCCGAAATGCAGCAAACCGCCATCCTGGACACCGGCGACCTGGAGCGCGAGCGGGGGATTACCATTAGCGCCAAAACCATCGCCGTCAGCCATGATGGGCACAAGATCAACATCATCGACACCCCCGGCCACGCCGACTTCAGTGGGGAAGTGGAGCGCACCCTGGGCATGGCCGACGGTTGCCTGCTCATCGTCGACGCCCAAGAAGGCCCCATGCCGCAGACCAAATTCGTGCTCTCACGCGCCCTGGCCCTCGGTCTCAAGCCGGTCGTGGTGGTCAACAAAGTCGACAAGCGCGATTCGCGCATCGAAGAGGTAGTGAGTGAAGTGGAGCATCTGTTCCTCGACCTCGCCGTCTCCGACGACCAGCTCGAATTCCCCGTGTACTACGCTATCGGCCGCGACGGTAAGGCCTGGGACCACATCCCCACGCCGGCCGAAACCGAAGCCCCGGCCGACCTCGAGCCCATTTTTAACGCCATCATCAACGATATTCCCGCTCCTTCGGTTGACCTCGAGGGCGATTTCCAAATGCTCGTGACCTCTTTGTCGTGGGATTCATACCAGGGCAAATACGCCATCGGCCGCATCGAGCGCGGCGTCATCACCGCCGGGATGCCCCTAGCCTACATCCACCGCGACGGCACCGTCTCCGGCGCCAAATCCGATAAATTGTTCGTGGCCAGCGGGCTTGAGCGCATCGAGGTCACCGAGGCCATCGCCGGCGACATTGTCTGGATCACCGGCATCGGCGCGGCCAATATCGGCGGCACCGTCACCAGCCCCGAAAACCCCGAGGCCCTGCCGGTGATGGAAATCGAAGCCCCCACGCTCCAGATCCAAATCGGCCCCAACACGTCACCCTATGCCGGTCGCGAAGGCAAATTCACCACCAGCCGCCAAATCGGCAGCCGCCTCGAGCGCGAGCTCGAAACCAACGTCGGCCTGCGCGTGGTCGACCGCGGCACCGATTTCCTCGTATCCGGCCGCGGCGAGCTCCATCTCTCCGTACTCATCGAAACCCTCCGCCGCGAAGGCTTCGAAATGGAAGTGGGCCGCCCGCAAGTGGTCACCAAAGAAGACAACGGCAAAACCATGGAGCCCATCGAGGAGCTCACCGTTGAGGTGCCCGAAGAGTTCGTCGGCGCCGTCACCTCCGAGCTCGGCCGCCGCCGCGCCAGCATGGTCACCATGGAACCCACCACCAAGAACACCACTCAGCTCATCTATACTTTGCCCACCCGCACCCTTCTCGGCCTGCGCAACGTACTCCTCACCAACACCAAAGGCACTGCCATCGTCAATAGTCTCCTCCACGGCTACGAGCCCCTCGGCGCCCCGCTCCAGCAGTTGCGCAACGGCGTGCTCGTGAGCGCCGAAACCGGCAGTGCCACCACCTACAGCCTCAAAACCGTCGAAGAGCGCGGCACCGCCTTCATCGGCCCGTCCACCAAAGTCTACGAAGGCATGATCATCGGCCTCAACCGCCGCGGCGACGACATGGAAATCAATGTCACCAAAGAAAAGAAGCTCACCAACGTACGCGCTTCCAGCACCGATATGACCACCCAGCTCACACCCTTCACGCTCCTCACCCTCGAAGAAGCGCTCGATTTTATCGAAAACGACGAATTGCTCGAAATTACCCCCCAAAACATTCGCATGCGCAAGCGCTACCTCAGCGCCGGCGAGCGTAAGCGCCACCGTTCGGGCTAGCCCGCCACTTCGAACCTCTCGAGGACCGGCGCCCCCATTGACTTATTATACTAGTTATGTTAATATAGCGAGCGTTGCGCTACCCCACACCACGCGACAATTTCGTACCTACAAGCTTTGGGAGACATCCATGCTCACTACCATCAAGAACCGAGCCCCGTTAGGGGCCTTCGTCTTCTGCCTCCTGATGGCCATCGGCAGTGTCTGCATAATCATCGTCGAGGTGATCACCCCGCACCCCAGAGAACTTCAGTTCTTCGCCCTCCTGAACGCGGCAGCCTGGATCTCCTTCACCGTTATCACGCTCAGCCACCTCCCTCGGCCACGCCTGTAGGTGCGCCCCGGGCGGCGATTAGGTCTGGTTCCGACTTCGGACCGACCAATCGCCGCCCGGCACCCGCAATTTGAAGCCCAATCTTAGTTGAGAAACAAATGCCGGGGCTGGTGTCCCTAATTGACGTATCGCGTCACTTATGGTATGGTGTAACTGATCGCGTGGCTCTGCCGCGCGGCCACTACCGCACCTACCATCGTTCTCGCTCTCGAAGGGAGCACCATGAAGCTGACCCGTCGCGGCCGATTCTTGATCGCGAATATCATCGGGGCCCTGGGCCTGCTGGTATCCGCCCTCTGCGTACTCGAGCTGTACGCCAACGCCGGCCGGGCAATCTCGCTGGTCGAGCTCAACCACCCACCGCGCTGGAGGACCATGGCCTTCTGCGGGCTCGGCGTCCTCGCTGGAGTCGGCATGATGTACCTGGCCTGGGCCATGCTGCGGGCCCTGTACCGAACGGCCCACCACGCCGCCGCAAGTCCGGCCCCCTTCATCATACCCACCTCCTTCGATGGACCGCCGCCGGTGCAGGTGCGCTTCGACATCCCCCCGGGCTCGCTCCGCTGCGAGATCTACCGAGCCGATCGCCTGCGTGGGCTCCCCAAGCCCATGCCCGTCGAACCCTTGCGCATCGAGTGCACCCAGGACCCCACCAGGCCCAACCGGTAGGTGCGGCCCGGACGGCGATTGGCGGCTTCGGTTCAACCCGGAGCCACCCAGTCGCCGTCCGGCATCCGCGTTGACAACAGCATTACTTATGTCATGATTATATCGATCGCGTAGCCACGCTACGCGGCCAATCACCGCACCTACCACTCGATGCAAGGGAGAATCCCATGAGCACACCCTCACCAGACCGCCGGCGGCGGCTATTCCGCACGGGCTGCACGCTGCTGGGGCTCGGCGGCCTAGCCGTGATCAAGTCAACCCCATGGTCATGGGCGAAGAGCCAGTGGCTCGAAGGAATTGCCGCATTCGTGGCAACCTTCGGGAGCATCCTGGCCTACGGCAACCGCCCCCTCCGCTGGCAGCGGGGCCGGGTAACCATCACGCCCACCGCTTCACGACACGTCAGTGGGCCGGCGGGGGGTCCGTGGCACCCACGCACCCAGCCTGATCCCACGAGCCTCACGTGGCCTCCCGTCCACAATTCAGGCCGATACCCAAGCCACGCCAACCACCGGGTAATTCGGCCCGCCCAGATCGATTCATCCGAGTAGGTGCGGCCCGGACGGCGATTGGCGGCTTCGGTTCAACCCGGAGCCAACCCAATCGCCGCCCGGCACTCCGCAATTTTGAAGCCAAAACTAACCACACACTTGACGAATCATACTTCTTATGGTATGATTCAGTGATCGTGTGGCTTCACCGCGCACGATACCAACCGCACCTACCACCCCGCGAGGAGAACCCCGTGATCAAGCAGAACCGCAACCGCACCACCGTCGCCCTCTGGACGACCCTGACGGTCGTCGCCGGCCTCCTCACCTTCGCCGGCCTCTACGCGACCCTCACGGTGCTCGCGCAGGCGACCTCGCCCGCTCACAGCACGGCCTCCATGAACCTCACGATCGCCACCGCCCTCGCCACCGCTGTCTACGCCATGCTGACCGGCGGCTTCGCCGCGGCGCTCAAGCAGCGCTTCAACATGGCTTACGCCATGCCGCAGCGCTAACCAGTAGGTGCGGCCCGGGTGGCGACAGATCGGTTCCGGACTTCCCGGACCATCAGTCGCCGCCCGGCACCCGCAATTTGAAGCTCAGCCCCATTATCGGCTGGGATGCAGACACCGGAGGACTATAGCCAAAAAATGACAAAAATTGTCAAAAATCACCCATGCGCATCTGCCAAAACCATCCGAACCAGCCCGCCAGCTAAAGACCAACAAGTGGGGTACAATATCGATATGCCAAAACGCTTCTTCGCCCTCATCACACTCACCCTTAGCCTCGCCCTCCTGCCCCTCAGCGCCCTGGCCGACGACACCGCCAGCTCCGCCGGTCTCGGACCACAAACCACCACCGGCGCCGGCGGCTCCAACGCCGACGCCGGCGCCCTGCAGCCCGCAGGTCTGGCGCCGCTACAGGCCACCACCGACGACTCCGCCAACCTCGGCGCGCCCGCGAGCAACCTCCAAGCCCCCGCCGCCAGCGACGCCCCGCTCCAGGTGCTCGCCGGCGAAGGCGACGGCCCCACCCACGACGGCACCGACACCGCCGACACTACCTGGACCTGGCCGCTCGCTACCATTTTGCTAGCTCTCATTGCCGGCGCCGCGGTCGTCATCCGTGATCGCCGCCGTTTTGCCCGCACCCAAACCGACCTCTAGCCGCCAACCCCCAAACCAGTTATGCTAACACCATATGAGAGCTGCGGTTAAACGGCCGGTTTTTGATCGAGACGAGTACTACGAAACATCGTCACGCACCGTGCGCTGGATCGTGCTCGCGCTCGTCCTCATCAGCTACCCCTATGACGGCCCCAACAACATCGTCGTGTTCACCATGCTGGTGTTTACCGCCATCTACAACCTGCTCCGCTACAGCCGACGCCTCCGCAGCGCCGAATTCTTCGGCTCCCGAGCCAACTCACTCGCCGTCGATCACGTGTTTGTGCTGGCACTCGTCTTGCTCACCGGCGGCCTGGCCAGCCCGTATTACCCCTTATTTTACCTGCTCATCATCGGCGTTATCGCCTCATACGGCATCGCCGGCTTCGCCTTTTCGCTCGGTTCGCAGGTCATTATCACGCTCATTTTACTCCGCATCCAATTACTACCCGAGCCCAACAGTCCCGAATTCCAATTCGTCATAAAACTCGTCATTCTCATCATTTTCAGCCTCGTCGCCGAGCAATCCGTCCGTAGCCGCGACGAAGAATACTTGCTCGAGGGCCGCTTCACCAAACGCATCGAAAACGAACGCCAGCGCCTGCTTTCGCTTATCAATTCGCTCTCCAACGCCGTGCTCGCCATCGACGAAAAGGGGAAGGTCTACCTCTACAACGCCGCCGCGCTTGAGCTACTCAATACCAATCGCGACATCAACGGCGAACCCATCAACGAGCTCCTGCCGCTCCACAACAAATCCGGCCGCAAAGTAAATCTCCTCCAACTCATCACCAGCGAAGACCACGCGCTCAACCGCCAAGACCTGCACTACGTAGCGCCCGATAGCTCTCAGATGATCCTCGACCTCACCGTCACGCCGGTGCACGTATTCGGCTACGATCAAGACAACTGGGGTGGGTACATCGCCGTATTTCGCGATATCACCAAAGAAAAATCGCTCGACGAAGAACGCGACGAATTTATCTCGGTCACCTCGCACGAGCTGCGCACCCCGCTCGCCATCGCCGAGGCCAATCTCTCGACCGCCCTGCTGCCAGGCTATGCCAAAATCGACACCAAGGCCAAAACGCTCCTGGGTCAAGCTCACGAAAATATCGTCTTCCTCAGCCAGCTCATCGAAGACCTCGCCACCCTCTCGCGCGCCGAACGCGGCGACCTCAAGCTCAAACTTGAGCTGGTCGACGTCACTGAGCTGGCCGAGGAGCTCGCCCGCGACTACCGACCTCAAGCCGAGGCGCGCCATCTCAAGCTCAACCTCGAACTCGGCAGCGGACTCGGAAGCGTTGTCACCAGCCAACACGAACTACGCGAAATTCTCCAAAATTTCCTCACCAACGCCATCAAATACACGGCCGCCGGATCAGTCACCCTAGGCATCAATCTCGTCGATGGCGGCACCGAATTCTCCGTCAAAGACACGGGCATTGGCATCTCCGCTAGCGACAAAACCAAAATCTTTAGCAAATTCTACCGCTCCGAAGACTACCGCACGCGCCAAACCGGAGGCACCGGCCTCGGCCTCTATATCGTCCACAAACTAGCCGAAAAACTCGGCATCATCATCACCTTCACCTCGCGGCTCAACCATGGCTCCACTTTCCGCATCATGGTACCAGTGCGCACCGACAAAGCCGCGAGCAGCGCCATTACCACCGCCGCTCTTGGACAAACTTCTGAGTAAGAATCACCGTTTACCGTCATTTCGCACAATAAATCTGTGGATAGCGGTGGATAAACCGCCCCACATTCCCGTTTGAGAACTCACCCCAATAATGCTTAAATAATGCTAATGGTTTGCCCAAATTGCCACTCCGACCAGATTATTGCAGTGCAAGATCAGCACTTCTGTATTAATTGTGGCCAAATGGTGCCCGAAGCGAGTGCCGCACCACCCGCCAAAGCCGCCGTAGCCGTCCAGGAAAACGGCCTGCCCGAAGGCGTCAAAATCTTGCCCGTGGTCCCAGACGCACCGACCGCCAAATCGCCGCCACCGGCACTCCCCGCGCCCGCTGGCCCGCTCATCCAAAAACGACCCCGCCTAGCCGCCGCCAAAACCGAGCCAGATCCAGCCGGCAGCACTGCCAAGCGCCGCAAACCTGGCCGCCCCAAAGCCGGCCGGCTCGACCTGCCACGCGCCATCGCCAACACCGTTCCGGCGCCATTGCCGCCCGCACCACCCACCGCATCGAAGCCCGCCGGTCCCCGCAGCATGAGCGACCTAGCTCCGCGGCGAGCCGCACCACACCAGCACACCCCTCACGCACCCGCCATCAAGGCCACCCATGCTAGCGGCAAGCCGTCGCACACCCCCAAGCCGGCCGACGCCGCGCCTGCATCCACCGATGCCGCCGTCAAACCCGCCAAACACCGCCGCGGCCAGGCACACCATGTCGGCGTACCGGCGCTTCATTACGCGCCCATCATCGCCTTTAGCCTCCGAGCGCGCGCCCACCCCGGCCTCGTGGGGCTCGGCGCGATCGGCGCGGTTAGCCTCGGTGTAGGCGGCGGTTGGGGAGTGTGGCAATTCCTCAACGGCGGTCCCGGCGCCCTCACCACTGCGCTCCTGCACGGCGGCTGGCCTCTCGCCACCGAGGCCGGGTTGCTCGCGGCCGTGTACTACATTGGCCGCAGCCTCGGCCAAACTGCCATCGTCTACGGCATCGCGCGCGAGGCTGACCAACGCCCCGTCACGCTCGCTCGCCAATTTGGCGTAGCCATCAACACCTTTGGACGGCGACTGCGCCTCGATCTCGGCTTTGGCTTGGCAGAGCTTGCGCTTATCGCAGCCGGCGGCACCCTGCTCGTCACCGGCGGCGCCGCCTGGCCCATAAACCCCAATCTGCAGGTTGGCCTCATTTTCGCAATCTATCTCGTGCTGCTGTATCTGCTATGTGCTCTCGCCATTTCGCGCGGGCTGGCCGGCGTCAATCTCACGCTCACCACCCATCGCGCCGGCACCGCCGCCAAACTCGGCTGGCAACTCTTTAGCCACCGCGTCGAGCTCATTGGCCCCCGCTTGAGCGCCGTGCTCATGGAGGCCATTTTAGCCGTACCCATCCTCGCGGTAGGCCTTGCCGGCGTCGCGGCCGCCGATCCCCAGGATCACGCCGCTTTCGCCGTCGCTGCCGGCCTGCTCGCCTGGGTAGCCGGCGCCTGCTCCGGCGCCGGCACCGCCGCCTGGTGGTCCATGCTCTACCGCCAGCTCGTGCTCGCCGATCGTCCCGGAGCCAGCGTCCCTCTGCTCTCGAGCCGCCAACCCGAAGAAGCCCGTCGCGGCCCGCTCGCACTCATCGTCGCGCTCACCACCCTCGTGGTAGCAGCCAGCATCACCGTACCATTTCTTCACTTCAGTTAATCAATCCGGGGGGACGTGCCCTGCCAACTCCGCAGAGCCGGCAGGGCATGACACCGCCCCTTAGCGCCTTCAGTTCATCGGCAGTCGCCGGAAGTTGTTAGGATTGGAACAGCTAACCCTTCCCGTCGCCACACGCTTATCGAGCATGAGTGCCCCCTCTCTCTGCCAAAGCCCGCAGCCAACTTCCGCCTTGGGCTTAGTCAAGAAGTACACTCGCAGCTGTATCGGCGTACCGTCGTACCCATCCATCAGGTACACCCACACGTGAACGCCACCCGATAGAGCTCGGAATGTACCCTCACGAGCATCCAGACCGAGTGGCTTACCGTGGTAGTGAATAGTGGCCGCGAGCAGGAGACCAGTAGTCACTTGCCTCGGATCGTACGCCACGATGAGGACCAGCAAGTTTGGATCGTGATCCTGCACCGCAAGCTGCTCCGCTTGCTCGGGCATCTCCGACAAGTCCAGTGGCCCGGCACCAACGGGAGCTAACGTACCCATCTGGATCACGAACAACACCGCGACAACCACGCAGACAAGCACGACCACTGGGCGAGCAATTTTCAGCACGCTTTCACTCCACTCCGACGAAGCCCCAAGGGGCAGACTTGGCTCATGGATCCATGAGCCACAAGCACTAATTTAAATTACTCCGGGGGTCCGCAGCAACACGCTGCGCCCATACGCAAGCCAACATTCTCCAAAAACACAACCAGCCTGCCCGAGATGCAGCGCATAGCCGCACCTCGGGCAGGCCTGTGACCCCACCTCCCGCCACTTAGTTATCGGCGGGGGAGACGGAGCCGGATAGACCGACTCCTAGGTAGTCGCCGATCGAGTCAGAGCAACGGCATCGGCTGGAAGCCGTGAGGGTTGGAACAGCTGACCTGCCTCGTGGCATAAGCAGCATCGAGCATGCGGTTCGTCCTCTCCTCCCAGAGCCCACAGCCCACGAACGCCTGAGGCGACTCCTTAAACTCGGCTATCACCTGTATCGACGTGCCCGCGTATGGCAGGAAGTAAACCCAGGATCCACGCCCCCCTGATACAGGTATAAGCACGCCGTCGCTAAGCCTCAGCTTTCGAATGTAATCGAACTGGTAAAGCCTAACTGCCAGCTGTGCAATGTTTACCTGCTCCGGGCGAAACTCCACGATCACTGCCAGCGTGTCTGGGTCGTCGTCTTTCTCGGCGAGTTGAGCCACCCGCTCGAGTACTCCGGACAAGCTAAACGACCCGGAACCGCTGGGAGCTGGCGTACCCGGCCGCACCAGCAAGAAAGCCACGGCGGCCGCAGCGACGAGCAACACGACCAGTGGGCGGCGGCGTGTCTTCACCATGTTTTGCTCCAATTCCGATGAAGCCCCAAGGGGCAGACTTGGCTCATGCCATTCATGAACCACAGCACTAATCTAAATTACTCCGGGGACCCACATCAACTCGCCGCATGCGCGATTTGACTTTTACCTCAATTTCAGGCACTATTTGACACAAAGCCACGAGCTTTTTTTAATTTGGCCGTTTATCAAGCGGCCGCCGGAGATCTCCGCCACGAAGCCGTTCATCGAGTACATCAAAGCCTCGCGCATCGAACTCACCAAGGTCACGTGGCCGTCGCGCCGCAACACCGCTCGTCTCACGTTGCTCGTTATCGCGTTTTCGCTCGTTTTCGCCGCCTTCTTGGGTGGCCTCGATGTCATCTTCTCCGCTCTGGTTCAGAAAATAATCGTTAAAGGGTAAGCATGGCCGACAGTCACAATCCTACTAAGCACTGGTACGTAATTCATACCTATTCCGGCTACGAAGACCGCGTCGCCGAAAACTTGCGCCAACGCATCGAAACCATGCACATGGCCGACAAAATTTTCGACGTGATCGTGCCCAAAGAAAACCAGATCGAGATCAAAAACGGCCGTCGTCGCATCGTAGAGCGCCGCATCTTCCCCGGCTACGTGCTCGTGCAAATGGACGTCACCGAGGATTCTTGGTACGTCGTACGCAACACTCCCAACGTCACCGGCTTCGTCGGCTCCGGCACCACCCCCACCCCGATCTCCGAAGATGAAGTCAAGCACATCCAAAAGCGCATGGGCGTCGAGGAGCCGAAGTTCAAGATCGACTTCTCGGTCGGCGAAGCGGTCAACATCGTCGACGGCCCCTTCAAGGGCTTCGACGGCATGGTCAACGAGATCGACGAAAACAAGGGCAAAATCAAGGTTTTGGTCAACATGTTTGGCCGCGAAACCCCGGTGGAGCTCGACAGCTTGCAGGTCAAGAAGATTTAAGTTTAACGAACGTGGGAGGTCGCCGCAGCGGCCGCTAGCACCACGAGGAGAATCCCATGGCACAACCAATCGCCAAACCAGTCAAAGCCAACATCAAATTCCGCGTTCAAGCCGGCAAGGCCACCCCGGCGCCGCCCGTCGGCTCCATGCTCGGTGCCCACGGCGTCAACATGATGGAGTTCATCGGCGCCTTCAACGACCAGACCCGCGACATGGGCGACGTCGTCGTCAGCGTAAAAGTGCAAATCTTTGAAGACCGCACCTTCACCTTCGCCGTCAAGGGCGAATCCATGGCCAATCAAATCCGCAAAGCCGCCGGCGTCGCCAAAGGCTCGGGTGTTCCGAACAAAACCAAGGTCGGCAGCCTCACCAAAGCTCAAGTCAACGAGCTCGCCGAGAAGAAAATGACCGACATGAACGCCCACACCGTCGAAGCCGCGGCCAAGATTGTCGCCGGCCAAGCCCGTTCCATGGGCATCGAAGTTACCGATTAATTACTAACGTGGGAGGCGCCCCAGTAGCGCCGCCGGGACCACGAGGAGACCATCACCATGGCAAAAGACAAGACCGCCGAAACCATTGAAGAAACGAAAATCGAAGACGAGACCAAGGCCGAACTCGAAGAAGTAGGGGAGACCGCGCAGGTCGACCTGCCAAGCGAGGCTCCGAGCAGCCAAACCAACGCCGAATCCGCCGCCGAAGCCAAAGCCGATGCCGAGGCTGAAGCCGCCGGCTCGGGCAAGCTCACCAAGGCCGGCAAGCACAGCGCCAAGGCCCAGCGTGAAGCCGAGGAAGAAGAAGCCCGCCTCAAAGCCAAAGAAGAGCACCAGGCCGAGACCGAAAGCGACGCCCCCAAGGCCCCCCAGCGCTCGGTGCCCAACCCGCTACACCTGCACGGCAAGAAGTACCGCGAAGCCGCCAAGCTCGTGGACGCCGCCACCGCCTACAGCCTCGATGACGCCCTGGAGCTCGCACGCAAAACCGCCAGCACCAAATTCGACAGCTCCGTCGAGCTGCACATCAACCTCGGCGTCGACCCGCGCCAGGCCGACCAAATGGTCCGATCCACCGTCGTGCTGCCCCACGGCACCGGCAAAACCATCCGCATCGCCGTCTACGCCGACGGCAAGGCCGGCGACGACGCCAAAACCGCCGGCGCCGACATCGTGGGCACCGACAAATTGCTAGCCGACATCGAAAAAGGCAAGCTCGACTTCGACATGCTCATCGCCACCCCCGCCAGCATGGCCTCACTCGGCAAAGTCGCCAAGGTCCTCGGACCGCGCGGCCTCATGCCCAACCCCAAATCCGGCACCGTCACCCCCGACGTCGCCAAGGCCGTCAAAGAAGCCAAAGCCGGCAAGGTTGAATTCCGCATCGACAAGCAGGCCATCATTCACCAGGTAATCGGCAAAGTCTCCTTCACCCCCGAGAACCTGCGCGAAAACGCCGGCACCTTGCTGAGCGCCATCCTGAAAGCCAAGCCCGCCACTGCCAAGGGCACCTACGTAAAGGCGCTTTCTACCACCACCTCCATGGGCCCCGGCATCAAAGTCGACGCCGCCGCTACCATCTCGGCAATCGCTACCGGCAAGAAATAACCCCAAAAGCAGCCCGGCCCTCACGGCACCAACTGCCGAAACACTCCCAGCGCAGGCTTGGGCGCGCCGCCATGGCAGGTAATGCCGAAACGACTACCAAAGACCGGCACATCCTGCGCCGCAAACCAAAATACCGGCCCCATCCATGGCTGACCGCGCACCAACCCCACAATATCGGTCAAGAACTGAGCTTGCCGAGCCTCACTAGGATTGCCAGTCGCCCCACACGCACCCGAGGTTGCCTGTCCGGCCTCGGTCACCCACATCCGCTTAGCACCGGCACCATTGGCAACCATCTGCTGGCGAACCTGCATCGCCTGATCCCACGCCGTCGTTTGATTGTATAAATGCACACTAAAAGCATCCCAGCACGTACCCGGCGAAGCCGCAAAAAATTGCTGCCCAAACGTCGCCATCGCGATATCGTTCGCACCCGGGCCCAAACCCAGCGCCCCGACCACCACCACCGCCCTCGGATCCGCCTGCTTAATCACCGGGCAAACCGCCCGCACCACGCTAGAGTATTCCGCCGCACTGGGACGAGGCCACCACCGCGCCGCCATATTCGGCTCATTCCATATCTCATACTGATGAACACCAAGCGGCGCGTAGCGTGAAACCACCGTTTGCGCGAAAGCCGCAAAGGCGGCGGGATCAGTCGGCGCACACCGCGGCCCCGTGTCGGTACAACCCGGCCGTCCCGCCCACGGCGGCGCGTAGTCCAGTATCGCCAACACCGGCGTGCCATGACCGGCCGCCGCCCGGACAATGGGATCAAATTTGCTCCACTTGAGCACCCCCGGCTGCGATTCGATCGTGCGCCAAAATAAGTCCACGCGCAAACCCGCCGCGTGGCTGGCACTTATCAAGCCAAACCGGGTATCGAGGTCGCTCGGGCTCATCCCGATCACGCTCGGATCAGCCAGCCCCAGGACAGTACCAGGCGGCGCATCGGCAACCGCGGCCTCCTGCGTAGGGCCAGGCGGCGTCGTGCGCAACGGAGCCACCGACGGCGCCAGATCCAGCGAGGTGTACCCCGGCGCGCCCAGAGTCACCACGCACACCACCGCGCAAACAAACACCGATCGTCTCAATTCAATCCTTCCGAAGCCGAATATAACATCACCCGGCACTCTTAAATTATGATGTAAACATTACGTAATCATTAACTCGAGTTAATTACGCCGAAAACTCGCTACCAAGTTTCCGCGACGAATCGCTTAAGGTATACTCGACCCATGGTTTACTCCGACAAACAGATCAAAGACGCCCTCAAAGACGGCCACATCATCATCAACCCGCTCGTACCCGACAATATCCGCGGTTCCAGCGTCGACGTGACGCTCGGTGAGTGGTTCTACGTCACCGAGTCCAACGGCCGCAAAGACTACTACAATCCCTTCGACGAAGACGATGTAGCGCGCTACTTCAAAGGACCCCTCCAGGCCATCCGCCACGACGAATGGTGCGAAAACAACGGCCGCAAACTCTTTGGCGGCATCCCCGCCGACAAGCAAATTATCGTGCTGCGCCCCGGCGAACGCATCCTCGCACACACCAGGGAATTTATCGGCATCAATCCGCCCGGCACCACCGAAATGAAATCCCGCTCCAGCTGGGGCCGCAACGGCATCGCCGCCTGCTTCGACGCCGGCTGGGGCGATCCCGGCTACATCAACCGCTGGACCATGGAAATCTACAATCTCAACCAGCACGAGAGCGTGCCCTTGCCGGTAGGGGAGCGCATTGCGCAAATCATCTTCCACGAAACCGGCCCCGTCGAGCGCCACTACGGCGATGGCGGCAAATATCAGGGCAGCACCGACATCGAGCAAGTCATCGCCACCTGGAAACCCGAGCAAATGCTACCCCGAGCCTTCAAGGACGTCCGCAGCTCATGACTGCGCGCGGTAAGTACATCGTTCTCGAAGGCGACGAGGGCGCGGGTAAAACCGCGCAGCTCGTGCGCGTGCGCGATCGCCTCGAAGCTCTCGGCCACACCGTCGAAATCGTGCGCGAGCCCGGCGGCGATCCCTTTGCCGAGGAGCTGCGCAAGCTCCTCAAACACGCCGAGTACCCCATTTCACCCGTCGCCGAAACCCTAGCCTTCTCCGCCGCCCGCGCCAACATGATCGCCAACGTCGTCAAACCCCATCTCGACCGCGGCACCTGGGTACTTTCAGATCGGTCATTTCTTTCAACCATAATCTACCAGGGAGGAGGCCGAGAGCTAATCTCAAAAGACACCAAAGACGCCGACGATAAAGACTTCTCAACCGTAGTGAAATACGCCATAAAAGATGCCTTTCCCAATCTCATCTTGATTCTCGATGTGTCGTTCGAAGAATCACGCCGCCGACAGCAAAAACGCGGCCTTTCGCCCGATCGGTTCGATAGCACCCCTGAGTTTCGTCTTCGCATCAACAAAAACTATAAGCTGGTTAAAAATGACGAAGGAGTTCTGCACGTCGACGGCGAAGGCACCTTTAAAGTAGTCGAGGATCGTATCATGGAGGCAATCGAGCAACACCTACACACTTAACCCGTCCTCGACAAATCCATCTCCAATTTTTGACACTTTGTGTCAAAAATCAGCCAGTGCTCCGCGCCAATCGACGCCGCAAATGATATGATCAAACCATGAAGCAGTATCTCGATCTCCTCGAAGACATCAAAGCCAACGGCACCACCAAATCCGACCGCACCGGCACAGGTACCAAGAGTGTGTTTGGCCGCCAAATGCGCTTCGACCTCAGCGCCGGTTTTCCCGCCGTCACCACCAAAAAATTGTTTATGCGCGGCATTACGCACGAACTGCTGTGGTTTCTGCGAGGCGAAACCAACATCAAATATTTGGTCGACAACGACGTGCACATTTGGGACGAATGGCCCTACCGCGCCTACCTCCAAAAGCAAGGGAAGCCGCTACCCGCCAGCGACTCGGACGAATGGAAGACCGGCATCAAAGAATTTACCGAACGTATCAAACAAGACGACGCCTTCGCCCAGGAGCACGGCGAGCTCGGGCCCGTCTACGGCAGCCAGTGGCGGCACTGGCCCACGCCCGACGGCGGCCACATTGACCAAATCCAAAACGCCGTCGACACCATCAAGCACAACCCTGATTCCCGCCGCATCATCGTCTCGGCCTGGAATGTCGCCGAGATCGACGAAATGGCCAAGGCCGGCTTGCCGCCATGCCACACCATGTTCCAATTCTATGTCGCAGACGGCAAACTCAGCTGCCAACTCTACCAGCGCAGCGCCGACACCTTCCTCGGCGTACCGTTCAATATCGCGTCGTACGCGCTGCTAACCATGATGATGGCGCAGGTCACCGGACTCAAACCCGGCGAGTTCGTCCACACCTTCGGCGACGCCCACCTCTACCTCAATCACCTCGAGCAAGTCGACGAGCAACTTTCTCGCACCCCCAAGCCATTACCCACCATGTGGATCAACCCCGAAGTTACCTCGATCTTCGACTTCACCATCGACGACTTCCGCCTCGAAAACTACGATCCTTACCCGGCCATCAAGGCCCCCATCGCGGTTTAGCCCGTGAAGATCTCGTTAATCGTAGCCGCGGCCGAGAATGATGTCATCGGGCAAGCCGGGATGATGCCCGCCTGGAATCTGGGCACCGACATGGCGCGCTTTCGCGATATCACCAAAGGCCACCCCATCATCATGGGCCGCAAAACCTACGACAGCATCGGCCGGCGACCGCTTCCTGGCCGACTCAACATCGTGATCTCGCGCCACCCCGACTTCACCGCCCCTGATTGCAAGATCGTAACTACGCTTGAGGCCGCTCTCAAAACCGCCCGCGCTACCGGTACCGACGAAGCTTTCGTGATCGGCGGCGGCGCCATCTACGCCGAAGCCCTCCCGCTAGCCGATCAAATCTACCTTACCCGCGTCCACGCCGCGCCCCCCGGCGACACCTATTTCCGTTTCCCCGCCGCCGGCTGGCGCGAAATTAGCCACGAAGACCACCCAGCCGACGACCAAAACGATTACCCCTACAGCTTCATTACGCTTGAGCGTGTTGTCTGATACACTAAGCGCAAAAGGAGCTCCATGAACAAACTCACCGAACTCACCACTGCCGAATACACCAAGCAGCGCGACACCCTCAATCTCATCGCGTCCGAAAACTACCCGTCGCAAAAGGTTCTCGACCTCCTCGGCAGCGTCTGGAGCAACAAATACGCCGAAGGCACCCCCGGCAAACGCTACTACGCCGGCAACGTCTACGCCGACGAAATGGAAACCTTCGTACAGCAAAAAGCCCTAGAGGTTTTCGACACCACCGGCGAGTATAGCGTAAACGCTCAGGTGCTTTCGGGTTCCCCAGCCAACACCATGGTGTATATGGCAATGCTCGAAGCCGGCGACACCATCATGAGCCTCAACCTCGCCAACGGCGGCCACCTGTCGCACCTGCACGCCACCTCGAACTTCCTCAAATTCTTCAAGCACGTCAACTACGACGTCACCGAAACCACCCCCGGCACCTACGACATTGACGAAGCCGACTATCAGGTCAAATTAGCCGAACACAAGCCAAAACTCGTCATCCTTGGCTTCTCGGCCTACCCGCGCAAATACGAGTTTGCCAAGCTCACCACCTGGGCCCACGCGGCCGGCGCCCTGGTGCTCGCCGACATCGCCCACATCAACGGCCTCGTCGCCGCCGGCCTCCACGACACGCCCTTCCGCGCCGGCGACGAGGGCGCCGATTTTGTCTCGATGACCACGCACAAAACCTTCCGCGGCCCTCGCAGCGCCATGCTGTTTGCCAAAACCGACCATATTGCCGCCATCAACAAAACCATCTTCCCCGGCACCTCCGGCGGCCCGCACCTGCATGCCATCGCCGCCGTCGGTCAGGCGCTGCTCGAAATTCTGGGCGAAGACCAGCACCCCGACGGCCGCAGCTTCAAAGACTACTCGCAGGCCGTACTCGACACCTGCAAAGCCCTCGAAAACGGCGCCAAAGAGGGGGGCCTCACCGTGGTCAGCCCCACTCAAAACCACCTCTGCCTCGTGAAGCTACCCGACGACGTCGACAGCCTCGAGTTCCAGCGCCTGCTCGAGCGCGTCGGCATCATCACCAACCGCAACATGCTGCCCTTCGACACCAAATCCGCCTGGCGCCCCAGCGGCATGCGCTTCGGCACCGCCGCCCTCGCCAGCCGCGGCCTCACCGTGGAGCAAGCCGGCGACCTCGGCCGCCTCATCGCCAGCCTCGCCCTCGGCAAAACCACCGAGGATGCCGCCCACGAGCAAACCGTAAGCCTCGCCAAGCAACTCGCCTGGTGGTACAACGAACCTACACGCTCATCCAAAGTTTGACGCTGCAAAAAGCGTAAGCTACCATTACACGGTTCGCGACAAACGCGAACAACCCCAGCCCGAAGGGAAAATCGTGAAACGTCTGTCCAGGGCCCGCGCCGGCCGACTTCTTGTCTGCGCCACGGCAACAGTCCTACTGGCCGGTTGCATCCATGGCGAGTCGACCTCGACTCCAGCCGTACCCGATGTACCAACCCTGAACCTCGCCGTTGCCAGTAGCCGCACAAGCGCCACGGTCGGCTTTTCGACCGGCGCCAATCGTGGCCGCACGCTCGACGGCGAGTTCGCCCAGCAAGCCGCCGGCGGCGTCCATCTCGCCCGCACCGACATCCAGATGTCCGACGTCTGGCGGTCGCGCACCACCAACTGGACCGCCCCATCAGCATGGAGCGCCCCAGATCAGGTGGTTACCGCCGCCGCCCGACACGGGCAATGGCTGCACGCGCTCATCGACTCCCCATCCAGCTGGAGCACCGACAGCTCCTGCGGCGAACAGTCGTGGCACTGCGGGCCCAGCGGCAGTCCGTCCGACGCCCAGTCGGGCGCCGCCGCGTACGTCCGCTTTGCCGCTGCCGCCGCGCACCGTTATTGCCGCGCCCTGCGCACGCTCGAGGTGCTCAATGAGCCCAACAGCCTGCCGACCTACTGGCAGCATCCCGATCAGTACGCTCATCTGTTCGTCGCCGTCGCCAAGGCCGTCCACGCCGCCTGCCCCAGCGCACGCGTCGAACCCGGCGGCACCGCGGCCGTCGGCACGAGCAATGCCGACGAGGGCTACGCCCCCACCGAGTGGTACCAAGACCTCTGCGCTACGGACGGCTACGCCGCGGTCGGCACCATCGCCACGCTTCACCCGTACACCTTCCCCTCCACGCCGGCCGACTCCGACCCCAACAGCCAATGGCGGCAGCTCGCGAGCGTGAACAACACGCTCAAAACCGACTGCCGCATCATCGGACCAACCCTCGACATCACTGAGATCGGCTGGCCCACCGCCGGCGGATCGCGCAAACCGGCCGACACCCGCTACCCCGAATGGCAGAACCACCAGCCCGTCACGCCGTACTGGCAGGCACGCTTCCTCCAGGACGCCTTCGACGGCGTGTTCATCCTGCGGCACAACGACATCAAGGTTGGTGAGGTCATCGTCCACCAGCTCCGCGACGCTGGCAGCGCCAACGATCCCGACATCGAAGCCCACTTCGGCGTCACCGACCAGCTCGGCCATCCCAAGCCGGTGAGCAGCGACAACGGGCTGCATCCACGCACGACCACCGCATTCCAGGTGGTCGCCGCGGCCGCCCAAGCCGCGTAAGTCCGGCCCTTCGTGTGCCCCAGGCCGCCCCGGACCACCAGTCTGGGGCGGCCTGCACTCGCTCTATCGTCGCCACAACCATTGACACAAAGCCGTAATATCATCTACAATAATCAAGTTCACCACAGACAGTAGCCGCTCACCCGAGCTTAATCCGCTACCGAGGTAATTCTCAAAACCGGCCAAGGCCGAACCAAGAACCCCCGAGCTGTCCCTTTGGTGTGCAACCAGGAGATTTTTTAATAGAGAGGTAGTGTATGGCCATTTCTCGAGAAGCCAAAGAGCAGGCGGTAGCGAAGCTATCGGATGATCTTGGCCGCATCAAACTGGCCGTCATGACCGACTACCGAGGTCTCACTGTCCGCGAGGTTGAAGAGCTCCGCGGCGCCCTGCGTACAGAAGGTATCAGCTATCGCGTTACCAAAAACACGCTCCTGCGCCTCGCCGCCAAAAACAACCCTGCGCTCGGCGACATCGCACCCACCAGTTTCACGGGCCCTATGGCCTTGGCAATGGGATTTGACGACGAAGTGGCTCCGGCCCGCGTTATCTTCCAATACGCCAAGACCCACCAGGCGCTTGAAATTGTCGGCGCGATCACCGCAGACGGTCAGGTCCTCAGTGCCGCCCAAGTGAAGGCGCTGGCAACCCTGCCGACCCGCGAGCAGCTCATTGCTCAGGTCGTGGGTACCATTGCCGCCCCGCTTACCGGCTTCGTCGGCGTCATGTCTGGCAACGTCCGTTCCATCATCAATGTACTAAATGCGCTCAGCGAAGCGAAAGCGTAAAGGAGAAACCCTATGGCAGAAGAGAAGGTCGAAGCGACCGAAGAAAAATTTGAAGTTCCCGCCGAGTTCGAGAAGCTCGTTGGCGAGATCGACAAGCTCAGCGTCCTCAAGCTCAGCGAGCTCGTGAAGGTCCTCGAGAAGCACTACGGCGTCAGCGCCGCGGCCCCCATGGCCGTAGCCGCCGCCCCCGCCGCTGGCGAGGAAGGCCCCGCCGCCGAAGAGAAGTCGAGCTTCACCGTCGTCCTGGCCTCCGCCGGCGACCAAAAGATCAACGTCATCAAGGCCGTGCGTGAAATCACCGGCCTCGGCCTGGCTGAAAGCAAGGCCCTCGTTGACGGCGCCCCCAAGCCCGTCAAAGAGAATGTCGCCAAGGCCGACGCCGAAGACGCCAAGTCCAAGCTCGAAGCCGCCGGCGCTACCGTCGAACTTCAGTAAGCTCCTCGTCCTATGCAAAAACGACCCCTCCCCGGGGTCGTTTTTGCGTGGTACACTCACTAGGTGCATTCCAGAACGGTATTTATCATCGGCGGCGGAGGCATGGTGGGAGCGAGTGCCGCCTACACCATTGCCATCCAAGAAACCGTCAGCGAAATCGTCCTCATCGATGTGGCCACCGAGTTAGCGGCAGGCCAAGCCATGGACATCAGCCACGCCACCGGCTACTCTGCCGGCGTACGCGTGCGCACCGGCGATTATAGCGAAATCAAGCGCGACGACATCGTCGTCATCACCTCCGGCGTACCCCGCCGACCCGACCAAACCCGCCTCGAGCTCACGGGCATCAACGCCCGCATCATGCGCGACGTAGTAGGGAAGGTGATGGCGCAGGGCCAGCCAGTGTTTATCGTGGTAGTCACGAACCCTGTCGACATCCTCACCCATGTCGCACTCGTTGCCTCAGGCCTACCTCGCTCGCGCGTGTTCGGCACCGGCACCACTCTCGATACCGCCCGGCTGCGCATCACGCTCGCCCAGCATCTCCAGGTCTCGCCGGCCGAAATCCAAGCCTACATCCTCGGCGAGCACGGCGACTCATCGTTTGCGGCCCTCTCTGGCGCGTCCATCGGCGGCCTCCCCTTGGCGAAATTCCCCGGCTACAAACCTCAAATGGCCGCGGGGCTCAGTCACGAAATCCGCACTGCATCGCAAAAAATCATCGAATCCAAAAAGGTCACCTATTTTGGCATCGGCCAAGTCGTCGCCAAGCTCGTGGCCGCGCTCACTCACCCCGACGGCGGCATTTTCCCCGTCTGCATGCTCACCAAGGGCGAGTATGGCCTTCGCGATGTCGTCTTGGGCTTGCCGGCTCTCGTCAACGCCAGTGGCGCCCAGCTGCTCGACGATTATCCGCTTAACGCCGCCGAAATAAAGCAGCTCCGCGAGTCCGCCGCGGTCCTGAAAGACGTTGCCGAAACGCACATGGCTTCACCCCAAAACGTCTAAAACTCGCGGACTCTGAGTAAGAAGCCTCGAGATTGTTTTGACTTTGCTCGCTGGGCGTAGTATGAATAGAGCCAAGCAAGAGTGAAACCAAGACCAAAGGATATTTGGGTGGCAGATATTACGGAAAAACAACTCAAGACGCTCAAAAAGCTCATCGAATCGGCTGAAACCAATTTGGCCGGCGCGAAAGAGCTCCTCACGAGCCTCATTGGCTCCGACGAAACCGTTTCGGTAGCCGAAGCCAAAAGCAGCACGGGCAGCACCGGCAAGGTCATCGAGGGCGGCTTCGACGGCCAGCACATGATCGGTCCCGACGGCAAATCCTACCCAGTGCCAGCCAACTATGCCAGCAAATCCAAGCTCGTTCAGGGCGACCAACTCAAACTCATCATCGGCGATGACGGCACGTTCATCTACAAGCAGATCGGCCCCGTAGAGCGCAAAAAACTCATTGGCACCCTCAATCTCAAAGATGGTGCTTACTTCGTAGAAGCGCGCGGTCAGGAATACCATGTGCTATTTGCCAGCGTCACGTATTTCAAGGCCCAGCCCGGCGACCAGGTCACCATGGTGATCCCCGAAGAAGGCGAAGCCGAATGGGCCGCTATCGAGGCCGTAATTGGCTAAACCGTCCGCTTCGCTCTATTTCATCACCGGCAACGCCGGCAAATTTCGCGAAATCCAGGCAGTAATCCCCGAAATCCAGCAGCTCAAGCTCGACCTCGACGAGATCCAGAGCCTCGATCCGCAAGTCGTGATCGAGCACAAGCTCACCCAAGCCGCCGCTCACCACGACGGCACCTTCATCGTCGAAGACACCATGCTTACATTCGGCTGTATCAAGCCACTTCCCGGCACGTTCGTCAAATGGTTTCTCGACGCGCTCCGGCCGGCAGGCCTGGCCGAGCTCGTGACGCACTACGAGGATCATTCTGTCACCAGCCAGGTCACCATCGGATACCGAGACACGGGTGGCGCTACCCATTACTTCTCGGCCCAGCACCACGGGCAAATCGTCGCCCCCCGAGGCGAGAATGGCTTCGGTTTTGACTCCATTTTTCTCGCCGACGGCCAGACCAAAACCAACGCCGAGCTCTCCGCCGACGAAAAGAATGCTTTCAGCGCCCGCGGTCAGGCCGCCCGCCAGCTCGCCGCCCACCTCGCCACCTCTGCATAACCGCAAGCGTTATCCACTATGAAGCCGTCCGCCAATCAGATATAATTCTAGTCTGAAGTGAGGGGAAGTGAGGCTAGGCCGTGGCTGAGTTAGCGTTGTATCGTAAATATCGCAGCGGAAATTTTTCCGAAGTGGTGGGGCAAGATCATGTGGTCCGCACCCTCAAAGCCGCCCTCGAAAGCGGCCGGTTGCGCCATGCCTATCTCTTTACCGGTCCTCGCGGCGTTGGCAAAACCAGTGTCGCCCGACTGCTCGCCCGCGCGCTCAACTGCACTGGTGATCCCAAGCCTTGCAACCAGTGCCCCAATTGCCTCACCGCCATCAACTCATCACTCGACATCATCGAGATGGACGCCGCCTCCAACCGCTCCATCGACGCCGTCCGCGATCTGCGCGACAAGGTCAACCTCGCCCCCACCCAAGGCCGCTACAAAGTCTACATTATCGACGAAGTCCACATGCTCACCACCGAAGCCTTCAACGCGCTCCTCAAAACCCTCGAAGAACCGCCGGCCCACGCCGTGTTTATTCTGGCCACCACCGAAGCCCACAAGCTACCCGAAACCATCGTGTCGCGCACCCAAGCCTTTGCCTTCAAACCCATCAGCCAGGCCGATCTCACCATCCATCTCGAGCGCATTGCCGCCAGCGAAGGCATCAAGACCGAGCCAGAGGCGCTCAACATCATCGCCACGGCCGCTCGCGGGGGCTTTCGCGACGCCATCAGCCTGCTCGACCAATTAGCCGGCGCCGGCACCCAAACCATCACCGCCGCCGGAGTACGCGAGCTCCTTGGCTACTCATCGGGCGAGGAGCTAGCCGCGCTCAGCCGAGCTATTGCCGCCCGCGACACCCGAGCAGCGCTCGCTGTAGCCGCCCGACTCGACGCCGCCGGTGCCCAAGCCGGCACCGTGGCTGCCCAGCTAGCGGGCCTGTGGCGCAACCTGTTGCTAACCATCACCGGCGCTGCCCCGGCGACCGACGACGTTGTGCGCGAGCTCAGCTCCACCGTCGAGGCCGCCCATGCTGCCACCGTCATTTCGTGTCTCATCGAAATTTCTCGCTCTAGCTGGCCCCAATTAGCCTTAGAGGCCGGGCTCGTGCAACTCACCGCTGCGCCCCAAACCGCCACAGCCGCCCCCGTCGCCGCTCTCCCCACGCCACCCATGCCCGCAGCCGCCAAACCCGCCCCGATCGCGACCCCGACCGTCGCCGCACCACCACCCCCAGCCGCCCCCGCCGCAACCGCCACGCCGGCCACAGCCGAAGCCAACCTCTGGCCCAAAGTGCTCATTCTCATCAAGTCCCAAAACAATTCGCTGGCCGCACTCCTCCAGATGTACCCGGTAGAATTCAGCCCCGATGAAGTCACCGTCAAGCCTCGCTTCAACTTCCACCGCGACCTCTTCCTCAAACCCGCCAACCGCACCACCATCGAATCCGCCATGGCCAAGGTCTACGGCCGCTCGCTGCGGCTCGCATCGCGCACCACCGAAAACGCCAAGGCTGTTCGCAGCGGCAAACGCGACGCCACCGCCGAACTCGTATCCTCGGCTCTCGAAATCCTCGGTGGCGAGGTCGTAGACTAATGGCTCAGCCAAGCACCAAACGTCGTCGCGACGAACCAGCCGCCCCATCCATCGGCGAGATTCTGGCGCGCGAGGTTTCGGCCGGCCGCATCCCGCCGCAAAACCTCGAAGCCGAAACCAGCCTCCTCGGCTCCATCCTGATCGAAAAAGACGCCATCATTCGCGTCGCCGACATTGTGTCGGCCGAAGATTTCTACGTTGATCGCCACGCCCTCATCTACGCCGCCATTATGGATCTCTACGAGCAACGCCAGCCCATCGATATCGTCAGCCTCTCAAACAAACTCAGTGCCGCCGGGGAACTCGAGCGGATAGGGGGCAGTGCCTACATCGCCAGCCTCACGAGCGCCGTGCCCACCGCGGCTCACGTCGTCCACTACGCCGGCATCGTGTCGCACAAAGCCACCCTGCGCCGTCTCATTGCCGCCGCCTCCAACATCACCGGCTACGGCTACGACGAGCAAACCCCGCTCGACGCCCTCCTCGACAAAGCCGAGCAAACCATCTTTGAAGTTTCGCAAAAAAACCTCAAGCAAAACTTCATCCCCATCAGCTCCATTCTCACCGACTCCTTCGACCGCCTCAACGAAATGCACTCCAACGCCGACAAACTCCGCGGCATCCCCACCGGCTTCCGCGACCTCGACCGCCTGCTGGCCGGCCTCCAAAACTCCGACCTGCTCATCCTGGCCGCCCGCCCGTCCATGGGTAAGACCACGCTCGTCATGAACATCGCCCACCACGTGGCCGCCAAAGAGGGGATACCGGTCGGCTTCTTCAGCCTGGAGGTCTCCAAGGAGCAGCTCATCGACCAGCTCCTGGCCATCGAATCCGGCATCGACTCCTGGAAACTGCGCACCGGCGCCCTCGACGACGACGACTTCCCGCGCATCAACGAAGCCATGGCCGAGCTGTCCGAAGCCCCGCTCTACATCGACGACTCCGCGCTCACCAACGTCATGGAAATGCGCACCAAGGCCCGCCGCCTCCAAGCCGAACACGGCCTCGGACTCATCGTCATCGACTACCTCCAGCTCATCTCCGGCGGCGCGCGCAGCCTCGAAGGCCGCCAGCAAGAAGTCTCCGAAATCTCGCGCGGGCTCAAAGGCCTCGCGCGCGAGCTCAATGTGCCGGTGCTGGCCCTCTCCCAACTCTCCCGCGCCGTCGAATCCCGCAACCCGCCCATCCCACAGCTTTCCGACCTGCGCGACTCCGGCTCCATTGAGCAAGACGCCGACGTGGTGGCATTCATCTACCGTCCCTGGTATTACGACAAACAAGCCGACGAAAACACCACCGAGGTGCTCATCAAAAAGCACCGCAACGGCCCCATCGGTGATGTCGAACTCTACTTCCACCCCGAACAACGCCGGTTCACCGACGCCCCCAACAGTTTCCGGTCTCATGGGTAACGTTTACGCGCGTACTCGAATCGGTTATGCTTTAAACCATCAACACCAGAGGTATTCGTGCTAAACAAACAGGTACTCCGCGGTCACGATTTAGTCCGTTTTAGCAAATTCGGCCTAGTTGGCGCCCTCAACACCCTTATCGACTTCGCGGTGTTCAACTTCCTCTCGAGCATATTCCGCTTTACGCTCATTCAATCAAACATCGTCTCTACCACTGTGGCAATGCTGTTTAGCTTTACCGCCAACCGTCACCTCGTGTTCAAAAAAGATAACGGCAATGGCTCAGTCTGGCGCCAAGGCATCATCTTTTTCGCCGTCACCGCTTTTGGCTTATATGTACTCCAAACCGTCACAATCAAGCTGCTCACCGAAATCTGGCTAGCGCCGATTGGGCTGGGGCTAGCAGCCGCCCATATGCTCGGCATTTTCGGCCACGATCAATTTTTGGCCAAAAACGGCGCCAAGGCCATCGCGACCATCGTTAGTCTCGTCTGGAATTACATAATGTATAAAAAGGTAGTGTTTTCGTAATGACAAAACCACCCGCAATCACCCCACCATTCGCCTGGCTCGGCCGGTACTGGACCCCAGTCGGTCTCGCTCTCATCACCGGCACCGCCGCATTTTTCCGCTTTTATCAGCTGGGCAGCCTTCCGCCCGGGCTCGACGAAACCTCCGCGCGCATCGGGGTGCAGGCACTCCAGCTCGACACCACCCACGGATTTCCCGCCCTCAACACCGCCAACGGCTACTCCGCGCTATGGGTTTGGCTCCAGGCAGCCGCTATCGGCCTATTTGGCCACACCGCACTCAGCCTACGGCTCTGGGCCGCAGTGCTCGGCACGCTCGCCGTCGTCGCCACCTGGCTCTGGCTGCGCGACTGGTTTAGCCCCCGCATCGCCTGGGTCGGCGCCCTCACGCTCGCCGTATCGCCCTGGGCCGTCACCCTCAGCCGAGGCGGCCTCGAATCGGCCCTCCCGCCAGTCCTGATACCGCTCACGCTCTGGCTCTGCGGCCGCGTCATGCGCCAGCCCAGCTTGATCGCCTACGCCGCACTCGGCGCCGCCCTGGCACTCAACCTACTCAGCGGGCCCATCGGCTGGATATTCACGCTCGCCATTGTCGGCATCGCCGTGGTCAAATCTGCCAAAGACCACAATCTGCTCAAAATCACCCGCGCGCGTCTCGTCGGCTCCAGCATCTTGGCACTCGGTCTCGCTGTCTTGGCCTACCTCACAGCCACATCGTTCACCAATCTCAAATCTGCTCCCCATGCCCTCGGCCTCGTCAAAACCGCCGGCGCCTTCGCTGACAACATCGTGAAAGTCCTGCTCATGTTCAACGTTCACGGCGACGAAAATTACCGCCACAATCTCGCCGGCGAGCCGCTTCTCAACGCCTTCGTGGGCCTCATGCTCATAGCCGGCCTGCTTGTGAGCATCTCGCGACTCCATCGCCAGCGCTACCGCATATTGCTCCTGCTCGCGTTTGTCATGCTCAGCCCAGCGCTTCTGGCCGGAGCCGGCACGCCCAACGCCAGCTGGGCCGTCGGAGCCATGCCCTTTGTCTTTGCCTTCGTGGGCCTGGGTACGTCCTACATGCTCGAGCTCTGGTACGCCACCTTCCCGATCAACTCCGCCGCTAGGGCCACCGGCCAAGCCGCCATCATCCTGCTCCTAGCCCTATCGCTGCTCCAGGGTTATACCCAATACTTCCGCGCCTGGGCCGGCTCCACCGCGGTCTACGTCGCCTACAACGAAGGCACCACCCAAATGGCCACCCACCTGCGCACCGACAAATTTAACGGCGAACGATTTGTGGTGGTGGGAGCCGATCAAGTTCCCGTCTTCGAATACCTCGACCACGACCTGGCCAACTACCGCCTGCTCGACACCACCGCGCTCGCCGGACTGCCCATCGCCACTGCCAGCCGCGAATTCTACATCGCCACGAGCACCCGCGACGCCGCCGTCAAGATACTCAAGGCCAAATTCCCCGGCGGGGTACTGCACCCGCATTATTCGGGCTTCAACCAAATCGAAATTTACTACACCTACGAAACCACCAAATGAGCGAACCTACCATCGACCTGAGCATCATCATTCCAGCCTACATGGAGGCCGCTCGGATCGCTGACGCTCTCGTCGACCTCGCCACCTTTCTCAAATCCCGCGATTACGGTAAGGTCGAGGTGATCGTGGTCACCGCCGACAGCCCTGACGGCACGGCCAAAATCGCGGCCGCCCAAGCCCGTCTGTTCAAACACTTCCGCCTCGTGCAGGCCGGCCCGCGAGTCGGCAAGGGCCGCGACGTGAGGCTGGGCATCTTCGAAGCCCGCGGCCGCTACCGCCTCTTCATGGACGCCGACCTCGCCACCCCGCTCCACCACCTCGACGACGTCAAAGCCTTCATGGATCGCGGCGGCGTCGTGGGCATCGCCGTGCGCAACCTCCTGGTGATTCACAAGCAATTCACGCGCAAGTTCGTATCCAAAGCCGCCAACATCGCCGCCCAAGTGCTCGTGGTGCCCGGCATCAAAGACACCCAGTGCGGCTTCAAAGTCTTCGAGGCCGAGGCCGCCGAAAAAATTTTCAGCCGCATGACCATGCTCCAATGGAGCTTCGACATGGAGATTCTCGCCATCGCCCGTCAGCTCCACTACCCCATCGAATACTTCGACACCCCCGACTGGAAAGACCCCAAAACCGCCGGCACCAGCCTCGTCGGAGATTCCATCATCAAGGTTGCCCTCAGCGGCTTCCTCGATCCCTTCAAAATCCGGGCCGGCATTTGGGCCGGTCGCTACCGCCAAGCTCACTACACTCACAAAGCCCGATACTAATACAGTTTATAAACGTAAATACTATTGCCAATCTGGGCTACGGGTTGGCGCACGCGCAAATACTCATACCCCGGCCGGTGATCCTTTTGAGCGTAAAACCGGTCGTTCTCGAGAAACGTCTCCGATACCGCGATGTACTGGCCCTTATACGGTCCATAATCTGCCCGCCACTGCTCAAACACGCTCCGCGAACAATCATACCCATCCGCCAATGTCACCAAATTACCCGCATCGTCATACCGCCGCTGACAGAAGTAGTATTGCGGCACGCCGCCGCCAAAGTAATCCACCGCAATATGATGAATTTCCGGATGCGCCTTCACGTAGCCCACAAGCCGCTTCAGATCCTGACCCCAATCCACGTTAGAGTCCGAAAAATAACGCCCCGCATTCGCCCCGCCACCGATAAACTCATTAAAGTACGACAAGTAGCTCGGATACGTCGCCACCGTGCTGCCGCCGTACCACACCAAAAGCAGCGCTAATGCCGCCACCGCTTGACGCGCCCAGCGCCCAGCCGCCAGCCGCCGCATCAGCTTCACCGTACCCACCGCCACCAATACAAACAGTGGCACATACACGGGCAAAATGTGCCGAATGCCCAAATTCAGGTTACCGGCTGTCGAAAACCCAAAATAAAACGCCGCAAACAAACCCAGCACCCACTCAAACAAATGACCCCGAATCGACGCCGCCCAGCGGGCCGGCCACTCACGCCTGGGGGTGCCGCGCCACGCCCACAGCACGAGCCCCACCAACACCACCATCAATATCAAGAGCCCAATCTGGGTCTTGAGCACAAACAGCTCCGGGAAATACGTATGAAAACTCTGGTTCGACACCTGCCCGTTAAAGTACGTCACGTTCCCGCCCGTCACGCGCCCAAACACCATCAGCACACCAAGCAAATACTGCACCAGCGGCTTCATCAGCGGCAAGTGGTTGATGGCCGCCAAACCATCCGCCAGCGCCCGAAACCGGCTATCAAACGATCCCTGGATGAGCGCATCCTGCACCGCCGTCGGCATCCGCCACACCTGCGGAATGTAATACAGCCACACCCATGCCAAGCTGACGACGCTCGCCCCCACCAAGCCGCCCACGTACGTTCGCATCCGCGCCCCCAGGCTCGCCGGACGCCGCAACACCAGAGCCAAACCGATGCTTACCAAACCCAAAAACGCGTACAACAAAATTCCCGAAAACTTCGCGAGCTGCGCGCCCGCAATCGCTAGCGACAACCACCAAAACGTCATCTTCGTCGGCCGTTCCACAAACCACACAAACGCCGCCAGTGCGATCACCATGAAGATACTCGCCCCCACATCGGTCGTCACCAGCGTGGCATGAGCCAAAATATTCGGACTGAGCGCATAGAAAAACAGCGCCAGCAGAGCCGTGCCGGTGCCCCAACGCCGCCGCACGATCCAATACAGCACCGCCCCAAAGGCCAGCGCCAGCAGCAACAACGGCAGCCGCGACAACAACAGAATCTTGTCGGCATCGTTGCCCAAGTGATACAAGAAATTCCAGCCCGTCTCCCACTGACCATTCACATCCGTTTTCCACGCTGGCAGGTCGAGCGGAAATTTGAGAGGCGTAAACTGCAGCGGCAGCGCCGCCAAGTCTTTGAGAAGCGGCGGGTGCTCCGGGTTAAGCCGGTAGTCTTGATAATGCAAATACGAGTATCCCGCCGAAATGTGCGCCACCTCGTCCACGATGGCCGAATTGCCGGCCATACTGCCAAAACCGAGCACCGCCATCACCGCCAGCAGCCCTCCGGCGATCCAGGCCTGTTGGTTCTGTATGATGTGTGCGAGCTTGGCTATGGTACGATTGGAGTAAGACTTCATGATGCCCTTGAGTATAAACTGATTCTAGCATAAGTATTATTCAAGCGGGCGGGTCTGTCACAACATAGCGTAAGGAGCATACCCATGTTCGAAAAAAGTAAGGCCCTGTTTGAGCTCAAGAAAATTCAGAGTGCACTCTCCAAGGAAATCATTGAGGTAGAGACCGGAAATGGCGCCGTCAAGGTGCGCATCAACGGCGAGCAAAAAATCCAAAAAATCACCCTCGACGAAGCCGTCATTCGCGGCACCGAGATGGCCAAGGTCGAAAAATGGATCGAATCCGCCATCACCCAAGCCATCACTCGCTCGCAGCAGCTTGCCGCCGAAAAAATGCGCAGCGTCGCCGGCGGATTGGGGCTACCCGGGCTGTAGACCGAGTGGCAAAACACTACCAATACATTCTGCTCGACTGGGACGGCAATCTCGCCAACACCCTCGACCTCTGGATGGCCGCCACGCGCAGCGTTTTGGCCCGCCACGGGCATTATCCCGACGACCAAACCCTCGGTGCCAGCCTCGGCCACTTTGAAGTAGCCTTCGCCCGCCTCGGCGTGGAAAACCCCCGCGCCGCTATAAACGACATCCGGGACGAAGTCACCGCCAACCTACCTCAGGCCCCCCTGTACCCCGATGCACTCGAGGTCCTCCAACACCTCAAGTCCCGCGGCAAAAACCTCGCCCTCGTCACCACCGGCTGGCGACCCATGATCGACGCCGCCCTGCAGCACCACGAGCTCACCGGGCTATTCGACATCGTCATCACCGGCGATGACGTCACCCACCACAAACCCCACGCCGAACCGCTCCAAAAAGCCCTAGCCGCCCTGGGCGGCATCAAAGACCAGGCCATCATGATCGGCGACACCGAAAAAGACATCGGCAGCGCCCACAATGCCGGCATCGACTCCATCCTCTTTCTCCCACCCCAGCACGCCCCTTTCTACGACTTCGAGGACATGCTGGCGCACCGCCCCACCCACGCCATCACCGATTTTCGCGATATAATGGGGCTTATTGCGTAGCGTCCGTGCGTAAATAAGAACCAACGTTAGCCATTGTGCGAGGCAAGGGTCCTAGGCCGTGCACATCCGATATGATCGTGATAATGTCTTCGTCGGCCAGCTCATTGTGTCGGCGAAGATCGTGAATATATTCAATCTCTTCGGTCGGAAATGCAGAGGCTATCTTCCGCGTATACATAGCCCATTCAGTATTATCCCGCAAATCACTACTCGGCCTATCAACCGGCCGGTCCTCAATAAACCCATCTAAAATAGGATCAAACACTGCCTCGATATAAGCCTTCGCCAAGAGATCGCGACTCGGCTCCTTCCCAAATCTCATGCTTCTCTCTAATTCCCCACGATAGTTAAAAGAATAGGGGCGCCCCGGGAAGCTACGCGTTGCTTCCACGCCCATCGTCCGAACCGCCTCATGATGAAGCGCCGTATGAAAAGCCCCTACACTATCGACTACCCTTAATTCTGATTTTTGCTTAAGTTCGGGGTGGCGCTCCAAAATAGCCTCGAGTTCCGGCTCCAGACGCTCCAACATAACTTGCTCTCGCTTATGTTGCCACTTCGCAATGTCAGTCGCTCGTCCTCGAACCTGTGCAAGCACTTCATCAAAACTCGCCGTCTTATCGTAAGGGCGAGCGTAAGCCTCGAAAATCTTCTCCGCTATCTCATGATCCTCCTCTTCCTCCTCGGCTCGCAAATCAATATGACCCACTACTACCCCGGACCCATACAGCGCCCGGAGCTGCGCTTCATCAAAAGTGCCGCGGATCGATTCGTCTGATCCATAAAAGGTATCAACAACCGTCTCGATATGGTCAGCGGGAAAATCAGCTGGGTTAGCATCTGCCAGCTCCTGCATTCGGCTAAGCCCCTTACGCCCCCTGGCCGCTTCGTATAAATAAACATCAGCCCCCTGAAGCTTCCCAGGCAAATCGGGGATATCTTTGGCACTTCCATGCGGAGCAAAATAAAAATCTAATGCTATTGGTGGCCAGTCCGGATGGCGTTCCGCCAGGGTTTTGCGTGTCGACTCAGCTTCAACACTACGCGCAGACTCTGACAACTCCGGACCCTCTACGGATTCGCCCTGCAATTGGGCGAGCAAGTCCTTTGCCCCCTTAAAGTGATCCCGATCACCCGGAGATCCAAATTCTCTCTGTTCCATTTTGCCATAATATCATGCACCGTGTAATTCCAGGGAGCCGGTTAAATTCTGATAAACTTAAAAAGTCATGCAAATCATCCCCTCATCCGTCGAACGCCTCATCACCGAGCTCGGTAGACTCCCGGGCGTCGGGCCGCGCACGGCCGAACGACTGGCTTTTTTTATGCTCAAAAATGACCCCACCCGCGCCAGCGCCCTCGGTGCCGCGGTCGATGGGCTCCACGCCGGCGTGCGCAATTGCCGCGTCTGCTTCAATTTTGCCGAGGCCGATGAATGCGAGGTCTGCCGCTCGCCCAGCCGCCTGCACAATCTCATCGCCGTCGTCGAGGAGCCCTTCGACGTGGTGGCGGTCGAAAAAACCGGCCAGTACCAGGGCCTCTACCATGTGCTCGGCGGCGTCATTTCGCCCATCGACGGCATGGGCCCCGACCGCCTCGAAATCGCCAGCCTCATCACCCGCGTGCGCAGCGGGGGAGTCGACGAAGTCATCCTCGCCACCAACCCGTCGCTCGAAGGCGAATCCACCGCCATGTACATCCGTGCTCAACTCGAACCCACCGGCGTCAAGCTCACGCGGCTCGCCCGCGGCTTGCCCGTAGGGGGCGACCTCGAGTATGCTGACCAAATTACGCTCGGCAGGGCACTCCAAGGAAGACAGGCATTTTGATCGACCACGAAACGTATCTCGCATTTGCCACCAAACTGGCCCACCAGGCCGGCGACATCATGCTCGAGCATTTCCAGATCGGAATCGACCGCGACACCAAAACCGACAACACTCCCGTCACCGTCGCCGACCTCAAAATCAACCAGCTCGTCATCGACACCGTCCGGCAAACCTACCCCACCCACAGCATCCTCGCCGAAGAGGGGAGTCACCTCGAGCCAAACGCCACCCACGTTTGGGTCTGCGACCCCATCGACGGCACATTTCCCTACACCCTCGGCGTGCCCACCAGCACGTTCTCGCTGGCCCTGGTAGTTGCGGGCAAGCCCGAAGTCGCTGTCATTTACGACCCGTACACCAAGCGGCTCTATCGCGCCACCGTGGGCAAAGGAGCCTTCGTCAACGATCAACGCCTCCAAGTAAGTTCCCATATCTCCCTGAAAAACACTCACGTGGGGGTCGCCGTTTACAAAACCGAGCAACTCGACATCGCCGGCCTCAACGCCGAGCTCATGGAGCAAGGAATTTGGGGGCTATCGTACCTGTGCATCACCTACGAAGGCACGCTCGTGGCCCTTGGCCAGTTTTCGGGCGCCACCTTCGCGTTTACCTCGCCCTGGGACATTGCCGCGCTCAAGCTCATCGTCGAAGAGGCCGGCGGCACCGTCACCGATCTCTACGGGCGCGAGCAGCGCTATGACCAACCCATCCGCGGCGCCATCATTTCCAACAGCCATGTCCACGACACATTGGTTTCGATCGTTAAAAAGCACCTGCTACCGTGACCGATCTCAAGCAAGACCTCGCAGCCGCGGGCAAACTCGTCACCGTCGGCGCACGCTACCGCCATTACAAGGGCGGCGAATACCAGGTACTCCAGCTGGCGCTACTCGAAGCCACCACCGAGCCCTGCGTCGTGTATCAAGCCCAATACGGCGACCGCCTGAGCTTCATCCGTCCGCTCACCAATTGGCTCCAGTCCGTCGAATCAGACGGACGCCGTATCCAACGCTTCACCAAGCTTGTACAATAATCCAATGAAATCACAGCTCTCCCACCTCGCCGCAGCCGTGGCCGATGCCACCACCATTCTCATTCTCCAACCCGATTCGCCCGACGGCGACAGCCTCGGCACCGCCCTCGGGCTCGAGGAAATCCTCGGCGATCTCGGCAAAACAGTTGCCATGTACGCCTACAAAGCCCCCGAATCCTATCTGCACGGCCTCGAGGGCTGGGACCGCGTGTCGCAAGACCTGCCAAAATCGTTCGACCTCACCATCCTCGTCGACACCGGCGCACCCGCGCTCATCAAATCCGCGCTCGAGCACCACTTTGCCGCGCTCACCTCCAAGCCGTTTTTCATCATCGATCACCACGTCTCGCGACAGCCTTTTGGCTTTACCGTCACCGAAATCGTCGAAGAGGCCGTCGCTACGAGCGAGCTCGTCACCCGCATCTGCCTCGAGCTCGATTGGCCCATCAATGAGGCGGCGGCCGGCAAACTCGCCTCGGCGCTGCTCAGCGATTCGCTCGGCCTCACCACCTCCGGCACCACCGCAAGGAGCGTCGAGGCCCTCGCCGAGCTCACTCGCCGCGGCGCCAACCTCTACGAGCTCTACAAAACCAAGCGCGAGGCCGGCGCTATCACCTCAGATTTGCTCCACCTCAAGGGCAAATTGCTCGAATCGGTCGAATTTTACGAAGATGGCAAGCTCGCCGTCGCCGAAATCACCCCCGACATGGTGGCCAAATACAAAGACATCGCCGAACCCTACACGCTCATATTAAACGAAATGCAATGGACCAAAGGCGTCGAGCTCGTCGCCGTGTTCAAAAATTACGGCTCCAAAATCAACGTCCCCCTGCGCTCCACCACCGGCGTCGCGGCCCCCATCGCCGAAATCTTCGGCGGCGGCGGTCACCCCAACGCCGCCGCTTACCGCACCAAAGGCACCCACATCCGCACCGAAATTGACCTGCTCGTAAAAACCTTCCACGATTACCTCACAAAGCAACCCGCCGCATGAATCACACGCCCGAGCTCCTCAGCCAACTCCAACAGCTCGTAGCCGGCGTCAGCAACATCGAGCGCCATCACTACCACCCCGGCACCGATCAACACGAAAACGTCGCCGAGCATAGCTTGTCGGTGGCGACCTTGTCCTGGTTTCTCCACCAACACGTCGCGTCGACCACCAATCTCGACCTCGTACTCAAATATGCCATCATCCACGATTTTGTCGAAATCTACGCCGACGACGTACACACTTTCGCCGACCCCAAAGCCCGCCAGCGCAAAGAAGTTGACGAAGCCAAAGCCCTCGGCCGACTAACCAGCGAATTAACCTACTTCCCCGATATCACCACTTGCCTCCAAGACTACCAAGCCATGGCTAGTCCCGAAGCCCGGTTCGTCTGGAGCGTCGACAAAATCCAAGCCTACATTCTCGGCAACCTCGATGAGTGGCGACCGTACCGCGAGTACCCCGTTAGCCTCGAGCAATTTCAAGCCAAACAAGCCGAGCATCTCGAGCAGTGCACCCCCGAATTACAACCCATTTTTCGCGACCTCATAGCCTACACCCTCAAAACCTATTAAGATGCACCTATCATGAAACTCCACAACACGCTCACCCGCACCGTCGAAGACCTCGAGCCGCACTCGCCCGGCACCGTCACGCTCTACACCTGCGGCCCCACCGTGTACGATTACGCTCACATCGGCAACCTGCGCAAGTTCATCTTCGACGATGTGCTGCGCCGCACGCTTGAAGCCACCGGCCTCACCGTCCGCCACGTCATGAACATCACCGACGTCGGCCACCTCGTCGCCGACGAAGACGAATCGATCCTCAGCGAAGACAAATTCGAAAAAGGCGCCCGCCGCGAAGGCAAATCCGTCTGGGACGTCGCCGCCCAGTACACCGAGGCGTTCAAAGCCGACATGAAAGCCCTCAATGTTTTGCCCCCCAACGTCGACCCCAAGCGCACCCAAAACCACGCCGCGGGCGACCCCTATGCCCGCGCCACCGACTTCATCCCCGAGCAAATCGACATGGTGGAGCGCTTGCTCAAAAACGGCTACGCCTACCAGACGCAGCAGGCTATCTACTTCGACATCCAAAAACTCGCAGGTTACGGCAAACTCACCGGCCAAGACCTGGGAGACAAAGAAGTCGGCGCCCGCAGCGAGGTCGTCACCGACCCCCACAAGCACCACCCCCACGACTTTGCCGTCTGGTTTTTCACCACCGGCCACTTCGCCGACCACACCATGCGCTGGCCCAGCCCTTGGGGCGACGGCTTCCCCGGCTGGCATCTCGAGTGCTCAGCCATCATCCATGCCACCCTCGGCGACCCCATCGACATCCACACCGGCGGCATCGACCACATCGGCACCCACCACCCCAACGAAATGGCCCAAACCGAGGGTGCCTTTGGCCACGATCTCGCCCGCCTGTGGGTCCACAGCGAACATTTGCTCGTCGAAGGCGCCAAAATGTCCAAATCCAAAGACAATTTCTACACCCTGGCCAACCTCACGGAGCAGGGCTTCCACCCTCTGGCATTCCGCTTGCTCATGCTCCAAGCCCATTACCGCAGCCAGCTCAATTTCACCCTCGAATCGCTCGACAGCGCCCAAAACACCCTGCTCAACCTCTACGCCTGGGCCGACCTCAAGCACCAAACCGGCCTCGCCGAAATTCGCCTGGGCGACGACGATCTCAGCCAATTTCTCGATCGGATCAAGCTCGCCCTGGCCGACGACCTCTCCACCACCCGAGCGCTAGCCGAACTATTTGGCTACAGCACCAGCCTAGCACCCGGCATGACCCTCAGCCCCGAAGACTTCGAGCCGCTGCTCGCCTCCCTCGACGACCTCTTTGGCCTGCGTCTCGCCGGCCGCCCCGACATCAACGACGCCGCCAAAGCCCTCATCGCCGAACGCGAAACCGCTCGCGAGGCCAAAAACTGGGCTGCTGCCGACAAACTCCGCAAGCAGCTCGCCAAACACGATCTCGAAATCAGCGACACCCCCAACGGCCCCCGCTGGCGCCGCGCCACGACCAGACTCTAGCGACGAATCGCCAGCCGATGACGCGCCAAGTCACGCGCCAATATTTGCACACTCGCACCCACCGGAATAGCCACGATGGCGCCCAAAAACCCGCCCAAGCCCACACCAACAAGCACCGAAACCAACACCAAGAGGGGAGACATCTTCACCGTGCGCCCCTGCACCAAGGGCTGCAATACATGATTTTCAACCTGCTGGTAAATCAAGAAGAATATCAGCATCACCAGTCCTGCCGAATTCGAGCTAAACAGCGCCGCAATCACCACCACAGCCGCACCAATCGTTGCGCCCACCAGCGGCAGCCAATCGAAAATCCCCACCAAAATGCCCAACGGCACCGCATACGGCACGCCCAAAATAGTTAGCAAAATGGCTGTAATGCTAGCCGCAAACAGGCTCATCAGCAAATAACCCAGCACATATCCGGTGACCGCCTTGTACATTTCGCCAGCCAGTTCGCGCCCATGCACCCGCCGCTTCTCGGGAACCACTCGCCAAAACGCCTCCACCCAGTGCGGCCCCTCGAGCAACATAAAAATAGTAAGTACCAAAATCGTCAACCCAGCTGCAAAGCTGGCAAACAATCGCTGCAACACCGAAAAGAACGAACCGCCCGCCGAAGACACGTAGCGAATCAGCTCTGTCTGGCTATTCTTCACTCGATCCACCAGATGGTAGTTTCTGATCTGTTCCGACACCACCGAGTGCCCGTTCACCAACTCATCGGTATAGTGCGGCAAATTTTGCGCCAATCGTTCGCTCTGGTGAATCAGCGGCGGCACCAGCGCCACCAACAAAAACGCCAACAACGCCCCCGCCAGCAAAAACACGCTCGCCACCGCCAGCGATCGGCTACGCACCAGCCTCCTAAGCTGCTCCACCGACGGATTCAGCGCCACACTCAAGAAAAACGCCGTGCCCATCCACACCAACTGGATGCGAAGCATATAGGCCGCCAGCAGCATTCCCACAAACAACGCCGTAATACCAAGGACCTTTACTACCGTGCGGGAAGAAATATTCATAACTGAAATAAATTATGGCATAACGAACCAAATTTGCGCAAGAACAGCCGGTAGTTTAAAATCTAAGGCTGTTCACCTACATCGTTGGGGAGTGGCCAAGTGGTAAGGCACCAGGTTTTGGTCCTGGTATTCGGGGGTTCGAGTCCCTCCTCCCCAGCCATTGAACTTATGCTTAAAATAGCGGCTCAATTGAGTCGTTATTTTGTTGTCAGCCTACATATCGTATAAAATTTAAACATGATCAAGAATTAAATATGCCGGAAAATCAGAACGGTTTGAGTGGCGTACAGTTAAGCCAGGAACTTGAGCGTCAAGTGGAGGCAGGAAGACTGAGTGGAGATTTATTGCGGGACTTCTATCAAACCTTTCGTCTTTCCCAAAAAGAGACAGCTATTCAACCACCTCTGTTTAGTTTCTTGGCAGATCAGCATTTACAAGTCGGCCACCAGGACATACTCGTCGACGCCCTCACGCTAGCCGATGATAAGGTGGATGAGTTGCTACCGCCACGCCGTCATGGCGATACCGATGCAGAATCCCGTAATGATCCCGAAACAGGCTTCCGGGCCATGTGGGCCGAATACTCGAAAACACTCCAAGATCCAGATTCAGGTATTAGGCGATCTCCTGAACTTATCTTGGAGGATATATTGGCCCAAGACCTACATTATCAGGACAACGAGCGCCCAAATCGAGGGGATCAAGATGACGTCCATGAAAGCATTGCCCGCGAATACATACTTGGTGATCGGCTCACTGGCTCAGCCCAGCTTATGGCTGCGCGAAACCAACTACGAGAAGCACTAATGTCGCCAGCCGTTGACGAGGACACTGGCGGCGACTGGATGCTAAAGCGCCGAGAAGAATTGATAGGGAAGTGGGAGGCCAATCATCCCGGCCAATCGTTTATGCCGCAAGGCCAGCAGGACTCGTCACTAGAAGGGTTCTAACTTCATTAACTAGCCCCAGCCAAGACTCGCCGTAAAGTGGATTTGATCAAATATATTAACACCCTGCACGCACGTAAACTCTCTAGAATCTTATCGCCGTCTTCCCAAGCTCGTGCTCTTCTTCCATATAGATGTAAGCATCTCGCACCCGATCTATCGAGAATGTTCGCGCAATAGGAACTTCAAGCTCTCCCTCATCTATATAACGCAATAAGGTCTGTAGAGTTTGTTTGCCGTTAGCGTCTGCCGAACCTTTGGACTGAGCTTGGTATCTATGTGCCGCTTGGAAATCAATGGTTGTATTGATGCGTTCTGGGCTTACGCCTAGTTCTAAGGCCAGCTCTACGTAACCGTCACCTACCGTGTCAATAAAGGCATCGACTACATCTGCTAGTCTGCGTATTTGTGTCGCAGTATCGCCATGGTAATCCACTGGTGTAATTCCGTGAGCATATAACCATTCATGGTAGTTCTCGCTCGCTATTCCTATAACATGCGCTCCACGTATGACCGCCAATTGGCTAGCTATAGCACCGACGCCACCAGCAGCCCCAGCTATCACCACTGTATCGCCGGACTTCATGCCAACTGCCTCAACTGACGCTATTGCCGTGTTGCCAGCCACAAATAGTGAGCCGCCGACTTCCCAGGAAACACCTTTCGGTTTGAGCGTCAGCTTATCTACGTCCGCTAATACGAATTCGGCATGACTTGCCCGATTGTCCGTATAGCCAACAACCTCATCACCCAATTTGAAATCTGTTAGGCCTTGGCCTAATTCTTGGACGATACCAGCAAAGTCGGATCCTTCGCCGCACGGTAGTTTGGTCGGAAAGAAATCTTCAAGTAGTCCCTGCCGAATCATAGACTCGCCAGGGTTAAGGCCGGCCGCTTTCACCCGTACGAGAACTTCGCCTCGACCAACCGCAGGCTGCGGCAAATCGACAATCTGCAATCTTTCGGGGCCGCCAAACTCACAAAATTGCACCGCTTTCAGGCTTGCCTCCTTATGTCTTTATGTCTACGCAGGCTTTAACCTCTACCAAGGCAGCTCACCATCCTCATCCCGGAAACTAGCAGTAGGACCGTCTGCTCCGAGAGTGCTTAACTTCACAATAATAGTTGCTGCTTGTTTGGCTGACTTCGTGCCACGATGGCCGTTGAAGTCGGTATCGACAAATCCTGGACAGGCTGCATTTACTTTTATGCCCTCGCCCTCTAATTCTTTAGCAAACTCAATCGTAATGGCATTGAGAGCAGCCTTTGAAGATTGGTATTGCAAACTGTTGATACCGTAAAACATGTCATTTGGATCAAGTGCCATGTTAAGTGAGCCTAGGCTACTCGAAACGTTTACAATCCGAGCTTGGTCTGCCAATCTGAGCAATGGAATCATGGCAATTGTCACGCTCGTCACGCCAAAAACATTCGTTTCATAGACCTGGCGCACTACGTCTATATCGGTCTGGCTTGGTGGTGTGCGTATATTACCCCCTGATATTCCAGCATTATTAACCAAGATATCGAGTTTACCGAATTCTTTGGATATCTGAGCAGCAGCCTTTTTAATACTTGTACCATCGGTCACGTCAAGCGAAAGGTAGGTTGCGAGAATGTTCTGAGAAGTCAACTGCTCGACCGCAGCCTTACCACGACCTTCATCTCTCGCGCCAATCAGCACATGTATACCTTGTTCACCTAGTTGTCGTGCCACTTCAAAGCCGATACTTTTATTTGCCCCCGTTATGAGCGCGACTTTACGATTATCTTTTGTCATAGTTAGTTCCCCCTCGTTTTAGCTAGGTTATTTCGCGGTGTCCAGACAAGTTTACGCATCATGACCACAAAGTTTGGTATATCTGCTTCAAGGACGCCAAAGAACTCTCTATCAACTGCTTCAACAGCCATTATCGCTCGATCAACCAGCTGCGCACCTTTGGCGGTCGCTTCTAAGCTAACAGCTCGTTTATCTTGTGTGCTCGACATTCTTCGTACAAGACCTTTCACTTCTAGTTTTCTGAGCACCTGCGATGTCATCATTGGGTCAGTCTCGGCTCGTTCGGCAAGTTGTATTTGCGTGAGGCTCTCGTTGCCCGGTGCATAGACAAGACAAGCTAGCAGCACAAACTGCACGTGCGTAAGTTCGAATGGCTTGAGAGCTAATCTTTGCTCGGCTTGCCATTTGTTACTCATGAGCCAGAGCAAGTAGCCCGGGCTGTCGCGTGCAGCGTTAAATTCGATGTCCTGGTGATGTGAGTTCATAATATTTGCATATCGGCCATGAATGACTGGTGTCCAATCGTATGGTAACGATGTATCCTGTTTATCTAAAGCTATATTATATGCGCGCATAGTTTTATTGTCGAGGCAACTCGGCCATGGTATTCGAACAAAAATCACCCCTGAAAAGAGGTGATTTTTTGATTGGACTTTGTGATGGACCGGAGATTCCTACGCGGACATGTAAAAAATATTCCACAAATGTCCATCGAGGTCGGCAAATGTTCGGCCATATATCTCAGGCATATCAACCGGTTCCTGGGTTTGCTTGCCGCCAGCAGCCAAAGCCCTATCCGCGAGTTCGTCAACCTCTTCTCTGCTGTCCATGCCGATTGATAAAAGTATTTCGTGAGTTGCCGCATCGGCAACCTGGCCGCCATTGATAGCGTCTTTAAAGTGCGCTGCGGGAAGCAAGACAATACCTATATTGTCTTCTATATCGAAGCATGTTGCCTGCTCATCTGACAATTTTTTGTTTAAAGGAAAGCCTACGGCTTCAAAAAAACGTTTCGACTCCTCCGCTTTGTTAACTGGCATGTTAATAAGCAGCTGTTTGGTCATAATATAGTCCTTAAACTTCGTTCCATTCTTCCACACTCCCTTCTTGGTGTGCAAGCCAGGTAGTGATAGCGCCCTCGTAGGTCGTTTGAAAATATAGACACCGATAAGATCAAGTATTACATTCAGGGTTACGAAGACACACCCCTATGATATAACTATCATAGCTGATGTGAGGTAGGTAGTGTCTAACGATCCTGAACGTGATGGTCCGGACCCCGGATTGGGAGATGCCCAAGCGGAGAGTCGGCCCCCAGCTTATGCGAATTTGGAGAAGGTGCTTGATGCCAGTCAGCCGCACGAGAACGATCCTGGGCATGCGGAAGCTACGGCGAAGCTTCATGAGCCTGCTCGCGAGGCAAGGGAAGACGGCGCAAGACAGCTTTTGCATGCCATGCCCCAAATGGACCACGACCCAAGCGTGCCATCGCCCCAACCCCCAACGACATCCGAATTACTGGCCGGCCCAGTTAACTTTGAGCATACCCTAGCCGTAGAGACCGTTCCGGAGACCATCATAGTACCCAACGGCGACATACTGCATGGAATCATTACCGATATTCAAGTCGGCCCAGCAGACAACGGTCAGCTCTATCCTTCCCGTGTTGACTTGAAGGGTATAGCGGCCTATGTTCTGCCCGAAAACTCCAGCGCTATCAGGGGCCTTTTCCGTTCTGGCCCCACTCCCACTGGACACGTAGTGCTCCAAAAAGCCCTAAAGAAAGCCGGCCAACCGCCTAACGAGCATTCAGATATCGTATGGGATGGGGAACCCTATACGATTGGGGGTCGGTTTAAATACAATGAGTCTGCCTCAACCATACAAGCCTGGGTGTTTGGAGAAGGCGGCAGCGACCCAAAATCAGCTAGCTCCCTAGCCCTTATGACCTCGATAGGAGAAGGCCTGCTGGGTGATGTCATAGCGCAAGCACGGGAGGCTGGTCACCAGCTCAACCCACAGCGCCCCAACGTTGAGCTAGCATTAAATCTATTCGCTCCAAATGCTCAAGATGCCCCAGGTGGCCCCACCATGAGTAGCGTATCCAGGTATTCATTAAACGACCTGGGGGTAACAGGGCCAAGTACCTCCATCGATCACGCGCAGTTTATGACTCAGACATTGTCGTCCATGGACTAATTCCATTCCGCTACATATCAAGGCGGACTCACTCCGACCTGCTCGGTGCGAGAAGGGTCTCTGAAGCCAAACCAACCACCAAAATTTGAGATTATTCGTATGCGATGCTAAATTAAATGCAAAGCATAAGGACTTCATGCGCCCTACCCGGTTACTGCGAAACACCCAACGCTGGAGATATCGTACCCCGACTATATTTGTCGGAGTATTTGTGGCGATCGGCCTCACCACCCTCGTATTGGCTTGGGCTGCAGCGCCCCTCGCTTCGTTTGAACCCGAGCAAGGCACCCTCAGCGGAGCTGCAACAATCGGCACCGATGCTAGCGCTTCCACTGGCCATTACATTAAGTTTGGTGATTCGGCCGGACTTCCGCCCGGCCTGAGTGCCTGGAGCAATCCCGCCACCTGGGGCGGCCATGTGCCTACAGCCGGCGAAGTCGTCACCATCGCCGCCGGTCAAAAAGTGCTGCTCGATACGAATAGCGCCGGGCTCGGCGGCCTCACGGTGGGCGGTGAGCTGTATTTTGACGACACGAAGGACGTAAAACTCGTGTCTAAGTACGTTGTTGTCACCGGAAGCGGCGGCAAACTCCAAGCCGGCACCGCCACCACGCCCTACCAACACAATGCCGTCATCCAGCTCACCGGCGGCGGCACCACCGAAAGCTACGCGCTCACCGGCCTAGCCGCCACCGCCATCACCAATTACAACGCCACCCACAGCGCCGTGCTGAAGACCGGCATTGGCACCAATGTTCTAGCCGCCATGAACGGCGGCATCATCGACCTGCACGGCCGCACCGACAATGACTGCGACACCAGCGGCCAAAATTGCCTCACCTGGACCCGGCTAGCCGCCACCGCAGCCGCCGGCGGCACCACTTTGTCACTCCAGCAAGCCGTAAATTGGCGGGCCGGCGACCAGCTGATACTCGCATCCAGCACCCTCGACCCATTCCAATCCGAAACCGTCACCGTCGCCAGCCGCTCGGCCGACGGCAAAACCATCACGCTCACGGCACCGCTCGCCAACAAGCACACCAGCATAAGCACCTGCTTCAGCAACGGCGGCAACAGTCGGTGCGTAGATGAACGCAGCGAAGTCGGCTTGCTCACGCACAACCTCAAAGTCACCGGCCCAGACGACGCCACCACCACCCACTTTGGCGGCCACACCGCCACCCTCGCCGGCGGCATCATGCGCCTCTCCAATACCGAAATGTACCACCTGGGCCAGCAGGGCGTGCTCGGCCGTTATCCCCTGCACTTCCACATCATGACCTACCCCACCACGGCCGGCGGCAACACCATGACGGGCGACGCCAGCGCTTCGTCCATCACCGACGTATCGCTCCACGACAATTTCAACCGCCAACTCACCATCCACGGCAGCAACGGCCTCCACACCTCCGGTATGGTCGCAAACGACACCGTCGGCCACAGCGTAATGCTCGAAGACGGCTTCGAGGAGCACAACGTTCTCGCAAATAACCTCGTGCTCGGCACCCGCTACGACCCCGTCGCGGCCCAGCGCCTGCGTCTCAGCGACGAAGCCCCGGCCGAATTTTGGATCACTAACCCCAACAACGACCTCACCGGCAACGCCGCGGCCGGTGGCCAAGGCGCGGGCATCTGGTACGACTTCAGCGTCAACAGCGACAACACCAACTTCGCCGCGGCCAAATTCCGGCCCGTCGGACTCTTTAACAACAACGTGGCCCACTCGCACAAAGCCACCACCCGCCTGTCATTCTCAGACGAAGGCGTCGACGGCGGCACCGGCATTAGCTTCGACGAATACGCCGGCGATTCCACCCAAGCTCGGCCGACCTTCGCCAACAATAGCGCCTGGATGAACGCCGCCTTTGGCATGTGGATGGACGGCGTCTACACGCTCAAAGACGCCACCGCCGCCAACAACGGCGTGGCCTACAACGCCCAAGACACCGCCGCTCTCGGCGGCCTCTTCGTGGGCACCACCCCCAACACCGACGCCGCCACCGTGCCGATCTTCGTCGCGCTCGCGCGGTTCTACCACGGCCAGGCCGACATCGACGGCGCCTGGCTGGCCAACTTCGACCGCCTAAATAACAACTACGACGCCGACTTCTCGGCCCTCGGCGATCCCTTCGCCAGCAGCTGGGATTACACCAACCGCGTGCGCGGCCTCACCTTCTTCAGTAGCCTGCACGGTGGCAGCACGGCCATGTTTAGCGACAGCCACCGCGTAATGTACGGCCGGCCGTACCTCGACGACCCCATCCCCGCATACCCCTACATCGATCACGACCACTGGATGGCCGACCTCGACGGCTCCATCACCAACGGCTCCATCGGCCCGGCACTGCTGAGCAACTTCTCCGGCCTGCTCGTACCCGCCGCCGGCCAACCCGCAGACCAAACGCTCTACAACTGGGCCGGCTGGTACAGCCCCGTCCACGGCGCCTATGGCCCGCTCGTGCAAAACGGCTTCGACCGCAGCAAAATCATGAGCCTCAAATTCGGCGGCACCAACTGGCTCCAGATCCGTCGCGACGACGGCACACCCGTGTCATACGGCGACATCGGCGCCTTCGCCATGGGCCACGCCTACCAGCTCAAGCAGCTTAATGGCTCCGACCCCACGAGCATGCATTTCTACTTCAATGGCTCCGAACCCGGCCAAGTCGAGCTGTATTACAACAAATCCACCAAGCCGTCGGCGGTCCGGTCCGGCTACAGCGGCGACGAGACCCCCTACCCCGAAGTCGCCTGCGGTAGCAGCAACAAAAATAATACCTGGTGCTACGACGGCAGCGCCAAGGTGGTCCACCTGTATCTGCAAATCAGCGGCACCTCCGTGCCGTTCGGCCAGGGTGGCAATTTAAGCAGCATCAGCCCGCGCGGCAACACCTACTGGACGGTCCAATGAGCACTCGTCGATTAGTGACAATCGGGGCACCAACGCTTGCCGTCGTCATACTCCTACTCGTGGGCGCCTTCATGCTCATCCTCAAGCCCCACGGGCAGACGCTATCCGCCACCACTACAGCTTCCACGCGCGAGGTCATCAGCTCATTTGCCACCACCAAAACCCTAACGTCGCAACCAGCAGGCGCCAAACAAACCTTTTTGCGCCAAGCCTCGCTGAGCCTCGGTGTTAAGCCCGATCAGGCCCGCGCCGCCACGCCAGAAACGACTATTCGAGCTTGCCTGAGCCAAAACTCCGCCATGCTCCAATCCACCGTTACGCACCAGCGAGACTACTACCGGCAGCACGCCAACGAGCTCCATGCTATGAGTATGGCGATGCGAGATTATTGCTACCGCACCTACTCCACCGACGGCAGCGGGGCACCGATGACGATGCCGATGGGCGCGCATTAATAGCTGCTAGATCCATCCCTGCGTCCGAAGAACCCGCTCAACAGCCGCATGCTGAAGATCACGACGCCTGATGTTATCGATGATGGTGTCATCGTAATCGAATGCCACGGCCAACTCCTTGGCACTATCCAAAACCCCGGCCTCGTACATTGAATCAATCGACGCCACCGTTTGGTCCACGGCACCAACGGGAAAAATTCTGCCCTGAGCTATCGCATCTACCACATCAGTCGCCTCACCGGATGCCTGCTTAGCCAATGCCCTCTTAGCATGAACACCAAATTGCACCCAAATTCCCTTGGCATCAGGAAATTCCTCCAAAAACTTCAAGATGTTTTTCGCACGATCATCCACCACCACAACTTGACGACCTGTCGCAGCTTCGCGAACCCGGTCGAAATTTTCCGGCGTTGACTTATTAGTTGCGATCGCCGTCTGAATTTCAAGAGGCTCAAAATCAGGATTAAGCCTTACCGGCGGCTCAACATTAGGGGTGACATCAGGATCGTGCAGCCCAATCGCCCCCAGTTTATGATGCTGATGCGCCGGGTCACCAGCCGACCAGATTATCACCTCGTCACCTCTACCCGCCAGCGTCTCGATCTGTTCGCGCGCGCCCGGCAGCAGGGTCTCGGCCACACTCACCCCACGTACCATCGTGTCGGCAACTGCTTGCACAAACTCATCCCGATCGGGCATATCACCCTCCAGATCAACCGGCTGCTCCAAAATCGCTACCGTCGTCTCGCGCTCATCCGGCGGCAATTGATCGCCGACAGCCCCCGACCGATAAAGCGAATCGTAGAGCAACCCCGCAGCAGCTTGCGGCTCACCATACCCATGAGCGCCCACCAAACTTCCCCACGACTTCGCGATTTTGTCCCGTATCAATGTTTCGCGCTGGGATTGATGGTCATTGGCTTCTAGCTTTGGCTCTGTCAAGCCAGTTGGCCAATTTCGCATATCCGCCGTCGACGCGGACCGTTCGTGTTCACCCGGACTACGTGGAGATTCTTGATGTTCCGACATATATCATCCTTATACCCGATATTATCCACAATTATACCGCCCAAGAAAACCACACAGCCCAATTGACCCCGTCTCCCCAGCCCTGCTATCGTCAACCCATGAGCCCCAAGCCAATGCCCAGAATCGCTGCCCGAAGCATCGCCGGCGGAATGCTGCTCATGGCCGGCTTCACCCTCATATGGGCCGGCATCGCCTCCTCCGCACTACCCAGTCCGCTGAGCATCCCCGCAATCGTCGCATTTGGAACCCTCAGCCTCTTGGTTGGCTTTGGTGGCGCCCAGCTGCTGCTCGCGTCGGGTAAATTCCCCGCGCACTCCAGCCAAGCCGACCGCGCCCAAAGCAAACGCATAGGGATCGCGTATGGCGCCATTTTTGGCACCGAGGCCCTGCTTATCGGCGGCGCCTCCGGAATAATAACCGCCACCCATCACGATGCCTACCTCATCCCCACGATTGGCCTGATCGTCGGCCTGCATTTTTACCCCATGGCAAAGGTATTTCACCGCACCATCGACTACTACCTCGCCACCTGGGTCTGCTCGGTGGCCTTGAGTAGCATGATTATGCTCTCCCAAGGCAAAATCACGACGCCCACAGCTTCGATCGTAGTCAGCCTGGCCACCGCTACCGCTACCAGCATCTATGGCCTGTATATGCTGCGCCTGGAGCAACGAGCCATCCGAAGCCTCACTCGCTAGCCGCCAAACTGCTATAGTTAAAACTAGCAATGAACAAATTTCTCAGCCATATCCCCGCCGTCCTCAACCCCAAAGGCACCATCGCCGCCGACGAACGCCAGCTCATCGTCACGGCCACCATGCTCATGCTACTGATCGTAGTGCCCGTGCTCGTCCTTACCTTCGTCATCGCCTGGCGCTACCGAGCCGGCAACACCAAAGCCACCTACGCACCCGATTGGGACCGCAGCCGCAAACTCGAAACTATCTGGTGGCTCATACCGTCGGCCCTCATCGTGGGGCTATCGGTCATCACCTGGCAGAGCTCCCACGCTCTCGATCCCTCCAAGCCCCTAGCCTCATCGGTGCAGCCGCTCAAAATTCAGGTAGTCGCCCTGCAATGGAAGTGGCTTTTCATTTACCCCAAACAAAATATCGCCAGCGTCAACTTCGTGGAGCTTCCCGTGGGAACGCCGGTGGAGTTCGAAATCACATCCGACGCCCCCATGAACTCGTTTTGGATCCCCCAGCTCGGCGGCCAAATTTACGCCATGAGCGGCATGTCGACGCATCTGCACCTCCGAGCCGATGCGGCGGGGGACTACACCGGCTCGTCGGCCAACCTCAGCGGCCGCGGTTTTGCCGGCATGCACTTTGTAGCCCGCGCCGAGGCACCGGCCGATTTCGACAACTGGGTACGATCGGTCAAACACTCCGCCCCACCCCTTACCTTCACCAGCTACGAAGCGCTCGCAAGGCCAAGCGAAAATCAGGCGCCCAGCCCCTACTCAGCCACCCCCGCTGGTCTGTATGATGAGGTAGTAATGCAATACATGATGCCAAACGCCACCCTCACGCCAGCGAGCGCACCATGAGCATCCTCGGACGCCTCACCCTGCAAGCCTTTCAGCACGGCGGCATCACCGGCCTCGCGCTCATTGGCACCGCCGTCGCCGGCACGCTGGGCGCCATCGCCGCCGCCATCTGGCTCACTGTCACGAGGCGCTGGGGCTGGGCCGCCGGCCGCGCCCGGTGGCTCTGGCGCGAATGGCTCACCTCGCTCGACCCCAAGAAAATCGGCGTCATGTACATCGTAGTCGCCTTGCTCATGCTCCTGCGCGGAATCAGCGACGCCGCCATGATCCGCGCCCAGCAAGCCACGTCAGCCGGCAACGCCCACGGGATCGTCTCGTCCGATACCTTCCAGCAGGTGTTTAGCGCCCATGGCACGATCATGATTTTCTTCGTCGCTATGGGGCTCATGTTTGGCCTCATCAATCTGATTTTGCCACTCCAGCTCGGCGCTCGCGACGTAGCATTTCCGTTTCTCAATGCCACCAGCCTCTGGCTGTTTGTAGCCGGCATGGCGCTCATCAACCTCTCGCTGGCCGTCGGCGAATTTGCCGCCACCGGCTGGCTAGCGTACCCGCCGCTATCGGAGCTAGCCTACTCGCCCGGCGTCGGGGTCGACTACTGGATCTGGAGCCTGCAGATCGCCGGGGTGGGCAGCCTGCTCTCGGGCATCAATTTCCTCGTCACCATCATCAAGCTCCGCCGTCCCGGCATGAGCCTCATGAAGATGCCGGTATTTGCCTGGAGCGTAGCCGGCGCCATGGCGCTCGTCGTGTTTGCGTTCCCCGTGCTCACCGTCACACTCACCCTCCTCGCCCTTGACCGCACCATGGGTATGCACTTTTTCACCTCGGCCTTCGGCGGCAATCCTATGATGTACGTCAACCTCATCTGGGCCTGGGGACATCCTGAGGTTTACATTCTCATACTGCCCGCGTTTGGCGTGTTTTCGGAAGTTGTGCCGACATTTTCGAGCAAGCGGCTCTTTGGCTACACCTCCATGGTATGGGCTATTTGGAGCATCGTGGTGCTGTCGTTCCTCGTCTGGTTGCACCACTTCTTCACCATGGGCGCCGGCGCCGATGTGAACGCCTTCTTTGGCATCATGACGATGGTGATCGCCATTCCCACCGGCGTCAAAGTGTTTAACTGGCTGTTTACGATGTACCGCGGCCGCATCCGGTTCACCACCCCCATGATGTGGTTTTTGGGTTTTGTGGTCACCTTTACCATCGGCGGCATGGCCGGCGTGCTCATGGCCGTACCGCCGGCCGACTTCCAGCTCCACAACAGCCTGTTTTTGGTAGCACACTTCCACACCATGATCATCGGCGGCGTGGTATTTGGCTACTTCGCCGGCATCACCTATTGGTTTCCGAAGATTTTCGGCTTCCGGCTCAACGAAACCCTCGGCAAATGCGCCTTTTGGTGCTGGCTGACCGGCTTCTGCCTCGCCTTTGTGCCGCTCTACATCCTGGGCCTCATGGGCGCCACTCGCCGGCTCGATCATTACGACGCCTCGATGGGCTGGCAATGGCTGTTCATCGTGGCCGGCATCGGCGTGCTCATTATCTGCCTCGGCATCGGCTTCCAGCTCCTCCAGTTCGCCTACAGCATCTGGAAACGCCACGATACCCGCGATACCACCGGCGACCCCTGGGACGGCCGCACGCTCGAATGGGCTACCAGCTCACCACCTCCGGTGTATAATTTCGCCCTCACACCCGCCGTGTCTGAGCGCGACGCCTTCTGGGCCGCCAAGCAGGCCGCCCACGACCATCCCCAATCTCACGCCGCCTACCAGCCCATCAGCCTGCCCCGCAACTCCGCCATGAGTCTGCTCATCGCCGGCTTGAGCTTCGTATTCGGCTTTGCCATCATTTGGCACATCTGGTGGCTCGCGCTGGTGGCTCTGGTGGGCGTCGTCGGCGCCATCATCGCTCGCTCCACCAACGAAGATACCGAATACGAAATCAGCGCCGCCGAGGTAGCCGCCATAGAGGCCAAGGCCGCCCGTAAATCCGAAGGAGGCCGGGCGTGAATCCCTCCATCGACCCCACCGCCATGAGCCCCAGCTCCAAAACCGTTTTTGGCTTCTGGCTCTATCTCATGACCGACTGCGTACTGTTTGCCACGCTGTTTGCTACCTACGCCGTACTACGCCACAACACCTTCGGCGGGCCCTCCGGCACCGACCTCTTCAGCCTCCCGTTCGTGCTCACCGAAACCATGCTCCTGCTCACTAGCAGCTTCACCTGCGGTCTAGCGATGATAGCCGCCCACCGCGGCGCCAAAACCGCCATCCTGGCATGGCTCGGCGTCACCTTCCTGCTCGGCGCCAGCTTCCTGGCTCTTGAGCTCTCCGAATTTAGCCACCTCGTTGCCGAAGGCAACAGTTGGCAGCGCAGTGGCTTTCTATCAGCCTTCTTCACCCTCGTCGGCACCCACGGCCTGCATATCACCATTGGGCTCTTGTGGATGGGCACGCTCATGCTCCGATTGCTGCGCCGCGGCCTCACCACCATCTCAGCTCGCCGGCTCATGATGCTCAGCCTGTTTTGGCACTTCCTAGACGTCATTTGGATTTTCATCTTTACCCTCGTGTATCTCATGGGAGCCATATCATGAGTCGGCCCACTTCCGCGCCTCAGCCCCAACCCGAAACCGCGCAGGGGAGTGTAGGCTCCTACGTGCTCGGCTTCGCGCTGTCGCTAGCCTTCACCCTCACCGCCTACGCCCTCGCAGCCAACCACGCCCTGCCGTCTCGCACGCTCGTCACCGTCGTCCTCGGCCTCGGCGTTATGCAGCTCATTGTGCAGTTAGCACTGTTTTTGCACCTTGGCAAAGGCTCAAAACCCCAATGGAATGTGTCCGTATTCTCGTTTGCGCTGCTCGTGATAGTAATCCTCGTCGGCGGATCACTCTGGATCATGACCAACCTGAATTACCACATGATTTCACCCACCGACACCGACCGCGCCATCATCCACGACGAGGGAGTAGGCCCGTAGCTACGCTCAAGACTTACTACACGCTCGTCAAACCCGGCATAATCTATGGCAACGCCATAAACGCCACCGGCGGCTTTTTGCTCGCCTCGCGCGGCCACCCCAGCCTCCCGCTGTTCATCGCCATGCTCGCCGGCATTTCACTCGTGATGGCCTCCGGATGCGTCTTCAACAACTACATCGACCGCGGTATCGACGCCAAAATGATCCGCACCAAACACCGCGCCCTCGCCGCCCACACCCTGCCAGCCCGCCATGCCCTCATCTACGCCACCGTCCTCGGCCTCGTAGGCGCAGCGCTGCTCGGCCGGTTCACCAATCTCCTCACCCTCGCCGTTGCCCTCGGCGGGTTCGTGGTCTACGTAGCGCTCTACGGCCTCGCCAAACGCCGCTCAGTGCACGGCACCATCGTCGGCGCCGTCGCGGGCGCCGTACCGCCAGTGGTGGGGTACACGGCCGTGTCAGGGCAGCTGGACGCGGGCGCCGCCATCGTGTTTATCATTCTGGTTCTCTGGCAAATGCCGCATTTCTACGCCATTGCCATCTTTCGGCTGGCCGACTACCGCGCCGCCGGCTTGCCGGTGCTACCGGTCAAACGCGGTATCCGCGCCGCCAAAGTCCAAATCGTCGCCTACATCGCCGCCTTCATGTTCGCGCTGGCCACGCTGTCTGCCACCGGCTACGTGGGCCCACTCTACCTGATCGTGATGCTCGGCCTGGCCACCATCTGGCTGCGGCTGGCTCTGCGCGGCTTTCACGCCCCCGACAACGCGCTCTGGGCCCGCCAGCTCTTCCGCTTCTCGCTGCTCGTCATCTTAACCTTTAGTGCTATGATTTCCCTAGACGCTCTACCGCGCTAAACAAGGACTCCGTCATGGTCACCCTCATCCACGTCATCATCGCGCTCGCCAGCCTCGGCTTCACCACTTTTGTCTTCTTCTCGCCCTCGCGCACCAAACTCCACGCGTCGTATGGACTCGCAGCCCTCACCATCACGAGCGGCGTTTACCTCACCTTCACCAAGCCCGCCCACCTGCTCGAAACCTGCACCATAGGCCTACTCTACGTCGGCCTCGTCTCGGCCGGCATCATCGCCAGCCGCCACAAGCTCACCTCCACCACATCCACCGATTAAGCCGTCGGTTTAGCCAGCTCCAGGCCCTTCGACGACACCACAATGTTGAGTGCTTGCTCAATCCGCCGAATATCCGCCAGCAAATTTGACCGCACCGGATTAAACAGCATCACGTCCAGCACTGGATCACCACCGTATTTCGCAAACGTACATTTGTCACCCGGCTCTTTGCGGACTTTCACGCGCTTAAACGACTCCACGGCTTCAATCTTGAACAGTCCCTGAATTTTCTCCAATTTACCCTCTTGTTTGGCATAAAACTGCATAAGAGCCGAGTACCCCTTAACTTTCTTGGGCAGCACGGGCTTGCGCGAGTTACGAATCAGCAAATCATTGAGCGAATGGTCAATGCCAAACGACAACTCGTACATCTCATGCCGAAACCCGCCCATGCGCGGTCCCAGCTCAATCACTTTCCACCCCGTCTCGGTGCGCATCAGCTCAATATGACACGTGGTACTGCGCATCCCAAGGGCCTTAATACCCTTCGTGGCGGCCTCTTGAGCCTCTTCCGTGTGAGGAACATTCAATTGCGTAGGAGTAACTCTCATATAGCCAAAGAAATCGTCAAAACCCACTTCGCGACCTGTCTTAACATATACGAGCGGCGCGAAATAGATCACACCCCGAGCATTCACATAGGCGTCAATGGAATACATAGTCCCTTCCATGAAACCTTCTACCAGAATTTTAGGTTCACCCAAGCCCTTTTTGGACTTATAGATTTGATCCATTTTCTTAAATGTCTGCTTCAAAACTTTCTCAAGTTCTTCACGATGATAGCAAATACTTACCAATAAGCTGGCCGTGAGGCCCGATGGCTTCACTACTAATGGATAACCCACACGTTTCTCGATCTTTTCAATCGTTTCGGGGGTACTGTCATGGGCTACGGTAAAATTCGGAGCAATTGACTTGTCATAGTTACGCAGTAAACTCCGCATCCTGATCTTCTCTGTAGTCCATTTTAGGGACGTCTCGGTCGGCAACACGCAGTTGGGAATAAGCGGGATCACTTTTCGGAAATAGCTAGAATTGCGATCGGCCAGGAAGGTAGCGGTCAAAATATCATCAGCATACGGCTTAAGCGTGCTCTGAAGCGCGTCGGTATCAGCAAAATCCACCGTGAGCAAGGTATGATTATCCGAAGGCTTGAGCCAATCCGGCACCGGTGTTTTGTGATCAAAAATAATCACCGAACTCACGTGCGCTCCCGTAAGCTCACGATATTTCGCTACGGCCCGGTCTTGCGCGGGCGTAAAGCTATTGACGAATAGGATCTTATCTCTATTCCCCGTCTGGTGATATTGTGCCATAGTCTTGTTCCATAACTTCTTTAGTTCGCGAAGCTACCCGCGCGATTGTAACCTTCCTGCGGACAAACTTCAATGAGGTACTCAGCAATTTTCTCGTTCACAAAGGCCGCCTGAGGACTCACCGAGGCCGGCGATAGGCCGGGTTTATGATTGAGCTCGATGAGCTTCCAACCACGGGTAGTATTGGCCATATCTACACAATAAAACCGCGGATAGTCAGCAAAATACCGATCAATCTCCAGGGCCATCCGCTTGGCCTCAGCTGGGATCTCGTCCGGGTAAAGGTGCTGAATCGACCCGCCCTGCTTGCGGTTGGCTCGGTATTCCCCGGGGGCCGGCACCCGCACCATCCCGCCCAAAATCTGGCCGCCACCAATCTTCACCCGCAGGTCATGAATACCCGGCGCAATGCCCTCAATGCCCACCGACGTATCCATAAACTCCTGCACCAGCAGGGGATAGCCCGCATCCGGCGCCTCCCCGAGCACCTCTGCTCGCGTGCCGATGTACACCGACTCACCCCCAGAGCTCACCGGATGCTTCACGACCACCAAATCGCCCTGCACCCGGTCCATCGCCCGCTCCAACTCCCGCCGATTGCCGCAGACAATCGTGAGCGGCTGATACTGCCCAAAAATCCGATATGTCTCGCTCTTGCTCTCCGCCACCCGGTTCACAAAGGGCGGATTAATCACCACCACATCATCGGCCGTAAACCCACCTTTTTCGAGCACCAGTCCGGCCCGGATGTCGCCAACCTTAGTGAATTCCCGTACCGGCTTTTTCGTCTCGGCCGTGTAGGCAACCTTAAAATTGCCATCCCCCAAGTATGTAGCGGTGTCAGTCGCAAAATACGCCATCGCCCCCCGAGCCTTAATCGCCAACAACAAATCAAGATACGAATTCCACAGGTACTCATCATGAAACGGGTACGCATCAGGATCAATCGTCCGGCAAAAAATAACGATGGTTTTCACGAAGGCGCAACTTCAATTAAATAATCCGCCAACATCTCAATAATATGTCGCGTCGGTGCACTCTGCGAAACCGGCGTCAGCCCCGGCTTACTATTGAGTTCGATGAGCTTCCAGCCCTGCGGCGTATTCGCAAAATCAAGCGCGTAATAGCGCGGGTAATCTGCAAAAAACTGATCAATCTCCAGTGCCAACGCCGCCACATCCGCCGGAATTTGCTCAGTATACAAATACCGTTCGCTTCCCCCCTGCGAAACATTGGCTCGGTATTCACCCGGCGCCGGCATCCGAATCTTCGCGCCCCAAATCTTCCCGCCGCCAATCTTAATCCTCAGGTCGTGCATGCCCTCCACCAGCCCCTCGATACCCACCGAGGTATCGACAAACTCCTGCACAATCAACGGATAGGTAGCCGGCATCTTTGCCAGCACCTCGGCTCGAGGACCAATGAAAACCGCCTTACCGCCGTTTCCCTCCGGCTCTTTTACCACAATCATGTCTCCGGCCAGTTCCTCGGCCGCCCGCTCGAGCTCGGAGCGATCATGCGCGATCACCGTTTTGGGCTGGTACTTGCCAAAATACTTATAGGTTTCGGTTTTGCTGGAGGTAATATCATGCACGAACGCCGGGTTAATAACCAAAACATCCTTACCCGTAAACCCACCCTTTTCGTACACCACATCCGCCTTCACGTTGTGCACCACCTCAAACTCATCGGCCGGCCGCTTGGTGTCGGTAGTGTAGGCGGTCGAAAACAGGCCGTCACCCAGATACGTAGCGTTATCGGTCGCAAAATATGCCTGCGCCCCACGCTTGCGTATGGCAAACATCAAATCCAGATAAGATTCCCAATAATACGGTTCATTAAACGGATAGCCATGGGGATCAACGGTTCGGCAAAAAATAACCACCGTTTTCATGCCAGCCCTACCATATACGACACAAATCCATCCATAAATTCCTGCGCCAACGGTCCCACATCCCGGTAGTATAAACCCGGCTTTCCGTTGAGCTCAATCAGCTTCCAGCCTTGCGTACCCTTCGCAAAATCCAGGCTATAATACCGCGGAAATTCCTTGAGCTCACCGTCAATGCTGTGCGCCATATCAACCACTGCTTTCGGCAGCTCAGCGCGGCTAAGCAAACGCAAACTACCCCCCTGGCCCGTATTGGCCAGCAGTCGGCCAGCAGCCGGCTGCCGCAATGTACCGCCGAGAATCGTGTTCCCGGCCATAATCACGCGCACGTCGTGCGGACCCGCCGCCAAACCGGGAAGCCCGTCACTCATATCCACAAATTCCTGGACCAACATGGGGTACGTTTCAGTCTCCGGCACCACCAGCTCGTCTTTGGCCGCAATGTACACCTGCTGGCCGCTGCTACCAGCTGGATTTTTCACCACCACCATCTCACCGGGCATATCGGCAATCGCCGCCTTCAGCTCCTGCGGATTTGCCACAATCACCGTTTTCGGCTGGAACTGACCAAACCGCCGGTAGGTTTCAGCCTTGTTGCAAATTTCACGCAGCTTCGGGTCGGTTACGGTCAGAACATCCCGGCCCTCAAACCCACCCTTTTCATACACTACGCTCGCCGTGATAGGGCCAACCTCCCGAAATTCCGGCACCGCCCGAGCCTCATGGATAGTCCAGGCGTTGGCAAAACGTCCGCCACCCAGATAGCTAGCATTATCAGTCACAAAATACGCCTTCACATCGGCCCGATTCAGCGCCAACAAGTATTGCTGATTGGCAAACCCAAAATCGTTATATCCCACCTCTGATCGCAAAAAAGGCGGTTTGGTGACATCGATATTGCGCACAAAAAACCCTATAGTCTTCACCGTATCTCCTGTAACGATTACCATTAGACACCCCGCCACAGCCAGCAGTGGCGATAATTCTTAATATGAGCAATAATGACTTTCGTGTTCTGTGTCGACTGAAAATTCTCTCAAGCGATGTACGTCCATAACCTACTGCAGTATCGAATGCTTCCAAGTCATATAAAAGATTAGTGATTGTCGCGCAATATTACAAGATGAAAATACATTCCCAGCAATGTTTATTTGATACCTGGCAGGCAACCTCAGCGCCAATGTTTCACACCAGCGAATTTTGGCCTCGTTTTAGCGAAACCAATATTCGGCAGTTTCTCGAAAGCACCGGCGATCAGCCCACGCCATCGCAAGCTCTCAATGAAGAGGGGATAAGGGCATCAAAACACAAAATCAAAGCCTTTCTCCGGCACATCCAGCCGCTCGATAGCACCACCTTTCCCTGCAAAGACGAATACGTGGCGTTTGAGCAGGAACGGCTGGTTTTATTGAATGTCGTGCTGGGTGCCAACCAGGCCGAGCAGCTCGCGGACTACAACGACGAATTGTATGGCTCACTAGCCGACATGCACTACCACGAGGTACTCCAATACCTCAAGCACTACCTCCAAAACCTAGATCCGCGCTCAGCTCCCGTCAGCGCAGCGCGTGATCTGCTCCTCGAAACCTGGCACACGATGGGATCAGATAATATGCTGGTCTCGGGTATCTTCGCCCAAGCCGATGCCTACCGGCTCAAACTTCGTCCACTGGTAGCATATCGATTCGGCTTTCTCGAGACGCTGCTCGAAACCCATCAGCCAAACGAAATCCTCACCCCGCAAGCCGCTCAATCCATCCTCCAGAGCTCCCTCAAGCCGACTCTAGGAGAAGCGGGGACCAGCTGGACGACCATCATCCAAGACGGTGCACCCAATGTGTTTATCGACTACGAACACCACGCCATCGTCATTCCCGCCGGCCGCAATTACACCCTGGCTCAAATTCGCGTCCTGGTAGTCCACGAGATCGGCGTCCACGTCACGCGCTCGGTGCGTGGCGAAACCAGCCATGAGCGCCTAGCCGGCTACGGCCTGCACGGCTACGGGCCCACCGAAGAAGCCTTTGCCGAACTGCTCGGAACCGCCGGCACCAGTCATCGGCCCAATCTCGGACCGCTCGAGGCCTTCGCCATCATCGACTTCGCCACGCCCGCCACTGGTCGGTCCTTCCGGGAGGTTTACGACCTCGTCAAAGCCTTAATTCTGTGCCTCGCCAACCCCGACGACACCCAGCTCGACCAACACCGCTACAATTACCAGCGCAAGGCCTTCGCCCGCACGATCCGCATGCTGCGACTCGGCACCAATGTACTCGTGGACCGGTCTATGACCAAATATTGGCGAGGAGGATTATTGCTCAATCATTATTTCCAGTCCCACGAGGTAAACGAACAAACAGTAGGCGAATTTCTCCTCGGCAAATACGAGCCCACGAATCTCGCTCAACTCGAGCTCATCAAACACCACACGAGAGGATAAACCATGACCACCCCGCCCCCAACACCCGCCACTCCCGTCGGCCCCTACAGCCCCATCCGCAGGGTCGGCGAACTCTACTTCATCTCCGGCGTCATCCCGCTCGTCCCCGGCACCAAAACCGCCGCCGCCGACATCGACACCCAGACCCGCCAAGCCTTCGCCAATCTCACTGCCGTTCTGGCCGACGCCGGGCTGAGCCTCGACACTATTGTCAAAACTACCGTATTCCTCACCGACATGGCCGATTTCGCCGCCATGAACGCTATTTACGTCGAACATTTTGCCCAGCCGCGCCCCGCCCGCAGCTGCGTCGGCGTCAGCGAGCTGCCCCGAGTGGCCACCGTACCCCTCAAAATCGAAATTGAGGCCATCGCCACCAAACCGTTGGAGTAACCACCATACCGCCTCGTTTACGGAAAGTGTTACTATAGTAACCCAGATACGGAGTAGAATGTTGGCAATACCTCCCCTCATCGTCGTTTCAAACCGGCTCCCCGTTAGCGTAAAAAAATCTGGTGGCAAATTAGTCTTCGAAGCTAGCACCGGCGGGCTGGCCACGGCCATGTCGTCGCTCGACAATTCCGGCAGCAACATCTGGATCGGCTGGCCCGGCATTAGCTCCGACGAGCTCACCGCCGACGACAAAAAAACCATCCGCAAAGAGCTCGAAAAAAACCATTGCTATCCAGTTTTTCTCAATTCCCAGCAAATCGAACGATTCTACGACGGCTACGCCAACGCCACCCTGTGGCCGCTATTCCACTACTTCCAATCCCTCACCGAGCACCACACCGAGCAATGGCGCGAGTACCAGAAGGTCAACAAACTCTTTGCCGCGGCCGTCATGAAGTACGCCACCGCCGATTCCCAAATCTGGATTCACGACTACCACCTCATGATCCTACCCAAGCTCCTGCGCGACGAGTTGCCCGAAAGCTCCATTGGCTTTTTCCTGCATATCCCGTTTCCCTCGTACGAAATCTACCGTCTGCTGCCCGATCGCAAAGAGATCATCGAAGGCCTGCTGGGCGCCGACCTCGTGGGCTTCCACACCTACGACTACGTCCGACACTTCTTGAGCGCCGCCCTGCGAACGCTCGGCCACGACAGCAACATGTCGGCCATCACCGTGGGCGACCGCCTCGTGCGGGCCGACGTGTTTCCCATCGGCATCGACTACGACAAGTTTGCCGGTTTCAGCAAATCGCCCGAAGTCAAAGCCGAGCTGACCGCGCTCAAAAATCGCTACGATGACCAAAAAATCGTGCTTTCGGTCGACCGGCTCGATTACTCCAAGGGCATACTGGAGCGTCTCGAAGCCTTCGATCACTTCCTCGAGACCAACAAGCGCTGGCTCAAAAAAATCACGCTCGTGGTGGTAGCCGTACCCTCGCGCATCGCCATCGACGCCTACCAGCACATGCGCGAAGACATCGAGCGCGCCGTCAGCCGCATCAACGGCCGCTACTCCACGGTCGACTGGTCGCCCATCTCGTACCAGTACAAAAACCTGCCGTTTGTACAACTCGTGGCGCTCTATGCCCGCGCCGACGTTGCCCTGGTCACGCCCCTGCGCGACGGCATGAATCTCGTCGCCAAAGAGTACATCGCCAGCAAACAAAGCCGACCCGGCGTGCTTATCATTAGCGAAATGGCCGGCGTCGCCGACGAGCTCCCCGAGGCCATTCGGGTCAACCCCAAATACCGCGAAGACATGGCCCGAGCCCTCGAAACTGCCCTCCGCATGCCGATCGCCACCCAGCGCCGCAAACTCGCCACCATGCAGCACCGGCTAGCGCTCTACGACGTCGGGCGCTGGGCCCAAGACTTCATCGAGCAGCTCTCCACCGCCAAAAACCGCCGCGTCGCCCACGACCTCAAACTCGTCGACGACATCACCACGCGAGAAATCATTGCCAAATACCGCCAGGCCAAGCGCCGCCTGCTCATGCTCGACTACGACGGCACGCTCACCAACTTCGTCAACGACATCCGCCCCATGTCGTCGCGCCCCTCCGGCCGCCTCCTCAAAATGCTCAAAAAACTTGGTAGCACCCCCGGAAACGAAGTTGTCATCGTCAGCGGCCGGCCCAAACGTGCCCTTGATTCGTGGTTCAGCAAGCTGCCCCTCGACCTCGTCGCCGAGCACGGCGCCTGGGTCAAAGACGACGGCAAATGGTCTGCCCGCTCCAGCATCCCCGCAGGCTGGAAGGAGCCCATCCGCACCATCCTCGAAGCTATCACCGAGCGTACCCCCGGCTCGCTCATCGAAGAGAAAAATTTCTCGCTCGTTTGGCACTATCGCAATGTCTCGCCCGAGCTCGCCTACGTGCGAAAAGCCAGCCTCAGGCACGATACCGAACGCCTCCTGCACGACAGCGACGTCGAAGTCTTTCAGGGCAACAAGATCCTCGAATTCAAACCCAGTTTCATCACCAAAGGCGCCGCCGCCAAAGAAAAATTAGCCGGCGCGGCCTACGATTTTGTGCTCGCCATCGGCGACGACTACACCGACGAGGATCTCTTCGAGACCCTACCCGTAGGTTCATTCACCATCAAAGTCGGCCTCAGCAATTCTAGCGCCCGCTATCACGTCACGAGCGTCGAGGAAGTCCACCGATTTCTCGCTCACCTGGCCGCCGCCGTCGACTAAAACCAGTTCTCGCGCCAAAATATCCAGCCCAAAAGCCCAATCGCACCAATCACCACAGCGCCCAACACCCAGAACATCCCCGAGTTATGCTGGCCGGGCAGCGCCACGTTCATGCCGTAAATGCTCGACACAATCGTCGGGATCGACATAAAAATCGTAATAACCGTCAGTCGCTTAATAATCCGGTTCAGGTTATTGGCCATGATCGTCGAATAGGCCTCACGGATGTTCACGATCGTTTGCATGCTCGACCGACTCGATTCAATGAGCTGGCGAGTAGCCTGCGACAAGTCTTCCACGAGGTCTTTATCTTCCTCGTGAAACACCAAGCCGTACCGACCGCTCAGCAGCCCCTGCAGTACCACGTTCGCCGCCACCAGATCTGACAAAAATGACCCCAGCGAGTCCTCGATCACCACAAACGCCACAAAATCACGGTTGCTGATTTTTTCCACGCTCAGCTTGGCCCGCACGCCCCGAATCTGACGATCCAAGAAATTAACATTCGATTCGTAGCTCAGCACCAAACTGCGCAGCAGCAATAGCAGCACCTTCGCGCGCTGCGTCGTAATGAGAGTGGGGGAGCCCAACAACCGGTCCAGCCCCGGCAACGGCCGCCGCGACACCAGCGCCACAAAGTTTGAGCTCACCACCAACAGCACCGGATCGGTATCCACCACGTCCCCGCGCCGGTACGAGTAGCGCATATACACGTACAGCATGTCGTCATCGGTTTCGATGCGCGGGATCTCATCCGGGTCGAGGGCATCGGTCAGCAGATCAGGATCAAGCTTAAATTTAGCCTCGAGCAATTTCAGCTCGTCGGGCGTCGGGCCCTCAGCCAAAATGAGCGACCCCGGGCGAAAAACATCCGCCTTAGCCAGCTTGTCTTCCCGGACGCTCCGGTAGCAATATGTCAGCATTATGATTTCCTCTTGAGATCATTCTTGCCCATGCATGGCGCGTTGTCGACACCTTTGGTGTATCATGGGATCGAAATGACAACCCACACCATACCCCACACCGCAACCAGTGTTCTCTTCGGATGCATCGACGACCGGCTCACCGCCGCCGACTCCGAATTCATCAACCAACACGGCGGCGCCTTTCACCCCGCGCTCGCCGGCGGGGGCGCCGCCTTCCTCGACCCCGAGGCCAGGTCTGTAGCCCTCAGCCAGATCGTCGCTGCCTACCGCATCGCCGGAGCCACCACCATTTACCTCGAAAGCCACACCGATTGCGGCGCTTACCGGCTCGCCGGAGTGCGGTTTGATTCGCTCGCAGCCGAAATCGACCGGCTCACCGCCGACCTCAAACAAGCCGCCAAGTACGTCAAAGCCGCCCTCATCCAAGCCGACGCCCCCACGGACGCCATCGAGATCTTCATCCGCATCATCAACCCCGCCGGTCACGAGCTAGATCTGCAGCGACAACCCTAACCCCCAGAGGAATCATGCCCCACCCCAGCACCCCACTCCGCCACATCCTCTCGGCCGATCAATTTACCCCCGATCTCATGAGCCAACTCTTCGATTACGCCGACCGAGCCGCTACCATTATCGACGACGAACAGCGCTACCAGCACATCGGCAACCGGCTCACTGGGCACATTTTGTACCGGCTGTTTTACAAAGAATCCACCCGCACCTACGAATCATTTGGCTTTGCCGCCACCCACCTCGGTATGAACGTCTTGGGCACCCAAAGCGTGCAATTTTCATCAGTAGCCAAGGGCGAGACCCTCGAAGACACCATCCGCACCATCTGCAGCTACCGCCCCAGCATGATCGTGTTGCGCAGCGCGAGCGTCGGCGAGGCCGCCACCGCCGCCACCGTCTCGAGCGTGCCAATCATCAACGCTGGCGATGGTAGCGGCGAACACCCCACCCAAGCCCTCCTCGACCTCTACACCATCCAACGCGAGCTCGGGCGCACCAGCGGCCTCAAACTCGTGATGGGCGGTGATCTCGCCAACGGCCGCACCGTCCGCAGCCTCGTCAAACTAGCCGCCAAATACCCCGACAATCACTTCACCTTCGTGGCACCCCCCACTTTCGAAATGGGCGATGATATCCTAGCCGAGCTCCGAGCCCAAAACATCGCCTACGACCAAACCGCCGAGGTAATTCCGGCGCTGAAATCCGCCGATGTCGTGTACTGGACCCGCATCCAAAAAGAACGCATCACCGACGAGCAATCCGCCTACCTCAAAGCCCACCCCACCACCGGTGAAGACTACAGCCTCGGACTCGCCGAAGTAGCGCACATGCCCGCCGGCGCCCGCTTGATGCACCCGCTGCCCCGCGTCGGCGAAATCAAGCCCGAGGTCGACAGCGATCCCCGAGCCGTCTATTTCAAGCAAATGCATTACGGCATGCTCGTGCGCATGGGCCTCATCGAATACGTTTTGGGGTACCTCTAAATGCCCGGCACCCTCATCCTCGCGCGACACGGCGAGTCCGAGTTCAACGCCAAGGGACTCTGGACCGGCATTTGGGACATCCCGCTCACCGACAAAGGCCGCGGTCAGGCCAAGCAAATGGGGGAGGCCCTCGCCGACCTCAAGCCCAGCGTTGCGTTTACCTCAGCGCTCATTCGCGCCCAAGAAACGCTCAAACTTATGCTCGCTGCCAACGACTGGGACATCCCCACGCACCAGGCTCACCAACTCAACGAGCGCGATTACGGTAAACTCACCGGCCTCAACAAATGGGAGGTCGAAAAACAGTACGGCGAGGAACAATTCACCAAATGGCGCCGCGGCTGGGACTTCCCCGTACCTGGCGGCGAAACCCTCAAAGACGTGCAGGCCCGCGCCCTCCCGTATTTCCAAACCCACATAGTACCCCTCCTCGAAGCCGGTCAGACCGTCCTTGTTTCAGCTCACGGCAACAGCCTCCGCGCCCTCATGAAATATCTCGACGACACGAGCGACAAGGGCGTAGAACAGCTCGAAATTCATTTTGGCGAGATCGTCATCTACACCTTCGACCAATCTGGCCATCCCAGCGACAAAACCATCCGCAAGATTACAACCCAACCCACTAATGCTTAAATCTGGCTGCCTAGGTGCACCAGAAATTAGAGAAATGTCCATACTTTACAAAACCCGGAGATGACAATATAGTGCCATACCCCAGATAGGCGGCCCACCGCGGGCCCTAGCATCATCGTCACCGCACGGCACTGAACGAAGGCCGAAGCGATAGAGAGCTTGGATAGAAGAAATCAGCCGGCTTCGAGTTTCTACAACGACTTGAAGCCGGCCCTGCGCCCCACTCTCGCCCCCTCACCGAACCAACGGTTATTTTTTGCGAGTTGGCAGCCGTGTATAGTGATCAGACAGATGATGCTCACCTTGGAGTCCAAAATTCACCGCGTCGACAACGTTTGGTCGTTTCGGTTCCAGCCGGAGCACCCGATGCTCTGGCTCGCAGGCCAATTTATGCGCGTAGAGCTCCCGCACGCTGATGTCGACGCCGCCGGCGCGAGCCGTTGGTTCACCATCGCCGCCGCGCCCCACGAAGCCGTGCCCACCATCACCACCCGCCTCACCAACTCCACCTTCAAACAAGCCTTAGCCAACCTCCGCATCGGCGACCACCTGCGGCTGCTCGAGTCCCCAGCCGGCAATTTCGTCTGGCGCCCGTCCGATCGACCGCGGCTGTTCGCCGCCCAAGGGATCGGCATCACGCCGTTTTACGCCATCATCAAAGACCGGCGGCATCACGGTCTGCCCACCGAGGCCGTACTGGTCTACGCCCACCGACCAGGCACCGGCGCCGTGTTTGACGACGAGCTGCAGGCCTGGGCCGAATCCGACCCCACGCTCACCATCATTCACCACGCCGGCCTTCTGTCGCCGGAGCAGTTGGTGCGATACGTTCCCGATTATGCCCAGCGCACCCTGTATGTGTCTGGTCCCAAATCATTCATTCGGCTCTGCATGCCGCCCCACCGACTCCCCCCACGCCAGCTCAAACAAGACAATTTTCCCGGCTATGCTGCCGCCAACTATTAAACCCGCTCCAGTATCGCCAGCGACTCCAGGTGAAGCGTCCCCGGATACAGGTCAAACCCCGTCACGGCCGCCGCTCGATAATCCGGCTGCAACAACCGCATGTCGCGGGCCTGAGTGGCCGGATTGCACGACAAATAAATAATCCGGCGCGGCGCGGCCGCCACAATCGCGCGCACCACCGCCGGCTCCAGCCCCGCCCGCGGCGGATCCACGATCACGCAGTCCGCACCATCAAGCAACCGCGCATCCAAACCCGCCACCGACGTCGCCACCGCGGCGTAGTTGGCGATGCCCACGCGAGCCGCATTCGCGCGCGCCGCCTCCACACTCCCCGGATTAATCTCCACCCCCAGCACCTCGCCGGCCACCCGCGCCGCCGCCAAACCCAGCGTACCCACGCCGCCATACAAATCCACCAACCGCCCGCGCGGTGGCACCGCCGCCACAATGCGCTCCGCGATCTGCTCAAAAAACGGCACGTTGGTCTGAAAAAATCCGTCGTACGGATACGTCAAGTCAATCCCGGCCACCCGGTCGGTCAACTCCGGCGCCCCGCTACTCCCGAGCAGCTCATGCTGGCTCCGACCGACCCGCCGCGACACCACCAGCACCTCGAGCCCCGGCACCTCCAGCTCAGCCCATCGCCGGCGCGGCTTATCGAGCAACGCCACATGGCCCAATACCGCCCCCGTCGCCACGCTCTGGCGCACCGTCAGCGTATCCAGAGACTCGCTCAAACCAAACTCCCGCACCCGCTCCAGCAGACCCAGTGCCGCCGCGTTCATCGCCTCAGACCCCAATCGGCAGCCATGGGGCAGGGGAATGATATCGCCGTAACTTCCCCGAGCATGAAAGCCCAAATCCATCGCAGCTCCCGCCCGCGCTATCGAAAACTCCAGCTTATTGCGATACCCCAGCAGCGCCGGTGCCGCCACCATCTCGGCCACCGGCACTAGCAGATCGGGGTGCCCAAAAGCCTCTGCCAATACCTGTCGTTTAAGCTCCAGCTGATAATCGTACTCCACACCTTGCCACGGCGCACACGCCAAAAAGTGCTCCTCGGCCGCCTCACCGCGCTGAGCCGCCGCCCGCACAATTCGCGTCACTTGAGCCTCTACATAGCCGCTTTTGGTTTTGGTCACCTCCACCTCGGCCGTCTCGCCCGGCAACGGACCGGCCGCAAACACCGCCCGTCCCTCCGCATAACCAAGCGCCCGGCCGCCGCCCACTACTTTCTCGAATGTTACTGTCATCATAGGCAGTCATTATACTCGGCGGCGACCATATTCCCAGCACAATCATGTATGATATCCATATGGTCAAACCCAAGCCGCCACTTCCAGCGAACCCTCCCGCACCGGCGGCTCTCGTAATTTTTGGCGTCACCGGCAACCTGGCCCAGCACATGCTGCTACCCGCCCTCTACCACCTCGAAAGCCAGCAGCTACTACCCGAGGAATTCTACATCGTCGGCATCTTTCGGCGCGTCCCCGACGTCGATGCCATCCTCCACGAAGCCACCGCCCAGCTCGAGCAAAACGGCGAAACCATCGACCCAGCCGTCACCAGTCGCCTCAAAAGCCGCCTTCACACCATCAAAATGGACAGCACCAATCCCAGCGACTTTTCACGCCTCGCCGAGCTCCTGCACGGCCTCGACGACGCCGCCGGAACCAAGCTCAACCATCTCTTCTACCTCGCTATCCCGCCGGATATCTTCGAAACCGTCATCGATAATCTCGCCACGGGCGGCCTCAATCACGATGACGCCGACCGCTCCAGCCGACTGCTCATCGAAAAACCCTTCGGCTACGACCTCGCCTCGGCCGAAGCGCTCATCGACGCCATGTCGGCCCATTTCGACGAGCATCAAATTTTTCGCATCGATCACTACCTCGCCAAGGAGACCGCCCAAAACATCCTCACGTTTCGCTTTAGCAATCCTCTCATCCAGGGCATCTGGAGCCGCGAATTTATCGATCATATCCAAATCACCGCCACCGAAAAAATCGGTATCCAAGGCCGCGTGGCCTTCTACGAAAAAATGGGCGCGTTACGCGACTTTGTGCAAAGCCACCTCATGCAGCTCATGGCGCTCGTAATGATGGAATACCCCGAAGATCTCACCTCCGAAGCCATCCACGCCGAAAAGCTGAAGGTACTAGAGAGCATCGAGACCATCACCCCCCACAGCGTGCCCGATGTAGCCGTGCGTGGCCAATACGCCGGCTACCGCGACGAAGTGGGCGACCCAGGTTCCACCACCGAAACCTACGCCGCGCTCAAACTCGAAGTCGCCAATTCGCGCTGGGGCGGCGTGCCGATACTCCTTCGCACCGGCAAATCGCTCGCGCGCAAAACCACCGAAATCGTCGTTGTATTCAAAGACCGCACACGCAAAGCCTCCCCCGACAATTTGCTGGTCATTCGCATTCAACCCGATGAAGGCATCTCGCTCAAGCTCCTGGCCAAAAAGCCTGGTTTCGACGACCAACTCCAGCCGGTCCAAATGGATTTTTCCTACTCCGGCGTCTTCGACGGCCACCAACCCGACGCCTACCAGCGCGTACTCATCGACGCATTGCGCGGCGATCACTCGTTATTTGCCACCAACGACGAAGTGCTCGTCAGCTGGCGCATTTTACAACCCGTGCTCGATGCCTGGTCGCATACCGCCGAGCCGCCGCAAAGCTACGCCCGCGGCAGTCGCGGACCCGCCGACGCTCAGCGCCTCGCCGCCAACTACGGCTCCCAATGGATCGACAACCACACCCCCAGGCAGCCCTAGCGCACCAGCCGCGCAATGCGCTCCAGGATTACGTCGAGCCACCACAGGCTCACCCGATACGTAGCCGCCAGCTCCAGCAACACCGCGTTCACCTGCGCATACCGATCGCCCAACCGTTCCCCCTGCGCAAATTCCGGCATGAGCCCCATGCCCGCAAGCGCGCGCTCCGCATAATCGTTCCACACCCCATAGCTCCGCGGCCCAGTCACGAGCAAAATCGGCGTCAGCTTGGCCTTACCCAAATGCGCCACCGCTAGCTCACCCCGGCCCGGCTCCAGCGCATTCAGCCGCTCCGCCACCGGCCGCGCCTCGTCAATGAGGCAAGCCAGCGCCACCCGCAACCGCTCCATGTCGGCCGTCACATCTTCGCGGCTAATCTCGCGCCAACGATGATTTTGCCGGTAGCTCAAAAACCCCGTCATATCTTGCTTCGTGAGCGTCGCAATCCCCTTGGGCGAAAAAATTACACCCCAATACGCCGTCACCTCCTGCTCTTGCAATCGCAGCGCCATCACCGCCGGTGTCGAATCGCGAAAGGTCTGAATTTGACTAACCGGTATTTGAGCCGTCATCCGCCCATAATACCACCATCGGATCACTCTCATACGCAAAATTACTTAAAAATTTTATGCATAAAAAATGTAAGTAATTTTGAGGCGTATAATAAGGCCTGCTTAAGGAAACCCCTCTCATGAAGATCACCCACGTCACAGCCCGCCAAATTCTCGACTCCCGCGGCAATCCCACGGTCGAATCCGATGTCACGCTTGAGTCCGGTGCTCTCGGCCGCGCCGCCGTCCCCAGTGGCGCCTCCACCGGCTCGCACGAAGCCGTCGAATTGCGCGATGGGGGAGCGGCCTATGGCGGCAAGGGCGTCACGGGGGCCGTCGGCCATGTCAAAACCGAGATCGCCGACGCCGTCACCGGCCTCGATGCCGACGACCAGGACGCGCTCGACCACGTACTCATTGATCTCGACGGCACCCGGGGCAAATCCCGCCTCGGCGCCAACGCCATCCTGGCCGTCTCCCTCGCCGCCGCCAAAGCCGCTGCCGCCAGCCACGACCGGCCCCTCTGGGAGCACATCCAGCATCTCGCCCCCGGCGTCCAAGACCCCACGCTGCCGCTACCCATGATGAACATCATCAACGGCGGCAAGCACGCCGCCGGCTCTACCGACATCCAGGAGTTCATGATCCTGCCTGTCGGCGCCGCCAACTTCAGCGAAGCCCTGCGATGGGGAACCGAGGTCTTTCACGCGCTCGCGAAGGTGCTCAAAAAAGCCGGCTACGGCACCACCGTCGGCGATGAAGGGGGATACGCACCCACCGTGCGTCATGGTAACGCCGAGGCCCTCGAGCTCATCGCCGCCGCCGTCGAGCAAGCCGGCTACCGCCTCGGCGACCAAATCGCCCTTGGCCTCGACGTCGCCGCCACCGAACTCTACGCCAATGGCACATATACCCTTCACACCGAAAACAAATCGCTCACTTCCGTCGAAATGATCGATTTCCTCGCCGACCTCGCCACCAAATATCCCATCATCTCTATCGAGGACGGCCTAGCCGAAGACGACTGGACCGGCTGGGCCCAGCTCACCGCCCGCCTCGGCTCCAAACTCCAACTCGTCGGCGACGACCTGTTTGTGACCAACACCGAATTCCTCGCTCGCGGCATCAAAGACCACTCCGCCAATTCAATCCTCATCAAACTCAACCAAATCGGCACCCTCACCGAAACCATCCAGGCCGTCACCATGGCTCGCGAAGCCGGGTGGACCGCCGTCATCTCGCATCGCTCCGGCGAAACCGAAGACACCACCATCGCCGACCTCGTGGTAGGCCTCGCCACCGGCCAAATCAAAACCGGATCGCTCAGCCGCACCGACCGCGTCGCCAAATACAACCAGCTCCTGCGCATCGAGGAGCAGCTCGGCGCTTCCACGCGCTTCGCCGGCCGCAACGCGCTAGCTCACCGAAAATAACAACAACTCGTTTAAATCGTCCCGGGAACCAGGACCCTGTGGGTTTTCTCTCCGTGCCGTCCACCACAATGTAGCAGTGCGCCTGAATCCGTGGAGGCATCGCCCACCCCGGAGTGGGGGCGTAGAGACCCATCGGTATCGTTACCTGGATATGTACCTTCGTGCCACTCCTCACCCAAGCCTCTTGATCTATCATGTAGGCGGTACGCGGGGGAGCGAGGTATCCCGGCCGCCGGTCATGAAGAACTACGCTGGGCGTACGCTCAACACTGATCCAGACGTCATGCACCCCGGCCTTCTTCGCCACCACGGTCGTCGGCTCTGGATCCTTCTGAGTGGGATTAGTACCTGGCAGCCACCACTCGGCCAAAAACCGCACATGATGACAGTTACTGCCTCCCTCCTGACAATTGGATTGAACATGGGTGGGCTTCTTCGGCGACGAGTGCATCGCTTGGCCCAGCCCCAGCACGGCAGCCCCCGCAAGCACAGCCGCGCCGATCCTGCTCATGAACCTTCGTCGTGGGATCGTGTCGGACATCAGAATGCCCTCCTGCTTCTCGACTCCGATAGGATGGTCTCTTGACTACGCGAGACGCATTATTATCACGCTAGCGAGCCAAGATTGTCAAACCCGGGACGGCGCGTCATTGGGCCGTCCCGGGGCCAACCGATGAGACCGCGGCCCCATCGGCCGATATACTTGCGGGCCTCATACCGCCGCTAAGTAACGATCGCCTGGCAGTCGGCGCTTGCGTTGCTCCCCCGCGGAGTCCACTCGTCTCTCGTGTCGAGCGGATCGATCGCACAGTAGGCATATACCCCCTGCTGAAAACGATTATAGCCGCCATAAGGAGTAATGCTGGCCCGCACCACCGTCCCGACCCGCACCCAGCGTGCATGGTACTCCATGAGAGGAGCATGAGTCGTAGCAGGATAACCCTGCCGAAGGTCGGGCCGGTCCTCATTGACCTGCCCGGGAATCGAGATCAGAAGCCTCTGAACTCCTGCCACTTCCGATCCGCTACCCGGCAGATACCAGTAGGCCTTGACCTCGATCTGCCGACAGTCAAGCTCGCCCGGCTGGCACCGAGAATCATCCGTCACCACGGGGCTAGCGGGAACGGACCGAGGCGGGGCGGATGGTTGACGGGTCGTCGACAGAAGAGCCCCAAGCAACCCGACCACCACGAGTACACTAACAGTACCCACCCCAGCTCTACCGCTTCTCCGGCTCTTCTGAATCGTCTGATTGCGCATAAACAGCCTCTCCGATAGAAGGGGGAACCGGCTCACTACGACATGAGCCGAATTATTTTTACGCCAACAACCCCTGTCTTGACAAGTCGCCTCAGTATGAATAGTATGATTAGTATGCAAAACTCCCATGAGTCAATTCACGCCGCTATGGACATGGTCACGCTCGGTGAGCGAGGCCAAGTCGTGATACCCGCCGTAATCCGCGACACTATTGGGCTCAAGCCGGGCGATAAACTCATGGTGTTCACCAAGCACGCCGAAGTCATCTGCATGGTGCCGGCTTCAAGCATGCGTCACCTCGTAGACGTGCTCAACGCCCAGCTGGCCGAGATCGACACCGAGGGGCCCTCCAAGAATAACCAGAGCACTAAGGAGGCCAAATAAATGCTCCACGAACTCAGCCGCGGCACCAAAATCGGCATTCTCGTCAGCGTGATGGTCGGCATGTTCTTGGCCGCCCTCGACCAAACCATCGTCGGCACCGCCATGCCCAAGATCGTGGCCGAGCTTCAAGGCCTCTCCGAAATCACCTGGGTAGTGTCAGCCTACCTGCTCGCCCAAGCCGTATCCGTGCCCATTACCTCCAAGCTTTCCGACATTTTCGGCCGTCGGACCATGTTTTTCTTCAACGTCATCGTTTTTCTCATCGGCTCCATCCTATCCGGTGCCTCACCCAACATGGGCTGGCTCATCGCCTCGCGTGCCATCCAGGGCATCGGCGGTGGGGGACTGGCCGCGGCCGCCTTCACCATCATCGCCGACATCTTCCCACCCCGCGAACGCGGCAAGTGGACCGGCCTCGTAGCCGGTATGTTTGGCCTCGCCTCGGTCATTGGCCCCACGCTCGGCGGCTACATCACCGACCACCTTTCCTGGCGCTGGGTGTTCTACGTCAACCTGCCCGTAGGCCTCATTGCCCTAGCCATCGCCGCCGTCGCCTTGCCCAACATCAAGCGCGATTCGCGCGGCCGCATCGACTGGCTTGGCTCCATCAGCATCGCCGGCGCTGTGATTCCGCTGCTGCTCGGCCTCATCTGGGGCGGCTCAAAGTATTCCTGGAGCAGCCCAACTATTCTGGGACTCTTCGCGGCCGCCGCCGTCATGACCGCCGTCCTCATCGCTGTCGAGCGCCGCGCCCAAGACCCCGTCTTGCCACTCCGGCTCTTCAAACACCGTATCTTCAATCTGGTAAACCTCATCATCATCTTGTCGTCGGCGGCCATGTTTGGCGGCATTCTCTACATTCCCGTATTCTTCCAAATGGTGCTTGGCCAAAGCGCCACCAGCTCCGGGCTCATTCTCCTGCCGCTCATGGTCGGTATTGTCTTCGGCAGTATCGTGTCGGGCCAAATCGTCTCACGCACCGGCAAGTACCGCATCATCGGCCTCATCGGCTTCGCCACCAGCACGCTCGGCCTCTTGCTCCTATCACACATCACCACCGCCAGCACCGCCGGCCAAGTGAGCCTCGGCATGGTGATCCTCGGCCTCGGCCTTGGCCCAAGCCTGCCCCTCATGCCCCTCATCATCCAAAACGCCTTCGGCCCCGAAGACACCGGCGTAGTCACCGGTGCCACTCAATTTTTCCGCACCATCGGCGGCGCGCTGGGCGCGAGTGTACTCGGCACCGTCTTCAACAACCAGCTCACCACCAGCCTCAAAGCACTACCTACTGCCGGCCTACCCGACCAGCTTTCCACTGCGCTGCATGATCCCAACATCATCACCAGCCAGACCGCGCTCAATCAGGTGCTAGCCCACATTCCCCATAACGTCCTGCCCCTGGTCCAACCCAGCATCACGGCTTACCTTGATCTCTCAAAAGGCTCCATCGCCTATGCCATTTCCATTGTCTTCACGGTTTCCATGGCGCTCGCTGCCATCGCTCTGGTCGTGTTCTACCTGGTAGAGGAGCGCGAACTGCGCACCTCGCATGGCCCGACACCCGCTCCAGCCGAACCCGCCGTCGTCTAGCCCTTAAGCTCGCGCAAAGCCGCCCGCAAATCGCGTTCCAGCACCTCGGCTTCGACCTCATCGATCACCGTCAAAACCTTGCGCTGAGCCAGCACAATATCATGGTCTCGAAAGAGATAATGTTTAAAATAATCCGTCTCGCCCAAATCCGACGACACCTCCAGCAGCCACTCAAACGGCGGCCGCGCATCCGGCCGCGTGCGCGCTACCCGCAGGCGCTCACCGTCCACCCGCACCTCCACCTCCTGCACCACTACGCGGTCGGGCACGTCTTCCATTGCAAACTCACTGGCCTTCACCGCCCGCTTCACCTCCCCGGCGTCATACACTCGCGCCGCGAGGTCCACCAACTCCCGACACCGCTGCGCCCCAATCGGCTCTCCAATCTCTCTCATATGCCCCGATCTTACTGTATACTTCTAGGATCATAATACGGCTATCAGGAGTATTCAATGACACAGCCTTCCACCAATTGGGTCAGCCGCACCACAGCTTTCTTTTTGCACCGCCGCCAGATCGTCATCATTTTGCTACTCGGCCTCGTCTTCGGCGGCCTCACCGCGCTCACCAGTCTTCGCCGCGAGGGCTTTCCGCGCGTCCCCGTCAAGATCGTAGTCGTGTCCACGGTCTACAAGGGCGCTGCTGCCGGCGAGATCGAACAAACCGTCACGAATCCCGTAGAGGCCGCGATCAAGGATGTACGCGAAGTTAAGTCTATCGCCTCAAACTCCGGCGAAAGCCACTCCAGCGTCGTCGCCACGCTCAACGAAAACGCCAACCTCGACGCCGCTCTCCAAAACATCACCTCCAAGGTTGCCGGCATCACCCTGCCTCCCGACGCCGACAAACCAACCGTCAGCCAACCCACCACCGGCAGTTCGTCGTTTGTCTTTGGGCTCAGCGGGCCAGCCTCGTACGAAGAATTACTGGCTGCCGGCCGCATCTTCAAACGCGAAATCGAGCAGGTGAAAGGCGTCAAACAGGTCGAGCTGGCCTCGAGCGTCACTGATCGCGTCAACGTCGTATTTGACCCCACCAAGCTAACCGCTGCCGGCGTCGACACCGCGCACATCGCCACCGCCGTCGCCGCAGGCAACCTCAACCTACCGGCCGGCTCCAGCCTCACGCTCGACGGCGCCCGCGCCACCGCCCTTACTGCCGGCCGCGACCGCAGCCTCGCCGACCTCGGCGCCACCCCGCTACCGACGCTTTCCGGCGGCACCGTCACGCTCGCCAGCGTGGCCGCCATCGACCGCGTCGCCCATGTCAATGGCTCCACCAACCGCATCGGCATCGTCGAGGACGGTCTGCCGGTAGCCAAACCCGGCCTCGTCTACAATGTCGACATCAGCAGCGACGCCGACATCCTCACCGTCGACACCACTCTCAGCGACACCCTGAAGCGTCTGGCAGACAACCACACGCTCAGTTCAGGCATCCACATCACCCGGCTGATTGACGACGCCGCCAACACCACCGACCAAATCAACGAAATCAAAGCCGGCGCCATCGGCCAAAGCTGGAGCGGCATAGGGCCACTGGGCTTCGCTGGCTACCTCGTGGGCGGCATTTGGCTCCTGATGCTAGCGATGTTCTTGTTTGTAAACCTCCGCATAGCGCTCATCGCCGGCGTAGCCATTCCGCTGTCGTTCTTCTTTACTCTGATGGCGCTCTACTTTGGCGGTATTACCCTCAATACCCTCACGCTGTTCTCAATGATTCTCGTCCTCGGCCTCGTTGTAGACCCAGCCATCGTGGTACTCGAAAGTATTCAGCGCTACAAAGACCTCGGCTACACCGGCAAAGACGGCGTACTCGCCGCGATGGGCTCGATCGGCCAGGGCCTGGTGCTCGCCACCCTGTGCTCCATCATCGTCTTCACGCCCTTCGGGATCGTGTCGGGAGTCTTTGGCGAAATCATCAAGTTCATACCCATCACGGTCATTCCGGCGCTCATCGCCTCATTCTTCGTGCCCCTCATTTTTCTCGCCCCCTTCGCCACGCGCTTCATCAAACCCCACCGCCACGCTGGAAAGCTCGGCGACGAACAAGCCGCCCTGTGGGCCACCAGCCGCTGGTTTAAACGCGCCAACCTATACATTCTCGGCCGCGTCTGGCTGCAAATTATTATCATGATCGTCGCCGTTGTCGCGCCCCTCGCCACTACCGGATATTTGTTCGCCTCAGGCAAAGTCAAAAGCGCTCAATTTTCCAAGCCGCACGACACCACCGAAGCCATGGCAAGCATCGCGTACCCCGCCAGCTTCACGCCCACTCAGGTAGATCAGCTTGCTCGCCAAACCGAGCAAGCGCTGGCCAAGCACTTCGAAATCGCCAGCTACTATTACCTCGATCAGCTCAGGAACACATCGGGAGGCTCGGGTAGCAACAGCTTCACCGTCTACATCACACTCACCCCCATCAAAGACCGCACCATAACTTCCGAGCAGATGGTCAGTCAGCTCAAAGCCGACCTGCCCCACGACACCGCCAAACAGATTTACGCCTCAGCCAGCACCTTGTCGGCCGGGCCTCCCGAAAACACCTACCCCGTTCAACTCCAGATCTACGAAGCCGATCTGGCCAGACTCAAAGACTTCACCATCGCCGCCGGTAATCACGTCCGCGCCACCGCCGGCGTCACTCGCGTATCAGACGGCTACACCGATGGCTCCGTCAACGCCGTTCAAATCAATGTCAACAAGGCGAAAGCCGCCGCTCGCGGACTCAATCCTGCCACCATTGGCGCGCAAGTCAGCGGCTTGCTCGGCGAGCAAACGCTCACCAAGCTCGCCCTCGACGACATCACGCTCGATGTCGTCAGCTCCTATCAAGACGTCGGCAAATACACCGCCACCAGCGATCTCAGCAAAATCACCATCACCTCACCCACCGGACCCGTTCAGCTCAGCCAAATCGCCAACCTCTCCAACGACGCCGCCTCCGGCAGCATCAACCACCAAGACGGCCTGCGCTACGCCACGGTGCGCGCTCAAGTCGACAGCTCAACCACCGCCAACAAAGTCCAATCCGAGCTCAACGACTGGGCCAAATCACACCTAGCCGCCGCCGGCCTCAGCTCCAGTGCCCTCGAAAACAAGGGCGAAGACAACGACATCGCCCAATCGTTCCTCAACCTCTTTGCCGCCCTGGGCGTCGCTATCGTGATGATTTACCTCCTGCTGGCCATCTTCTTTGGCTCGTTCCTGAAACCCCTTATCATCACCTTCGCCTTGCCCCTATCGTTTCTCGGGGTGTTCCCGGTGCTAGCCATCCTGGGCAACGAATTTGGCTTCCTGGAGATCCTAGGGCTGATCACCCTAGCCGGCATCGTGGTCAACGTCGGCATCTTCGTCATCGATGCCGCCAACCACCGCGTCGCCGCTGGCATGCCCGTCAAAGAAGCCATCGCCGAAGCCACCGCCGTGCGTTTCCGGCCCATCTTCCTCACCAAGATCACCGCGCTGGGTTCACTCTTGCCGCTGGCCATCTTGAGCCCGTTCTGGCGGGGGCTAGCCTCGGTGATCATCGCCGGCATCCTCACCTCGGGCATTTTGTCGCTCTTTACCACCCCTATCCTCTATGTCTGGTTCACCAAACTCAGCAAACTACCCGCCTGGATCGCCCGCCGCTCGCGCCGCGGCACCCAAACCCCGCCGGCTACTTCCGCTTCTGGAGCGCGTCCCGAATCTCCTCCAACACTTCCAGCTGTGGATCCTTCGGCGTAGGCTCCGCTTCCTTGCCACTCTGCAGCCGGGTAAGCAAGATATTGAGCGGCTTCACCACGAAGAAAAATATTACGGCTGAGATTATCAAAAACGAGATAAGCGAATTCAAAAACAATCCGTACCCAAACCGGCTATGATTAATCGTAAATGACAGTCCGCTAAAGTCCGGCGTGCCGCCCACCGCCGCAATGAGGGGGGTGATAAGATTGCTTACAAGCGAGGTCACGACCGACCCAAAGGCCGCCCCAATCACCACGGCAACGGCCAAATCGACCACATTCCCGCGCAACAAAAATGATTTAAAATCCCTGAGCATAGGAGTAACTCCCGGTTAATATATGGCCATCGTACCACGCCCCACCCCACCTCCCTCACCGTATCAATGGCTCTGCCAAGACGTGCTCGTGGTAGCCCCACAACTGCTTGGCTGGGAGCTCGTAAGTACAATTGATGGCGCCGAAACCGCCGGACGGATCGTGGAAGTAGAGGCCTATCACGGCGCCGAGGACCCGGCCAGCCACGCTTTTCGCGGAATTCGTCCCCGGACCGCCCCCATGGCTCTCGGGGGCGGCCACATCTACGCGTACCGCAGCTATGGTATTCACACGTGCGTGAATCTCGTCACTGGAGCGCCCGGATCATCGGGCCAGGCCGTGCTCATCCGAGCGCTTGAGCCCACCACCGGGCTAGACCTCATGGCCGCCCGCCGCGGCCTCACCCAAGTCCGTCTCCTCTGCAAAGGTCCCGGCCGGCTCACCCAGGCCCTAGGCATCGCCCTAGACGACTCCGACACAGCCATGGGCAGCAAGATCTCACTCCGGCCACCACAACAGCGCACCGAAGCCGCCACGATTGTCGCCGGTCCGCGCATTGGTGTCAGCCAAGCCAAGGACTATCCCTGGCGCTTCTACCTCAAAAATAATCGCTTTGTTTCGCGCTAAATAATTGCCATAAATGGTGCGCGGCCGGGGGGACCCCCGGCCGCTTCTCGCTACTTCATCTCCAGTCGGTCAGCCGAGGTTTGGCTGTGCCGCCGGTATCCCAGGGCCGCCAGCGTCACGACGCCGCAGATGACCGCGCCGACGATGGTCCCCTCGCCGGCCATCTCGGCGTTGTGCTCGTAGGCGGGGACCAGCAGGCGGATGCCAAGGATCGCCGACGCCAGAGCGAACCCACTGAGCCAGCCGACGGCCGGTCCGTACAGAGCTTGCTTGCGGCCGAAGTGCACGCAGATCCACACGAAGGCCATGGCAGCTGCCAGCGCTGCCACGCCATAGGCGGCTTGAAGACCAACGTTCATGAGATGTTCCCTAGATCGAGCCGCAAATGCGGCGGGGCCGAGATACGAGAAAATCCCGAACCACAATTATAACATATAGACCCAAGTTTGTCTACAAGTTGCCTGTCAAATTCATTTATGGCACAATAAATACCGTATGAAAACCGAACTTATACCCTCACTACGCCATCGCCGCCGGCACCGCCTCAAGATCACCGGCGGCCTCATCGGACTCATCGCCCTCCTCGGCGCCGCGCTGTTCCAAGCCACCCCGCCCACCATCACCCAAACCGTCCTCGACGCCCAGCCCGGCCTAGCACACGTCACGCGTGTCGTCGACGGCGACACCATGGACATCGAGCTCGGCGGCCACAAAGACACCGTGCGCTTCCTCGGCATTGATACGCCCGAAACCCACGACCCCCGCAAACCCGTCCAATGCTTTGGCCAAGCCGCCGCCGCGCACACCAAGGCGCTCCTCGAGGACAAAAACGTGCGCCTCGAACCCGACCCCACCAACTCCAACCGCGACAAATACCACCGCCTCCTACGCTACGTCTACCTACCAGACGGCACCCTCGTAAACGCCGAGATCATCCGCGACGGCTACGCCTTCGCCTATACCGTATTCCCGCTCGTAAGACTCGATGAATTTCGCGCCCTCGAAACCGAAGCGCGCAGCGCCAACCGCGGCCTCTGGGCCGGCTGCAATATCAACGAATCCGACAAAATCAAGCAAACCACCAGCTCGAAGTAGCATGTCTAGAGCCGGCGCAACCGCATTAAATATGCAACGCGTTGATACCGCACGCTTTCGGAATGGAGCACCTGTCGACCTTGAGCCGTCAATCGATATGCGCGCCGACCCAACGGCGCCTTCGCGATCAAGCCCTCGAGCTCCAGCCGATGAATGGCTTTGTATAAAGCACTCGCATCCGGCATAAAAATACTCTGCGAATCTCGCACAATCAATTCGTCAATGGCAGCCGGAACATTATCTCCCTCAGCCAAAGCCAGTAAAATATGAAGCGTGAGCAGGGTAGGAGGCATTACTATCGACCGAGAGTTATTACCTTAACTACCATACTGGAACCAGGACAACTTACAAGCACAAAAAGTGTCCTGATTCCAGCAACCACTACTCAAGGAAAATCCCCTCGCATGCAACCAAATCGATCAGTCTACTCTGCGATTTCCTTGCCCAACTTCGCACTCACCACCACCTGCAGCGTCTCACCGTCCGGCGTGGTCAGCGACGTCTCACCTGACTCACTAAAATACGTCACCAAATGATGACTCATAATCTCCTGCAAATCCTTGTGCTTAAACTTCAACTCTTCAAGCTCCGAGTTGACGACCTGGTAGTCTTTATCAGCCTCGAGCAATTTCTTGGCCGTAGCACGCTTCTCAGATACCTCCTTGAGCTCCTCCTGGAGCACGCGATACTCATCATTTTGCTCCGCAATATCCTTCAAATCATCCTTAATCTTCTTCATCTTGCCCCGCGTCTCCGCCAGTTCAAGCATCAAGCGGTGCACGGCTTCTAGCGTTGTTTTGTCTTCCATGGGTTCCTATCAGATTTAACGTTAGCGATATCATAGCGAGCGTTAGGCAAATTGTCACCCACCTATGATAGGCTTGAAAAGATGAAAAACGTCCTCGCACTCACCGCCGGCCTACTCGCATTCGCCAGTGCCTTTCCCTATCTCGTCGATGTCATCCGCGGCAAAACGCACCCCAATCTGGTGACATGGCTCACATGGACGCTAGTGGACGTGATTTTGTTTATCGCCGCACTCAGCTCCGGCAGCGTCGCGACCACCATCCTTATGGGCGGCATTACGCTCGGTGCGGCCGCCATCTTGGTTGCCGGCCTACGCGGCGGGGTTAAGACCTACACGCCGTTTGATTTCGCCTGTCAAGCAATAGCCCTCATCGGCATCGTAGCCTGGCGCATCACGGGCAATGCCATCACCGCCGTCGCCATTTCAGAAATTGTCGTCCTCGTAGCCGCCCTGCCGACATGGCGTCACGCCTGGCTGAGCCCCCGCGCCGAAACCTGGCAAGGCTTCGCCGTAGCCATCGCCTCCGGCATCTTCACGCTCGCCAGCCTCAGCCGCTACGACTTCGTCTCGCTCGTGCCAGTCCTCGTCTTCATCGGCAACAGTGCAATTCTATGCGCCATCATTCTGGGCCGCCGCCGGTATCTGGCCCCACCACCGTCAATTCCAGCTCAGCCCGCGTAACCGCCGTGTACAGCCAGCGTCGCCATTCCTCATCACTTGAGCGCGCAAACCGCTCCTCAAACACCAGTACCGCCGGCGCCTGCGAGCCTTGGGCCTTGTGCACCGTCAGCGCGTAGCCAAAATCCCACAGGTCGCCGCGCTCCCCGTCCGGCCCCACCGGCACGTCTTTGAGCGTCGTAGCCGCCCCAAATTGCTCACGCAAAATATACCCGGTGTAAACATAATCCTCGCCCTCCAGCTCAATTTCCGCCTCATACCACGCCGCGCCCTCCTCGCCCATGGCCGGCACCACCCGCACAATCCGCCCCAGCATGCCGTTAAACAAATGCTTGGTGCGATTGTTGCGCAAACACACCACCCGGTCGCCGGATTGCGGCTCGGGCGCGACCATATCACGCATCTCGCGCATTGCCTGGTTGAGCTTCACCCGCGTCGCGTTGTAGCCGCACAGTACCAGCAAATCCGGCCGCCAATTCGACAACAACTCCTGCACAATCGTGCCCGTCTCCGGCTGCGCGCGGTCGAGTTTGCGCACCCCCGCCCCATATTCGCGCACCGCCAGCAGTCCCGTCTCGCGCGCGATGGTCGCCACCTCGATGATGGGGGAGTCGGCCTCTTGCCGAAAAATCCGCTCCAACCGCAACGTCGGTTTTTCCATTAAGTTAAACGCCGACCCCACCGGCGGCAGCTGCCCATGGTCGCCCACGGCCAAAATCGGAATGCCAAAGCTCAGCAAATCCTGCCAGATCGATTCGTCCACCATGCTCGCCTCGTCCACCACGATCAGGCTGCGGTCCAAGGCCTCCTTGCGCACCCATTTCACCGCCCCGCCAGGCCCCTCCTCGGTGCTGTAGATGAGACTGTGAATCGTCGACACACTATCGCCACGCCGCATCGTCCGACTCTCGCGCAGCTTATCTTGGAGCACCCGCGTAGCCTTGCCGGTGTACGCACAAAAACCCACAGTAGCGTCAACATCGTGCTCGGTCAGCGCCTGGCGCAGGTACGAGATAAGCGTCGTTTTACCCGTTCCCGCATACCCGCCCAGCGTCAAAAACGGCGCCGTCTTGCCCCGATACCAGGCCCCGATCTGGCGCAAAGCCGCCGCTTGATCTTGTGACAACACATAACTCATGCCTTGCCATTATGACCCGGCCAATCATCCCTGCCAAATCTCACTCCCACATTGTGGAAACCACCAGTGCGCCCCGTTCCCGCCGGCCGTATGATGCCACCAATGGTAAGGTGGAGGGCCAACAATTATGAGCAAGCAGAATTTTGCTCATCAAGAGCAGCGAATCGACGAGATATTATTCTCAAACACCGATTCGCTCAGTAAAGTCCAAAGTATTATGAGGCTCGGATTTGACGCCGAGGTGGCAGACGAAATCGTCGAACGCCATCAAGTCGGCACCCGCACACCGGTGTACTACGAACGGCTCGACTTCGCCGATCTCGACGACGAACCCGAAGTCGCCGCCAACAAAAAATTCCCTCTCCCCTGAGGGGCTTTTTTAGCTTGCATCCGCGGTCCCGCCCCACTATGCTAGGGCCGTACACAAATTGTCATATCAAGAGCGCAGCAAGGGACCTAGCCCTACGACCTGCCGGCAACCCCCGACCCACCCGGTCGAACGGTGCTCCGTCTAGCCCGCAAGGGAAGATATCGCGAAACCACGCCTTTCTTACCCCGGGACCACACCAGAAAGGCTTTTCATTGAACAACCATACCGACGGACGTCTTTTTACCAGTGAATCAGTCTGCGCCGGCCACCCCGACAAAGTCTGCGACGCCATCTCCGACGCCATCGTCGACGCCGCTTTCGAGCAAGACCCCAAGTCTCACTGCGCCATCGAAACCGTCGCCGGCGCCAACCAAATCTGCCTGTTTGGCGAAATCAAAACCACGGCCAAAATCGACTATGAACAGATCGCCCGCGATACCATCAAGCGACTCGGCTACACCGAACCAAGCTGGGGCTTCAGCGGCGAATCCACCTTTAGCAACAACATTCACGAGCAATCTCCCGAGATAGCCCTTGGCGCCGATCAAGATGGCGCCGGCGATCAAGGCATGATGTTTGGCTACGCCTGCAACGAAACCACCGAGCTCATGCCCCTGCCTATCGCTCTCGCGCACGCCCTCACTCGCCGCATCGACAGCGCCCGCGAGCAGGGTGAGCTCGCCTGGCTGCGACCCGACGGCAAAACCCAAGTCACCATCCGCTACCAAAACGACCGACCAGTGGCCCTCGAAAAATTGGTGGCCGCCGTTGCCCACCGCGAAGACGCCCCCGCCACCCAGGTTCGCGCCGATGTGATCGAGCACATATTCAAGCCGGTTGTAGAAAAATATGGCTTCCAGCTGCCAAAAGACTCCGACATCGTGGTAAACGGCACCGGCCTGTGGCACATCCCCGGCCCACAATCCGACGCCGGCCTCACCGGCCGCAAGATCGTGGTGGATGGCTACGGCGGCTACGCGCGAGTCGGCGGCGGCGCCTTTAGCGGCAAAGACCCCAGCAAAGTCGACCGCTCGGGCGCTTACGCGGCCCGCTACATCGCCAAAAACATCGTCGCCGCCGGCCTAGCCGACCGCTGCGAGGTAGGCCTGGCGTATGTCATCGGCCAGCCCCGCCCGCTCATGCAAACCATCGACACCTTCGGCACCGCCACCGTCAGCAAGGACAAACTCTACGCCTTCAAAGACAAACTGCTCGACACCAGCGTGAAGGGCATCATCGAAACGCTCAATCTGGCGCGGCCGATCTACGCCGCCACCTCTGCCTACGGACACTTTGGCCGCCCAGAATTCCCCTGGGAACAAATCGCCAGCTAATTCCTACTTGGTGTAGCTCACCGCGAAATAGCCGGTCTTGCCGCCATACGTCCCATGCCACCAAAAACTCCCGGTCGCGTCCACACTCACCGTGGCGCCGTTGGGCATCCAGCCGATCACATTGGACTGATTCGAGCTATCCGGCGAACTGCGCAACCACAAGCCGTTTTTTGACGTCACCTTCACCGCCTGAGGATGTTCAACGGTCGGCGCCACCACCGGAGCCGTCACGTTGACGGGTGGGGGAGTGGGCGAAGGAGTAGCGGGCGCCGTCGGAGTTGGGGTCGGCGTAGCAGTCGGCGCGACGCTCGGCGTGGGCGTGGGCGTGGGCACATGAGGCGTGGGCGTGGCCTGCGCCACCGGCTCCGCCATCGGCCGTACCAGCACCGCATACGCCGTCACGCCACCAGCCGCCACCACAATCGCCAGCACCGCTAGCAGCAGCCACAACCGACGGCTACGCGGCTTGGCCGGCACCGCCGCCCCGGCCCCCGGCATCCCGCCAACCGGGATCGACGCCGCAGCCGCCACCGGAGGCGCCAACGGCTGCGGGTCCAGCCAATTAAACACCGGCGCTTTACTACCCGCGCTCATCAAATCCGCCTGGCCGCCCGCACCCCGAGCCACCTCCGGCGCCGGCGTCGAACTCGTCACCACCGGCGCCGGTACAGCCGCGCCCCGGTTGATAATGTCCGGATCCGCCGCAATTTTATCCATCAAATTAGCTGCCGGCTGCGGGCTGGCATGAAGATCCTTGGCTTCCATGGAAGGTATTATACCGCTTACGTTACCGAGCAGCCAACACGAGCCACTGCAAGTGCGCTACACTACCTCTATGAAGCTTCACCGCCTTATTATTGCTCTCCTAGCCAGCTGCCTTTTCTGGCCGCTCGCCGCCACGGCCGGAACCCAAGATTTCACCATTCCCACCTTCACCGCCGATTACTACCTGAGCCGTGACTCTGCCCATATCTCCCACCTGCGTGTTCACGAACACCTCGTGGCCAAATTTCCCGATTTTGATCAAAATCACGGCCTGCTCCGGGCCATTCCCGAAACCTACCAAAACCACCCCACAGGCCTCAAACTAACGAGCGTCACCGACGACACCGGCGCCAACCTTCCCTACACCACCAGCCACTCCAACCACAATCTCGTACTCAAAATCGGCGACGCTCACCGCTATGTCCACGGCCTCCAAAGCTACAATCTCGACTACGCCCTCGATAATGTCACCACCGGCGTCACCGGCTACGACGGTTTCTTCTGGGACGCCAACGGCGACGCCTGGCAGCAAGAATTTGGCCAAGTCACCGCCAACGTCCATCTCACCAGCGATATCGCCGCCGCCATCCAACCCGCCGCCGCCCGCTGTTTCACCGGCCCACCCGGCTCCACCGCCACCGCCTGCACCACCGTAGCCGCCGCCGGCCCAGATGGCGAGACCATCACCACCTACACCGCCACCCGAGCGCTCGGTGCCGGCGAAACCCTCACCCTTGAGCAGCGCTTCGCCCCCGGCACCTTCGCGGCCTACCACGAGCCGCTCACCCAGACCCTCATCAATCTGGCCTTCATCGGACTACTCGTCATCCTCCCCGTACCGCTCACCATCGCGATCATGCTACGCCGCTGGCTGCGCTACGGCCGCGACCCCGAAGGCCGCGGCGTCATCGTGCCCCAATACCTGCCGCCCAAAGATCTCAGCGTACTCGACGCCAGTGCCATCCTCACCGAATCCTTCCAGCCCAAAGCCATTTCTGCCACCATTCTCGATCTCGCCGTTCGCGGCTACCTCAAGATTTACGAAACTACCCAGGCTCGCCTCATCGGCGCCAAAACCAGCTACGATATTGAGCTCGTGAAAGCTCCTGGCAATCTGCGCGCCGACGAACAAGCGGTGCTGCAGCTCATACTCAGCAATCAGCTCACCCCCGGCACGCGCGTCAATCTCAGCAGCCTCAGAAACAAACTCTCCGCCGGAGCCACGGCCATCGGCCGCACGGTCAATCAACGCCTAGCCCACACCGGCTACTTTCGTGTTGACCCCGCCAAAGCCAAAACACCCTACCTCATCATCGCCGGTGTCATCGGCGCCGTGAGCTTCTTTTTCCTACCCGCTAGCATTATGCTGCTCATCTCGGCGGGCATCATTGCCATTTTTAGCCAAATCATGCCCGCCCGCACCGCTACCGGCGTCGAACGCCGCGAATATTTGCTCGGGCTCAAAATGTTCATTTCGGTCGCCGAAGCCGAGCGTATCAAGGCCCTCCAAGCGCCGCACGGCAAACTCACCGAAAAGATCGACGTCACCGACACCACCACATTAGTAAAACTCTATGAAAAACTTCTGCCCTACGCCATGCTCTTCGGCCTCGAAAAAGACTGGGCACGCCAGTTCGCCGCCCTCTACAGTCAACCCCCCGACTGGTACGGCGGCGCCTCCAGCTTCAACGCCGTTTACTTCGCCAGCTCGCTCGCGGGCTTTAGCTCGGCCGCCAGCGCCAGCTTCACCGCCCCCTCGAGCTCTGGCTCGGGCGGGTTTGCCGGCGGCGGGGGAGGCGGAGGTGGGGGCGGCGGCTGGTAGCCTACGCCCGCCGCGTCAAAATCTCCCGAATCCCCAGTTTGCGAGCGTACTCAAGCGAACCAAAGCGGAAGATTCGAATCGCCAGCGCCATCAGCAGCGCCCCGGTCACGTACAAAATCACGAGGCCAACCGCCGTCTCGCCGGCCGATAAATTGCCCACCGCATTACGCAGCATGAGCGTAATCGGCGCCGTGAGCGGGAAAAAGCTCATCACCTTCACCACCAATTGGTCGGGCGAAGTCACGATCGCCCCCAACGCGTAAAACGGCACAAATACCAGAATCATCGCCACCGCAAAAAACCCGCCGGCCTCTTTGGCCGTAGGCACGGCCGCCCCAATCGCTACCAGCAGCCCCGTAAACAGCAAGAATCCACCGAGAAAAATCGCCGCGCCCACCCCAATCGGCCAGGGCGCAAAACTCACCTGCGACAAATCCAGCACCGGAATATTCAGCACCTCGCGAAACCCGAAATACCCCACGAGCACCGGTACCAAAATCGCCACAATTTGAATAATCCCCAGCCCCACCAGCGACAATATTTTGCCCACAATAATCGTCCGGGCCGTCACCGAGGTCAAAATCATCTCAATGACCCGATTTTCTTTCTCCTCCGTGGTACTCGTGAGCATTTGGTTACCCAATAGCACAATCACAGCGTAAAACAGCACCAGGAACAACCCCGGCGCCACCGCCCGACCAAACCCCTTGGTTTCTTGGCCGTCTTTGTAGGTCACCACACTCACGTCGGGCGGCGTTTGCAGCAAACTCACCGCCTCGCCACCGCCCAGCTTGGCCGTCACCCCAGCCTTCAACAAGGCCGATGCCGCAGCCGAATACTTAGCATTATTGATAATACCATCGTCCTTGGCGTACACCTCAACCGCATGCTGCGCCGGCCCCACCGGATAATATACAAATGCATCAACCTGCCCCCGCTTCACCATCTCGATGCCACTGGCCTTACCGACCACGATTTTAGCTCCCGCCGCCCGTAACACCTCCGGACCCACCAGGCCCGACGCATCTTCGACCGCTATCGAAAACTGGCTCTGCTGCACCTTTTGGTCGGCCTCGTTCGACACCTGGCTCGAAAAATACGACAGCGCAATCACCGCCGCCAGCAGCACCGGAATCGACAACGTTCGCACCCAAAAACTCCGCTTGCTCAACGTACGCGCAAATTCAAACCGAGCCACTGTATGCAATCTACCCAACCGGCACCTCCGTTGGCTCACTATAAATGTTCACAAAAATATCATCGAGCGACGATCGCCGCAGCTCAAACTTCGTAATCACCAGATCATGATGTCCCACCAGCTCCTCCAACACCTGCTGGGGCGTACACCCGTCCGCGGCCACCAGCTCAGCCGAACGCTTGCCCGCTAGCTTTGCCTCGTATCGCCGCCCCTTCAGCGGCAATTGACCGTTAAATTCCAAATCAATCACCTCCTCACCGTACTCGCGGCGAATCTCGTCCACCGTCCCGTAGAGCCGACGCCGGCCGTCCTTGAGCAAAATCACCCGGTCGCACAACCGCTCCACTTCTTCCATCTGGTGCGTCACCAGAATCACCGTAGCACCGCGCCGACTGTGCTCCTCCACAATCTCCATCAGCAAACGCCGGTTCACCGGATCAAATCCCTTCGTGGGCTCATCCAGAATCATGAGTTCCGGGTCGTTCATAATCGTCACCCCCAGTTGGATTTTTTGCTGCTGCCCACCCGACAGCTTCTCGATCGCCACGTGAGCTTTGTCGGCCAAGCCCACCCGCTCCAGGTACGTTAGCGACCACGCCCGCGCCGCCGGCCGGCTCATCCAGCGCAATTCACCAAAGTACAGCATGGTATCGAGCACCGATTCTTTCTTGTACAACCCACGCTCTTCGGGCAAATAGCCCAAAAACGCGCTCATGCTCGGATCATAATGCCGGCCTTTCACAAGCAACTCGCCGGCCGTCGGCTCGAAAATCCCCAGCAGCGTCCGAATGGTTGTGGTCTTGCCCGAGCCATTCGAGCCCAAAAAAGCAAACGTTTCGCCGGCATTCACCTCAAACGACAGGTCATCAATCACAACGTTATCGCCAAACTGCATGCGAAAATTAGCAATTGAAACAATGGGGGAGGCGCTCATAAATGTTAGTATACCGCGGGAACAATCAGATATATACTAGGCGCATGAGCAGCCTGCGCTTCCGCAAAATTTCTGTTCCCGGAGCCTCGGCGGCCTACGCCCCCACCACAATCGACCTCAAATTCTCCACCACCACGGCCGTCGAAAACCATCGCCTCCATCTCCTCGCCCACATCCCCTGGCACGACAAGTATCTCGCTCACGTACCCCAGGCCTACCGCAATTTTTTCAAATTTGTCCTGCCCTATCTCAGTACCCGCACAAGCGACGTCCATACCGCCATTTCGCTGGGCTTCGTAAACGAACTCATCACCAACATCGACCCCGGCACCAACCCCTACCTGGCCCATCTCGCCGTCACATTACACGATTGCGGCTGGTGTCGCGTGGATGACGCCCAGATCGCCGACAGCCTCGATTACTCCGGGGTAATCTTCACCCCCGCCGCCGCCATGGCCAAACACCTCCACACCGTTCACGGCAGCCAACTCGCAGCCGAACTCCTGCGCCACTACGACTTTGCCCAACCATTAAGCTCAAGCGAAATAGACCTCATCAGCAACATCGCGCTCTGGCATGAACGTCCGCTCGAATATCAAATCAACGGCCGCACCCCCAGTGCGCTCCTCGTAGCCTGTGAAGCCGACCGATTATGGCCATTTACCCACGAAAACTTTTGGCTCGATGTCGTCCGCAAAGGGGTAGAGCCAGGTGCCTACATCCAAAACGTCGGCACCTCGGTCGAAGGCCTGTTCCTCACCCCGGTCGGCCAAACCATCGCCTGGCGGCTCATCAACGAGCGCATCACCGAAGTCGCCGAATACGAAACATTTATGGCGCGACAAACGCCAACGGCGCCGATCTTGCGCACCGCTACCGCCTAGCCGCCATGAGTCAAACCCCACCGCAATTTGTCCGCCAATCCACCGCGCCACTCTACCCGCAGGTGCTTTACAGCCGCCCCGTCACGCGTCGGGCCGGCGGCCGGCTGCTCGTGGTAGGCGGCCACGTCGGCGAATTCAGCCTCCCCACCGCCATGCACCAGTTTGCCACCGCCGCCGGCATCGGCGAGTGCACCGTCATCATGCCCGAGACGCTGGCGAAATTCTTGGGCGGCGCGCCTGGCACAGCCTTCGCCGCCGCCACACCATCCGGATCGCTCGGCGGTGAAGCCCTGGGCCGCATCCTCGAGCTCAGCGAAGAGGCCGATGCCGTGGCTATCGGCCCCAGCCTCTCAAATAATTCCGCCACCGCCATCCTCGCCGAACGCCTCGCCGCCGAGATCCAGCGCCCGCTCATCGCCTGCGACGACGGCCTAGTGGCGCTCCGGCAAACGCTCCCGGCCGTCACCGACAATCCCGAAGCACTGATCATTCTCACCATGGCCGAGCTCTTCAAGCTAGCCGGCGCGCTCGGCGTCGCCATCAACATCCGCCCCGGCGCCGGCCTCATAAACAAACTCGAAATCATCCAAAACGTCGCCGCTGCCAGCCGCGCAGCCTATGCCGTCTACGGCACCGAAATCATCATTGCCGCCGGCGCCGAGCTCATCGTCACGCCCATCAACTACCGACTCTCGCTCACCCCGGCGCTCTTCTATGGCGCCCTCAGCACTTTTTGGATCCAAAACCACGCCCAACCCGCCGCCGGACTCGCCACCGCCGCCTACCTCATCGCCCGCGCCGGCGACGACCTCGGACCTACCGACACCCCCACGGCTTCCGGACTAGCCATCGCGCTCACAAACGCCATCAAACAAGCCGAGAATTTCTAAGCCGTACCCGGTCGCTTATCCCAAGGTATAGCCTTCAGCATCTCGCCATACAAATCCTCATCGAGCGGAATCCGCAAACTCTGAAGCTCCTCGGCCGTCGGATTACGATCCTGAAATTCCACCATATCCGCCCCCTCGATCACCACGATCGGCGTTCGCTGCGCTCCTTCGCCCATCATCAGCACCGCCGCCGCCGCCAAACCGTCCACCATACTCGCATACGTATACTTCAGATCATACGTCCCAAACACATCCGGCGTTCCCACATAATTATGCAACGGCGCAAACCCGCTGTGCGCCAGCCCCAAGCCCACCGTACCGCGGCGCATCGGCGTAATCCGGCTATCCGTCATCAACACCCCCACTTCGCGCCCGAATCGCCGGCGCAGATGCTCCCGGATCCGATTGGCACTGGCCTGCGGGTCGTCCGGCCACAAGATATAATTCCCATCACCATTCGATTCATCAATCCCCGCCGAGGCTATCAAAATATCGCGATTCACCGTCACCATCACGCCGTAGGGATTATATTCCGGCGGCAGGTAATACTCCGATTCGCGCCGTACCAAGGCTTCTTTCGCCTCCGCGCCAAACTTCACCACCCGGCCCTCGCACAGCGACACCACCTTCGCCGTCACCGCCAAAATCGACCGCTCCGGCATGTCTGTCACATACCGGTCCACCAGCTCCAGGAGGTCAAGCTCCCCAGCCCGCACCGCGTCGGTTTGAATCGTCGTTAACTTCACGCCCGGCCTTTCACAAATCGATAATGCAAGTATACCTCGTCACCCTCAGCGCGATGATCCAGCAATTCGAGCTCGGGCACCTCATCGGGCGCAAATAACACCCCGTTAATCATAGTGGGCGTACCAAACGACGTCCCAAACAGCTTCGGCGCCACCGTCACGTACAGATCGTCCACGAGCCCCGCCGCCACCCACGCGCCAAACAGCCGCGGTCCCGCCTCAAGCGCCCCAGCCCGCCAGCCCTCGGCCGCCATGCGATCGTGCAAAGCCGGCAAATCCACCTGCCCCGACCCCTGCCGCCACACCTCTACGCCCGCCGGCACCGAAGGCAGCTGCGCCTCCTCGGTCGTCGCCACGATCACCCGCAACACCGCGCCCTTGGGATCCACCTGCGCCAAGAGCGCCTCATCTGGATGCGCGCTCACCACCACATACACATACGGCCCCGCATGCTCATACCGCGCCAAAGCCGCCCCAAACTCCGGCGACCGCAAGCGGCCAAGGTGATCGTGGCTCATGGCCGTCAGCCGGCCGTGCACGAGCACATCGCACTGCGCCCGCAGGTCGAGCAGCTGAGCCAAATCCGCCGCCGAGCCGATCGGCCAATAGTCCGCACCCGGCCCCTGCACCTTGCCGTCAACGGTCATCACAAAATTGGCCGCGAGCTTCACGCAGTCTTGCTCTTGTCGCCGCGCAACCATGCCACACCGGCATACACCAGCGGCGTCTCAATCACCGACATCAAACATTTCAGCAGCCAGTAGGGGATACCAACTCCCAGCAAGAAGCTCAAATTATCGCCCAGTCCCAAAGCCGGCACATAGAACGCCAAGGTCATAAAAATCGCGGTGTCAAAGAATTGCGACACTACATTGGAGATGTTATTGCGGAACCACAAAGCTTTTTTGTGCATGCGCTCGCGCAATTTCGAGAACACCATCACATCAAGCAAACTCGCCAAGCCAAAGGCCACCAAACTCGCCGCCGCCATCCGAATCGACGTGCCAAATACCTTATCGTAGCTGGGCTCCATAGCCGCGAAACGCGTAGACGGGGGCAAATTTGTCACCGCCAGCGCATACACCATCAGGAGCGCAATCACGATCACTCCACACATTACCAAGCTGCGCGCCCGATCCCGGCCATACACCTCCACCATCACATCCACGGCCGAAAACATCAGCGGCACTACCAAAATAGCTACGCTGGCATTGAGGTGAAATCCGAAAATCGTCCCCAGCGGAACTATCTTAGCCCCCATCAGCTCGGAAACCACAATACACAGAATATACAGCGACACTACCAGATCAAGGCGATTAATCTTCACGCGGTACTCCCGTTTACGGCTTAATTATCCGCCCAAAGCATACCCGCCCGCAGCCGTTTTAGCCAGCTTAAGACCCAAATCGCCAACCCAACCCTCGTTCTTACCTTGACAAAATACCCAATTAGCGGTAAAAATACTCCACGCGTTCCCACTACTGATCGGAGACGAACGTGAGTACCGTTTTGTCATCGCGCCTGCCGGGCGCGCAACGCCGGGCCGCCGCCAACTGCTTGGCGATGGACATCGCCCACGCAGCCGCCTTGCTGGAGCAGCTGGAAGCCGACGACGTCGGCGCCCACTACCAGCTCAGCGAAGTCGTGCCGGGATACTTGCGCGTGACCTGGGCTACGCTCCTGCAGGACCACGGCTACAACAAGGAATACCGCGCCGCCGTCGCGGCCTACCAGCACCGACGCAACTACGAGAAGACGGTCCCTGAGCTCACGGCCGTCATGTCCACCTGGGCCGATCCGAACGGCAGCCTGGCCGCGCGGTTCGAGGCCGGCATCGCGGCGCGCCGCATCTGGGAGGACGTCTACACCAAGACCCGGCTGCCCAACGAGTACCTCGGTCGCCTCACCACCAAGTGCGGCTCCCGGCCCCCGTCGAAGCAGCTCCAGACAGTCCTCGACGCCTACGTGCAGCAGCTGACGACCGCCGCCCAGACCACCGGCACCGCCGCCGACAACCTGGCGGCGGCGGCCTTCGCGAAGCTTCGCCAGCTCCGGGACCGCGTCGACACGCGCTACCCCGGATTGCAGCCGCCGAACCACTGCTTCCACCTCGGCCTCACCTGGCCGACAATCCCCGACTGGAAGGAGCTCGTCAGCCGCTTCGTCAACGCACCGACGACCTGGGACCTCAACCTGCCACCCGAGGTGGTTCCCGCCGAGTTCGTCTACGACGCCGCCCAAGTGCTCCACTCCGGCTCCGGAGCCACCCGAACCGATGCCCAGGGCCTCCAGGCCTACCTCAACGCCAGCCCCGGGCTGCGGGCGCTCACTCCCGACCTGCTGCAAACCGCCGTCGCGTGGTTCGCCGCCAACGGCGAGCGGCTCCCGATCGACCGCTGGCTGACGGCCAGCACTGAGTCCACCCCCTAACCGCCGGCCACCGCGCCGGCCCAACCCGCACCATCTGCACGGCCAACAGCCGAGCAGAGGCCCCCGACGGATCATTCGTCGGGGGCCTCGCTATTTAATCGCCTGTCGTGCAGCTGCCCACGCCCACCGCCTCCGTCCTACCGCTTGCCATAGCCAAAAACGGCTCCACCACTTTGGTGGTCAACGCGTAGCCCACATCGTTCGAATACAGCGATCGCGCCAGCACCATACCTGCTACCGAACCGTCCGGCAGCACCACCGGCCCGCCCGAATTACCCGGCCGTATCGCCGCCTCGAGCGAGTACATCGGCCGCTCCACCCGACCCCGACCATAAATGTCGTACCCCGTAATCACCCCCCTATCCAAAATACCCGCCGACTCCCCCGTAAACGGCCCGCCGTCTGGATACCCAAGCACCACCGCCTTGGCCCCTGCCGCCGACTCATCCGGCGCCAGCCGCAACGGTTTACCCGCCACATGTTCCACCCGCAACAGCGCAATATCATTACCCGGATCAAACGCCACCACCGTCGCCGCATGAATCCCCGTGCGATCCACCGCAAACGGCCGCTTGATGCCCGCCACCACGTGCGCCGCCGTCAATACTTCATCCGGACCCGCCACAAAACCGCCGCCGCTCACCAAACCGCCGCAGCCCAGTCCCTCCACGCGCACCGTCGAGTCACCATCGAGCGCCACCACTTTGTCTACCAATGCCTGCTCAGCCGTATCCACCGATTTCGCCGGCGCCGGCTCCAAGCCCACAAACACCTGCGGGATGCCGTTCGGATCAATGAACGATTGCAGCCGCGTCACCCCCAACGGAGGCGGCGGCGCCACCCGCGTCAAAAACCGCAGCATCAGCGAATGCTGCAACCCCGTCGCAAACCATCCAAACGATGTCGTGAGCACCATGCCCGAAACCAACCACACCAAAATCAAGCTCGTGGCCCCGCTCAGCACCGCCCCCATGATCGCACCTCCCCGGTGCAAGCCAGCCAGCCGTGGCGTTGCCCGCCGAAGGTCCAGCCCCAGGCGATCGCCCGCAAAACCCATAAACAACCCCACACCCAGCACCACCCCAAACGCAATCGCCATGCGGCCCAGTCGATTAGCCGTCATAGTAACCGCAATCGGCACCAGCTGCATACCCAGAAACACCCCCAGGAAAAAGCCAATATCGGCCAACACCTGCCGCGTGAAACCCAGCCGGCGACCGTGAATCACATTCACGAGCACCAGCGCCACCACTAAAAGATCGATGCCAAAGGCAACGATAATGCCGGATATACTCAAAAACGGCGCGAAAGCAACAAAATAAGTGCCAATCGACATTACTTATCATCATAGTAGTTATGCTTATACTTTGCCATTCGTCAATATTCCAAAGTCTCCGCTCAATCAAGCCCAACTCTTCAGACAATCAACCCAATATCCGCCGCCATGACCAGCCTAATATAATCAGGTCCGCTCCACGCGACCACGGGGGACGATCATGCAGCTCATGCTCACCGCACCGGCCAACCCCGCCTGGAGGCACCGCAAAAGCTTCCGAGCCTGGTACGCCCAGCTAGGGGCCCGGGAATCCAGCCCCCGCACAGAAACCGACCCCATCACCGCCCAAAAGATCGTTACGCTGGTAGATCTCACTTCTCCGCAGGCCCAGATACTGGACGAGCTCCTCGGCAATCATCCCGCCTGTCCAACGCCTCCCCACGCAGACGGGACCGAGCTCACCTCCAGCCGTCATCGCATTATCGTAGAGTGGTATTCCACCATCTGTCCCAGAAACCAGGCGGGACTCTTCGACCAGACCCTCCATCCGGACGCCCTCACCCCCCAAGGACTCGCATCTGCTCTCTGCCCCTGTATTGGATGGCGCATAGCCATCTCCAAAACCAGCGAACCGGCGTAACCCCCACCTACCCTGCTACCGGGGACCCCATCCCCGGTAGCATTCCCAATTCACACCCACTTTCATTGACCAAAAGGGGGAAAGTTGTATAATAAGTAAGCTCCTGCATCCCGACCCCGTCCCGATCCTCCTGGAGGAACCGATGATACCCCGCTCCGAAATGTTCCACAGCGGAGGCTACGCCTCCCTGCCGGCGGCTAATCCCGACGGACGACCATCGATCGTACCGGGGGCGATTTGGCCCGTCGTATGTCTGACCGAGGGCTGCGTCGCGCCTCTCACCATCGAGGGATTACGTCGGCCGCGAATGTACGGCGTCGTGTGGGCCGGACCGCCCCTCGCAGTGCAGCAGTTCTCAAGTGCGTGTGGCGCGAGCTACCTCTACAGTAGCGTCCAACGCCAAGGCCAAGTGGGCATCGGCGTGATGATATTCGCCGGAAGCATCGCCGTGGTCGAAAGCACCAAGGGAGTCGTCGGGACAGTGCATTTCACCCTCGGCGACACCGGCGAAGTCCGGCTAGCCCCAGGCCTCGTCCCGGCCATCGTGCAGTTCCCCTTGCACCCCAAGGAGCCGCCCTACGTGCTGGCGGCACAGATGTCCGAGTACGCGTATACCGTGCTCGTCCCCCACTACCTCCAGCTATCCCGCCCGGTCCCTGCCAGCGCATGAGCCCACCGTTCCTGCTGCGAAGGGCTAGTCCAGTCGAGAGGAGCCACAATCGTCGGCCGAGCCAGCATGCTATGTGCGCGCCCGATCAAGTCCGTTTACAGCCCAACGGTACCCCGCATAACCGTCGGATGGCAGGGCGTCATCAACGACCGAACTGTCGTAGCCGTCGACCCCCAAACGGGGCAGGTCATCACCGCCAAAGAACCCGGCGGGCAATGGCTGCTCGAGTGCCGGTCCTGGGTAGACGATGGGGGAAAGATCCTGCTCCACGTTCCGGGATACGACAAGGCATACCCCTGGTCAAACCGCCTCATATCCCTCTACCTGCGCGAGGTCCTACGCGGTCGGAACATCGACCTCGTCCGTGTCACAGACAGCCCCAAGCCTATGGCCACCAATGCCAGGTTCTCGCTGCGTCCCGGCGTGGGTTACGACTCCAGCCCGTTCAGCTGGGTGACCACCGCCGCCCTCGACACCGCCGGCAGCCTCTACCCAAACCCCGGCGCCTACGACCCCCGGCGCCTACGCATGACCGGCGTCATCGAGTCACCCAAGGGCATCACCACCAGCTTCCCGGAAGACGCATGGGTCGGCCACAGACTGCGGTTCCCCAGCGGCGTCGAAATGATGGTTCGCAAGCGCACCGAGCGCTGCGGACTCCCCACCCGATCTCAAGCCCAGCACGGACTCACCGCCGACGTCGGCATGCTCGCCGCTCTCACCAAGCATCACGCCAAGGCCCTGGGCGTCTACTGCTCGCTGGTCGAGCCGGGCATGGGTGTCATCGAGGAAGGAGATGAGATCGAACTCATCTAGTCAGCGCTCTCGTCTCACGAGACGCTTCACGCCCTGCGGCGTGGCGGAAACAAACCGCCCGTGGCGGGGCGTTTTCGCGTTTCGCGTTCACCTGTTAATATTTAAAGGTAGATCAAGTTAACGCCACTCCTCCCCAGCAGAGTAGAAGGACAACCATGCCATGGCGGTTAAAGCGGTTAAAGTTGATGCCGATGAACTATGGCATGTAGCTTGGACATACATAAAGACCGTTGTAGACACCGTGCGACACCCCTTTTTGATCCTCGACGAAAATCTCGTGGTAATCTCGGCCAATAAAACCTTTTACACCATGTTTGAGGTCACGCAGAACCAAACCGAGGGCAAAAAGGTCTACGACCTGGGCAACGGCGAATGGAGTGCCCCCAAACTGAGAATTCTTTTGGAGGACATCCTGCCCAAAAACACCTTCTTCGAGGACTTTAAGGTTGACCACGAATTCCCCAAAATAGGCCGCAAGGTCATGATGCTCAACGCCCGCAGAGTCTATACGACAGACGAAGAACGACCGATCATACTCCTCGCCATGGAAGACCTCACCCGGCAAAGACAGCTAGAAGAGCAGTTGAAGGCCTATACCAAAAGCCTTACCCGTGAAGTCGCCAAACGAACAGCCCAGCTAGAATTTCGCGTACGCGAACTAGAAAAATTAAACCGAACCATAACACGACGCGAGAAAGACATGCAGCTATTTAAAAAAGAGCTGGAAGAGCTTAAAGCCTCTCGGTTAAGCAATTCCGACCCAGCCTAAGGATATTTGCCAGCGCAATCCCTTTGAAGGAATTGGCAAACCAGAACCATAGTCACAGACGCTAGAACTGCGATTCGATCGGCAACCCTACCTATAAACTTCCCGACGATTACCAATCTTAATAATCTCAACCACTAACTGTTGATCCATGACCGAGTATACAACCCGATAGTCGCCAATCCTGATCCGCCATGCATCAACACCCGTCATCTTCTTTACGCCATGCGGTCTGGGATCGTGAGTTAGGGAATCAATCAGTTCCGAAACCTGCTTGCGAACAGAAATAGGTAACTTACGTAGCTCCCTAGCGGCACTAGCCCGAAAGGTTACTGAATAGAGCATCTACTAAAGTAGTCCGTCTCGCATTAAATCTGCTTTAACTTTATCCCATGCAAGCAATGGCTCGGCCTTGCGTGCATTAATAGTTGCCACATCCTCTGCATCTTCCAGCAGCTCAGCGAGTTGATCATTGATCAGCTCTGAAATTGATTTATTTTGTTCAACCGCCTCATGTTGCAGATATTTCTTGACATAGGGGTTTAAATAAACGGTTGTTCGCTCCGTGAGGGTAGCCATATCGCTCTCCTTATTTAGCCTTATTCTAATGCAACAACGTCATAACGTCAAGACGTTGCAAATAACTCGTTTTCTATGCCACTAGAACTCGCGGTTATCCTCTGAGATTTCAACCAAAATACCGTCTGGATCAGCCACAAAGAAATAACGAGGGCCAGTTCGGCCTTGAGTAACCTTGACATCAGAGGCGACCACAGCCTTAGCAGCCAAGTCCTCCCGCGCTGCCTCGATTGAATCTACCTTCAATCCAAAATGTTTTGTGCCAATGACGGGAAGATCCGTTGAGGTCGCATGTATGAAATCCGGAGCAGACAGGGGAGCAGCATAACAAAACAATTCTAAGATAAACTCACCATTACGAAGGTGCGTTATGCTCAAAGTCTTGTCCTCGGCCTCCCAAAGATGAACTTGCTCGAACTCAAGTAATTTATAAAAATCTACAGATTTTTCTCTGTTTGTAACACTGATGGCAACGTGCGTGGATTGAATACATGTAAATATCATACCAAACGCAATAACGACCCAACCGGGTCGTTATACGCAATGATTCTTGGTACCGCTGGTCGGACTCGAACCGACATGACCTTGCGATCGAGGGATTTTGAGTCCCTTGTGTCTACCATTCCACCACAGCGGCTTATTGTAAAAAGAGATGTTTATGTTAAAATATTAGATCGAACAATGATCGCGCTTGGTAATAGCACGGCACTCACGATACCATAGAAGCTATAAAGCAGACAATTATGGCCGACCCCTCCGACACCCTCAATATTGGCTCGCTGCGCCTGCGCAAGGAATACCCTATCGCGCAAACGCAGATTCAACGCGACCCCGAAAGCGCTAAGCACCCCGCTGCAGCCGCAGCCGCCCGCGCGCGCATCGCCGCGCTGCCCGAATTCGCCGCGCTGTCCGAACTGCACCCAGCAGTAGCCGGACCCATGCTCGCAACACCCGCGCCCACAGCCGACCTAGTCACGAGCAAATCCAAACTAGCCGACGAAGCCCGCACCAAGCCCCTCGTGCGCGGCCGGCGCTTGCCCTCGGCCGTCATTCCATTTCTCACGGCCGCCGGCGTGTTCTTGTTGGTGCTGTTACTCTTCAAAGCCCCGGTCATCATCAACCAAATCAACTATTCGCTCTCAAACAAACCAGCCGCACCCGTCACGACCACCAATCCCGCCGCCGACATCATCCCCGCCGAAAATACCCTCACCATAGCCAAAATCGGCGTTCACTCGCCCGTGATCTACGAGCCCAGCATCCAAGAAGCCGCCATCCAGCGAGCACTGCAAGACGGCGTGGTGCACTACGGCAACACCGCGCTACCCGGCGCCAACGGCAATGTTGCCATCTTTGGCCACTCATCAAACGACTGGTGGGAGCCGGGCGACCACAAATTCGAATTCGTGCTGCTCGATAAACTCACCGTGGGCGATCAAGTAAGCCTCGATTATCAATCCAAGCGTTACATTTACGAGGTCACCGGCGCCCGGGTAGTAGAACCCACCGAGGTGAGCGTGCTCAACCCCACCGCCACCCCCACGCTCACGCTCATCACCTGCTCACCGCCCGGCACCTCACTGCGCCGGCTCGTAGTCACGGCCAAGCAAATCAACCCCGACCCCACCAAAACCGCGGTGGCCGCCACCACCCCCGCCGCTCAGGCGACGCCGGCCACGCTCACCAGCTCATCGCCCGGCTTCCTCGACCAGCTCGTACAAGCCTGGAAGGGAATTTTCTCAGGACTGCCGTCGCTCTTTGGCGGCGGATCGTCACCCTCGCCGTCGCCCGCTCCCGCCGGTCAGATTCCCAACGTCAAGTAAGCCAGCGCTAGCGAATCTGCAACTGCAGCACCCTTACGCCGGTATCGGTCGGTCGAAACACAATCACGCCCCGAGTATCAGCATCACCATACGCCGGCAGCACCCCATACCCTCGACCCAAATCTACCTGATTCGTACCATCAAAATCGCTCCAATACAGCTCGCCGTCTCGATTTGACAGCAAATGCTCATCGTCAAACCACGTCACAGCGCTCAAGGTTCCGCGAGCCGCCGGGGCAGGGTATAGCACAAACGAATGCTCCAGCGTCGACCGCTCCAAGTCGTACACGCTCGAACCCGCCGCCGAATTCAGCGCCAAAAAACGGCCGTTTTTGGGCGAAAAACTCACACTCACAATCCCCTGAGCCACCACCTTGGCCACCGGAGTATCGCTAAATATCCCCGAGTACAAGGTCGCCACGCCGGTTTTGGCCGGCACCACGGCCAACTCGTCTTCATTGTTGTAACGAGAAAGCGCCACGCTATAGCTATCGCTTTCCACCAACGCCGATATCACTTGTTGGCGCTTGCCCCGGCTATCGAGGCTCCACAGCGACCGGCCGAGATCAGTTTGCTGCACATACAGCACCCGGTCGGGCTGCACCCAAAACTGACTAACCTTATCTGCCAGCACGCCCGATACCGCCGCAGCGTCCATATCGAGCCGCCGCAAACCATCCGGCGACACCCAATACATCTGCCGCCAGTTTGAGCCCGAAAAATGCAGCCCGTTAAAGTTAAATCCGTAGGTCTGAGTCAAATTAACCGGCTCACCACCGCCAGCCGCCGCCAAGCGGTGCGTCAACACGCCCCCCACCTCGCTCACGATCAACAAATGCGACGCATCATCCGACCACGCCACATCATGCAACACCTCCGCACCCACCGGCGCCACGCCTTCGCTGGCCGCCACCGCCGGCTTAGCCGAATATAACTTCACGAGCTTCTTGTTACCCAGATCAAGCGTATAGACCGCGGCGTCCGTCCCCCCCACCACGTAGGCCAGATGGCGATGATCCTTCGAAATCGTCTGAGCCGTAATTTGCGTCTTCGCATCGAGCTCGGTCACAACTGGCTTTTTAGGCACCATAATGACGTAGTCAGCCAGCGCCACCCGCCCCGCCGTGACCATTAATTTCTTTTCCCAAGGCCAAAAACCATCTTTCTCGAGCCGGAAAATATGATCCCCGATACTATACGCCGCCTGGTAGGGCGTACGCTTACCAAGTACACGACCATCAGCCGTCACCACAATACCGCCGGGCAGCGAATCGATAATAACGTGGCCTTTTTGAATTATGCGATGAGTCTTGAAGTCGTAAGTATAGTCATTACCATAAGCCACAAGACCTACGGTGAACCCGACAATCGCGAGCGCAACCAAAAGATAACCAAAGATAGATAAGATTCGACGTAGCATGGACTTGGCCCATAGTATACTACACACATGTTCTCTAAGCGCATTGCAATCGATTTGGGCACCGCCAACATTCTGGTATACGTACCCAAGCGCGGCATTGTCATTAATGAACCGAGCGTGGTGGCCATCGACGACCACAATAAAATCGTGGCCATCGGCGCCGAAGCCAAAGAAATGCTCGGCCGCACGCCCGACAGCATCACAGCCTCGCGGCCCCTGCGCGACGGCGTGATCGCCGATTATCGCATCACCCAAGCCATGATCCGCCACTACATCGGCAAGGTCACCGGCGGGTTCCGTCTCTCGCGCCCGGATGTGATGGTGTGCGTACCCGCCGGCGCCACCTCCACCGAACGCCGCGCCGTCATCGACGCCACCCTGGCCGCCGGCGCCCGCGCCGCCTACATCATCCGCGAGCCTGTAGCCGCGGCCATCGGCGCCGGCATCCCCATCGCGAGCGCGGCCGGCAACATGGTGGTCGACATCGGCGGCGGCACCACCGAAATCGCCATCCTGAGCCTCGGCGGCGTCGTAGCCCAGCACAGCATTCGCGTGGGCGGCAACCGCCTGGACAACGCCATCGCCGAATACATTCGCCGCACCTACGGCCTCGCCATCGGCGACCGCACCGCCGAAATCATCAAAATGCAGCTCGGCACGGCGCTCAAACTCACCCGCGACAAAACCATGGAAATCCGGGGCCGCGACATCATCCAGGGCCTGCCCAAAACCATCACCATCCGCGCCAACGAAATTTCCGGCGCGCTCCAAGACGAGCTTGAGAAAATTATTCAGGCCATTCGGGTGGTACTCGAGCAAACCCCACCCGAACTTAGCTCCGACATCATTGACCGCGGCATGGTGCTCACCGGCGGGGGAGCGCTCCTGCAAAATCTCGACAAAATGCTCACCCAAGTTACCGGCGTGCCTTGCGTAGTGGGGGAGGAGCCTTTGCTCTGCGTGGCCCGCGGCACCGGTATCGCACTCGACAATCTCGAGGAGTACAAACGCAGCTTGGTCGCGGTTAAATAATTCAACACAGGTGACCGACCACGCCTCTCCGGCTGATATAACGGAATCCGAGGATTATCACCGACTCGATGCATTGCTAGCCTCAAATTTAGCCACACCAGCTATAATTCCTCGGATTCCGTTATACCTTCTCAGCGGACACATCCCACCCAACCTCGCCTGAAATTCTGTATAATCAAGCCATGAAACTCAATCAACAGATTGAAAAATTCATCCAAACCGGTCTGCTCGTCATCGTCGCCGTGATGCCGTTTCACGCCTTTTTGAGCGTGTGGCTCGGCCACCTGTTTGGCCACCAGGCCGTCATTCAAGGCTGGAAAGAGGCGCTGCTGCTCATCCTGGCAGTCGCCGCCCTAGCGCTCCTCATCCGCGAACCCGCCCGCCTCCAGCGTCTGCGCCAGCCCTGGATCCTCGCCGCCCTCGCCTTCGGAGCCGTGGCCCTTATCGTCACCGCCCTCACTCGCCCCGTCGCCGAGCTAGCCGCCTTTGGCGCCAAAACCGATCTCGAATTCCTTCTCGCCGGCATCATTGCCGCCACTATCGCCACCCGCACCCTGCTCGTGCGCCTGATCACGATCATTCTCATCGGCTGCGCCGTTGTCGCCGGCTATGACCTGCTGCAAATTTTCGTCCTGCCGGCCGATTTTCTCACCCATTTCGGCTACGGGCCAGGCACCATCGTGCCCTACCAGCACATCGCCATCGGCACCTCGGCGCTCCGCTTCCCTAGCACCCTCGGCGGCCCCAACCAACTCGGCACATACCTCATTATCCCGCTATGTCTGAGCCTCGCCCTGTTCACGCGTCAGCGCCGTTGGTGGCAGCTAGCGCTGTTTGCCGCTAGCCTCATCAGCCTCATCTGGACCTTCTCGCGCGGCGCCTGGATCGGTGCCGGCGTCGCCATAATCATCACCCTCATCGCCAGTCTCCCCGCTCGCCTGCGCCGCACCGCCACCTTCGCCGTCGCCATCGTGATTGCCGGCAGCCTCCTAGCGCTACCAATCATTCTCACCCGCGACGGCCAGCTCCAGTACTTGCTCCTCCACGCTAGCGTCGCCACCCATAGCCAAGCCAATCTCTCCGATTCGCAACACGCCGCCTCCCTGCAGGACGGCTACCAGGCCCTCATCGCGCGTCCGTTCGGCCACGGCCTCGGTACCGCCGGACCCGCCACCTTCCACATTGGCCCACCCCACATCATCGAGGATTACTACCTCCAAGTCGGGTACGAAACCGGCCTGGTCGGGCTCGGCGTCTTCACAGCCGCACTCGGCCTCCTCTTGATGGCATTGTGGCGCACCAGCGCAGCTCACGCGCTCGCCATTCCGCTGGCAGCCGCCATAGGCGGCATTTGCCTCGTAGCCATCGTGCTGCCGGCCTGGGCCGACTCCACCACCGCCCTCATCGCTTGGATCGCCGCCGGCACTGCCGCCAGCGTCACCCCCAAGGCGCGTCATGTCTAAACAACGCACCTACGACCGCGTCACGCTCCTCGGAGTAGAAGTCGATGTAATAACCCTTGCCGAAGCCACAAACTACCTCATCGCCACCGCCGCCGATCCGCGTACGCCAGCCGGCTACGTCATCAAACCCTACGTGGAGTTCCTCGACCGCGCGTCCACCAACCCCAAACTCGCCGCGCTCCTCAACGATGCCGAACTCTCGGTAGCCGACGGCGTGGCCGTGGTGTGGGCAGCCCACTACCTGTACGCCGGCCCGCGCACATTAGCACGATTTTTGCTTACCCTAAGCCAAATCATCGCCGCACCCGCCGAACTCTGCTGGCCCCTGCCCGAACGCGCTGCCGGCACCAATTTTACCTGGCAACTTCTGCGCACAGCTGCCGAAAAACAGCTTCGCGTAGCCCTTATCGGCAAAGAAACCGCCGCCGATATCGGCGTAGTGGCCAGTACCATTACCGCGGCCCTACCCAGCATCACGATCGTGAGCACTATTCCCGGCCGCGACCCCAATGCCCCCCGCGGCCACGTCACCCCGTCATGGACCGACGCCACCGCCCGACAGCTGCTCGAAACCAAACCTGACCTCATCCTGGTAGGCATGGGGTTCCCGCTCCAAGAGCACGTCTGCGCCGATCTCGTCACCCGCCTCCCTCACGGCCTGCTCATCGGCGAAGGCGGCACCTTCGATTACGAGAGTTTTGGCGGTCCCAAGCGCAAAGCACCACCCGCCATTCAGCGCATCGGGCTAGAGTGGCTCTGGCGGCTAGCCCTCGAACCCACCCGCCTGCGCCGCCAATTCGCCATTCCCCGGTTTATCGCCAAGGTCCGCCGGACGCACTAAAAACCTATTCCAAGCACAGGCATTGTGTTGTAACATAAGCACAATAAACAAGAGCGAAGCGCGCGTGAACTGCCCGGTATGCCA